>PMOY01000264.1 GCA_003165655.1 Solirubrobacterales bacterium
GGGGTCGTTGCGGTCGTCGTCGCATGCTTTGGGCTGGATTTCTTGGGGCTCGATCCTCCACCCGCGATCACGACGATCACCACGACCACGACCACGACGATCAGCGCGCCGAATACGAGGACAATCGAGCCACCGCGGCGGGAGCTCCGCCCAGCGGCGGGTGCGGGCCGGCGGTCGTCGGGACGCTCGGGGGGCTGGGGGGGCTCGGGTGGCTGGGGCCGGGCGGAGCGGCCGTCCTTGGGCCGCTTCGGCCCGGGCAGACCGAGGAGGCCCTCCGGGGGCCGGCGCGCGGGCGTGCCGGGGTCCTCGGGGGCCTCCGGCTCGGACAGGCCGGAGTCCTCGGCGGCGTGGGGGTCGGGCAGGCCGGGGTCCTCGGGAGCCTGGAGGCCGGGCGGGCCGAGGAGGCCCTCGGGGGGCCGGTGGGCTCCCGCGGGCGTGGCCGTGGACGTTGCGGTCTCCCGCGCGATCGCAGTCTCAGTCGAGGCCTGGCTCGGGGGAATGTCGGGCAGCGGCTTGCTGGCGATCGGAGCGAGCTCACGCGCGAGCAGCCGTGCCCACGCGCGCTCGACGGCCGAGCTCGCCAGACGTTCGCGAGTCTGGTCGTTGAGCTGGTCGGGCAGCTGTCCCAGCAGGTAGTCGATGATCAGCGCCCGACGCTCCGGCGGTACGCGGGTGCTCGGTCCGAGTGTGTTGAGCGCCGCGAGCGCGCGGTCGCGGACCGCGGCGCGGTCGATCGAAAGCAGGCTCGCGATCTCGTCGTAGTTGCGTCCGCGCTCAAGCACGAGCTGGAGAACGGCGCGCTGGTCGCCGGGAAGGCTGTCAAACGAGGACATTCGCGAGTAGCGTATTCAAGCCACTGACGAGATGCCGTGCCCGACGTTTATCGTGTTCCGATGGACCTCAAGGTGCCCGACGAGGCGACAAGCGGCTACGACGCCCTGTACGGCCTAGAGGTCATCGCGGCCGACGCCACGACCGTCCGCGGCGTCGTTCCCGTGCGCGACGAGCTCAAGCAACCAGCGGGCCTCATCCACGGCGGCGTATACGCGTCGATCGCGGAGAGCCTGGCCTCCCTGGGGACAACATCTCAGGTGGCTCCGGACGGGAAGATGGCGCTGGGTCTCGCCAGCCAGACCAGCTTCATGCGCCCGATCACGGTCGGAACGATCCACGCCGAGGCCAACGTGCTGCACCGCGGCCGGACGACCTGGGTCTGGGACGTGCGGATCTCCGACGATCAGGGTCGACTGTGCGCGGTGACGCGGATGACGGTGGCGGTGAGCGACGGGCGCGCCGGGCGAGCGCGGGGGCGAGCGGACGCCCCGCCCCGGCACTAGGCTCGCCTCGGGACTTCCGCTGGGGCCACGCGGCGCCCTACCGTGTCGTCGGCCCGCGCCGGGTCCCTGAGCACACGTGCGCCGCGGCGGACTTCGACCCGGCCGGCCCTCGGTCCGACGCACCGTTGCGGCATGGCTTCGCAGCCGCGCTCGAGCGCCCAGCGGTCCTGGCCGGCTTGGAGACCGGCTTC
Source organism: Solirubrobacterales bacterium (assembly GCA_003165655.1). Taxonomy (GTDB): domain Bacteria; phylum Actinomycetota; class Thermoleophilia; order Solirubrobacterales; family Solirubrobacteraceae; genus Palsa-465. The sequence continues at coordinate 1,529 of PMOY01000264.1, forward strand.
GGGTCTTGCCCAGCGGGCCTGGCGACGGCGGTCGACGTCGCGGTCTTGGACCCCGAGCTGCCACCGCCGATCACGCCAACCGCCACCGTCGCGAGGACGAGGGTGAGCGCGATCGCGATCGCACCGGCGCCGCCGGGCCAGCGTCGCCCCAGACGACCTGGCTGCTCAGCCCCCATAGCGATTCGTGATCGGGACCCGCCGGTCGCGTCCGAACGCCTTCGTGCTGATCTTGATTCCGGGGGGCGCCTGGCGGCGCTTGTACTCGGCGCGGTCGACGAGCGCGATCACCCGGTCGACGTCGGCCGGGTCGAATCCGCGCCGGATCAGCTGCTCGCGCCCAAGGTCGTCCTCGATGTAGCCGTCGAGGATTGGGTCGAGCACCGGATAGGGGGGCAGGCTGTCCTCGTCGCGCTGGTCGAGGCGGAGCTCGGCGCTCGGCGGACGGTCGATAATCGACGTCGGGACCGGCGGCGCAGCGGCGGTCGCGTTGCGTCGCCGTACGAGCTCGTACACGCGCGTCTTCGAGCAGTCCTTGATCACCGCGAATCCGCCCGCGGCATCGCCGTAGAGGGTCGAGTAGCCGACCGACATCTCTGACTTGTTGCCCGTCGTCAGCACGAGCCAGCCGAACTCATTCGAGAGCGCCATCAGGAGGTTGCCGCGAATCCGGGCCTGCAGATTCTCCTGGGTGATGCCCGGGGGGCGCCCACGGAGGAGCTCCGCAAGCGTCTGCTCGTATGCGCGCATCGCCGACTCGATCGGGAGCTCGATCGCCTCCACGCCGAGGTTCGCAGCGACCAGGCGGGCGTCTGCCTGGGTCTCCGCCGAGGAGTACGGCGAGGGCATGATCACCGTGCAGACCCGGTCGGGACCGAGCGCGTCGACGGCGATGCACGCGACGAGCGCCGAGTCGACCCCACCGGACAGGCCCAGGACGACGCGGCCGAAGCGGTTCTTCTCCACGTAGTCGCGCAGACCGAGGACGAGCGCCGCGTACACCTCGTCGGATGGTTCGAGGAGCTGGGCGATCGGACCGCCGACGGAGGCCCCGTCCGCAGGGATCGAGCCGTCGGGCAGCGCGATCCTCGCGATCGTCGACACGTCGGGACGCGCGCGCCGCACCGCCGGGCGGTGCCGGGGGTCGCGAAGGCGCACGCCGCGTGGCCCCTCCGGATCGATCGTCGCCACGAGCAGCTCCTCCTCGAACTGCGACGCCCGGGCAATGACGGTGCCCTCGTGGTCGATGACCAATGAGTGACCGTCGAACACGAGCTCGTCCTGGCCTCCCACGAGCGCGCAGAAGACGACCGCGGCGAGGTTGTCACGAGCCCGCTGGACGAGCATCCGCTCGCGCTCGGAGCCCTTGCCGGCGTGATACGGCGACGCGGAGATGTTGACGAGGACCGTCGCGCCGGCGAGCGCCTCGTCGAGAGCGGGCGGCCCTGGCTCCCAGATGTCCTCGCAGATCGTGAGCCCGGCGATCGCGTCGCCGACCGAGATCAGCGCTCCCTGCGTTCCCGTCTGGAAGTAGCGATGCTCGTCGAAGACGCCGTAGTTCGGGAGGAGCATCTTCCGGTAGATCCCGTGCACGGATCCGTCGGCGAGCACCGCGCACGCGTTGTAGACATCGTCTGCGAGCTCCGGGAAGCCGATCAGCGCGACGACGCCTCGTGTCTTCGCCGCGACCCGCTCGAGCGCGTCGCGCGCATCACGCAGGAAGTGCTCCTTCAGCAGCAGATCCTCGGGCGGGTAGCCGGTGATCGCGAGCTCGGGGAAGAGGACGAGCGCAGCGCCTGCGCGCAGCGCTCCGTCGATCCCCTCGATGATCTTCCGCTCGTTGCCGCCGATGTCCCCGACCGTCGGGTTCATCTGGCACAGCGCGAGCTTCAGCAGGCCTGACACAGCTCAATTATTGCCGCTACCGGGCGCCCCGCTGCCCAGCCACGACTCGATGAACTGCTTCAGCGCGCGGTCGTTCTCATCGGTGACCCTGACGATCCCGGTCACGGGGAGCATCCTCGTCCACGCGAGCGCGATGATCCCGTCGAGCCCGGGCAGCCGGGCGAGGATGACCGACTGGCCTGCCTGCGCGAGCGCCGGGCTGAACGCGGCGCCGGTGATCGACCGCGCCAGCTGCGCGAGACCCGGCGGGGGCCTCGCCCCGCCGTAAATGAGGATGACGTCGCCGGCCGATAACGCCGACAAGATCTCGTTGTCGTCGAGCACGGAGTCGTCGGACCGGACGGGCGTCGGCACGTGCGCACCGCTGGTCGGGGGGTTTGAGTCGTACGCCGACCGGGCCTGGCCTGGCCTGAGGGGCGTGTCGCCGAGATCCCTGTACTTCAATCCGGGCCCCGCCGCGACGCCGGTGACGCCGCCCTGGTCGCGTGAAGCGAAGAATCCCGACAGCAGCACGATCGCGCCGATCGCGACGGCGAACGAGGTGACGACGATCGCGACGCGCTCGAGCGCCTTGCTCCGGCGGCTCACTCGGTTGAGCCGACCGCTCCCGCGGTGGGCGCCCGTCTCGAGCCCACGCCCCGTACGCCCGGCGCGCTCGCCGCGTCAGCGATCTCCTCGATGCAGGACTCGAGCTCATCCGCGATCGTCTCGACGTCCCGGAGGGCGTCATAGTCGGCGGTGAGGCCGAAGCCCAGCTGCCCGTTGTAGCTCACGATGGCGATTCCGAGCGCGGTGTTCTTGGCGAGGGGAACGAGCGGGAAGATGGCATCGAGCTGACGGCCGAGCATGTACAGCGGGAGCTGCGGACCGGGGACGTTGGTCACGACGACGTTGAAGAATCGCTGGCGGGACTGGAGCCGCGCGGCCTGCGCGACGATCGTCGGCGGCGCGAAGCCCGACAGTGAGGTCAGGACCTGGGCGCCGACCGCCTGGCCCGAGTCCTTGATCGCCTGCATCTCATGGCGGATCCTGAGCAAGCGCTCGATCGGATCGGTCATCCCCACCGGCAGCGGTGCCCACATCGCCGACACCCGATTGCCCAGCGCGCCGCGCTCGATGTCGGCCCGCACCGATACCGGCACCATCGCGGTCAGCACGACACCATCGGTGCAATGCCCGTGCAGGCGCATGTAGCGACCGAGCGCGCCCGCCACGACGGTGAGGACCACGTCGTTGACGGTTCCGCCGGTCGCGTCCTTGATCGCCTTGAACGTCGCCAGGTCGCCGCGAACCCAGGTGAAGCGCCGGTGTGGCCCGATCCGCACGTTGAACGGGCTCGGCGGCGCCGGATTCAGGCCGGCCCAGGCCAAGGCCCCGACTCCCACCAGCCCGTCGCCGATCCTGCCCGCGACATGACGCGGTCCGCGGAGCGCAGCCCGCACCCCGCGGGTGATCTCTCGCGGTACCGTCGCGCGCTCGAGCAGCGCGTCCGCGAGCAGCTGCGACCCGCTCGGAGGCGGGCGTGCGATCCATTCCTGCTCCGGCTGGGCGATCGGCATCGGATCCGGCGCGGCATCGAACAGCACAGTGGCGATATCCACTCCCGAGACTCCGTCCACGAGCGCGTGGTGGGTCTTCGATAGCAGCGCGAAGCGATCGTCCTGAAGCCCCTCGACGAGCCACAGCTCCCAGAGCGGCTTGGAGCGGTCGAGCGCCTGCGAGAACACCCGGCCCGCGAGTCGCTTGAGCTCGTCCTCTCCGCCCGGTCGCGGCAGCGCGGTGTCGCGAACGTGATAACGCGGGTTGAAATGCGGATCGTCCACCCAGACAGGGCGGCCCTGCTCGAAGGGGACGAAGGCGAGCCGCTGCCGGTAGCGAGGGACGAGGTGCAGCCGGTTGACGATGGCCTCGATCAGGTCGTCGTAGGTGGGTGCCGGACCCTCGAAGATCGCGCAGGCGCCCACATGCATGTGGGCGGAGTCGCGTTCCAGATGCAGGAACGAGGAGTCGAGTCCGGTGAGCCGGTCCGCGTTCGCCACGGTGGGGATTCTTGCAAGCCACGGTCAACCATGACGGACGCGGAGCGATCCCTCGACAGCCTGGAGCCGGGGCAGTCCCCGCCCGGGGCGCAGACAACGGGACCCAGTTGTCCGAGTGCGTTGCGTCAACCCGCTGGTACCCCGGCCGGCGCCCGCCCGCCGGCCGGGGGTGAGTCGCCCGGGTCCTCGCCCTCCCGGGCCTGTCGGTCCGCCGTGGTGGAGCACCGCGGACCAAGGATGTCGCGTGTGTGCGCCGAGGACGCAGCGCGATGACCGCTACGCGCCGCGAGCCGCGCCCGCCGATCCTTGTCCGGCGACGACGTGCGCGCACCCGACAGGCCGCTGATCCGAATCGCCCCGGAGCCCATGCGAGCCCCTGACGCGTGTCTGCACCATGCGCCGACGCCCGTCAGCCATCGTGGCGGCACGGCGGTGTCGCGAATCGACGCCAGTTATGGGAGAGCACCTGCATCGACGGCCTTCGGTCGAGAGACAAGTCTCCTGGGACCGTCGGTACCCACACGTGGTGCGCGACTCTCCGCAGCATGCATGCACGAGACCAAGCCAAACGGTTGACCTTCCCGCGCGAGCGCAAAACATAGCAGCGTTTGTCGACCGATCGCGCCGCTCGTGGATCCGCCCGTTTCTTCCTCGGCGGCGACGGCGACCAACGGCGGGACGGGCTCAGGCCGATTGCCGCGCCTGACCATCGGCTACGCTGGATAGGTATCGCCGTCGGCTCGCGAGTTCCTCGTCTTCCTTGCTCATGAGCGGCGCTTAGATCCGAGGGAGGCGAGAGCGGAGCGGGCGAGATGCCCGATTTACCCGGTGCACCCGTCGAGCCCGGTGCGCCTGTTGGGTCGCTGGCGGCGGCGATCTCGAACGCGGTCGTGGGCCTGCTGCACGAATACACCGGTCGCGGACCGACAAGGGTCCGCACGACGATTGGCCCGGACACGATCGTCGTGACCCTCCGTGACAGCCTGACCAAGGCCGAGCGTACGCTCGCCGACCACGGCCAGGAGCTGGAGGTGCTTGCGATGCGCCGCGCGTTCCAGAACACGATGCGCGACGAGCTGATCGCCAGTGTCGAGCGCCTCACGGGCCGCACCGTCGAGGCGTTTCTGTCCGACAATCTCCACAACCCGGACGTCGCCGTCGAGATCTTCCTGATGGAGGACGGAGACAACGACGGCTCCCATCGAAGCTGACGGCCGATCATCGCCCCCTAGCGCGGTTCGCGGGGGAGGGGGGCCGCAGGGCCGAGGCGAAAGACCTCGGCGACGAACGGTGGCTCAACGTGGGTGTGGCTCGCGAACGCGACAACGCGCCGGCCCGTCGCACGTTCGACGACGGCCGTGAAGCTCGGTTCCTCGGCGGTCTGCACCGCGTGGCGCAGCTCGTGCACGAGGTTGCCGCGCCCGAACTCGATCATGCGCTTCTCGATCGGCGAGAGCTCGATGTCGAGGACCACGACGACGAGGTCCTCGAGGACGTGCGTGACTGCGCCCTTGACAGGAGTCTCGTAGGACTCGACGTGGATCGCCGCGATCTGCTGGGAGATCGCCGCGCTCACCGCGGCCGGATCGAGGGCGCGATCGCTCATGTGCATGCATCCGCGTTCGGCCGCGGCAGGATCGCGTCGACGCTTACAGCGCGCGGGCTGGATCTGAGCAGTCCCGCCGGGCGGAACGTGCAGGGCACGATCTCACCGTTCGCTGACGGCTACGTCGCGGGGCGCGCCGGCCACCATGTCGCGTGCCCCGACCACGGTCCCGCCGCCCGCGGCCTTCGCGTTGAGCAGCGCCTTGTCGGCCGCTGCGAGCAGCTCCTCGGCCGTCTGGTGGGGTCTCCACTGCGCGACCCCGACAGACGCGTCGAGCGGCTCGTTCGCCCCGTCTGGCGTTGTGGTGGAGATGGTCGACCGCAGCCTGTTGGCGAGCACGCACGCCGCGCTCTGGCCGGTGTCGGGCAGGATCGCGACGAACTCGTCGCCGCCGTAGCGGCCGAGCGTGTCACAGATCCGCAGCGCTCCCCGCAGGACCTTGGCGACGTCGGCGAGCACTCGGTTTCCTTGGAGGTGGCCGTGGCGATCGTTGACGCTCTTGAAACGGTCGAGATCGATGAAGCAGCAGGACAGGCTCAGGCCATGGCGCTCGGAGCGCCCGATCTCGCGATCGAGCTCCGCGCGGATCGCGGCGTAGCTCAGGCAGCCCGTGAGCTCGTCGAGCTGGGGGGCCGCGAGCCAGCGCTCGAGCATGCCGGCGTCGTGCAGGCACAGCGAAGCTAGCCCCGCGTAGCGCTCGACGAGCCATAAGACGATCGCGGGGTCCTCCGCAGGGACCGTCGCGAACCCGACGCACAACGCACCCGGCGGGCCGCCAGGCGGACGAACCGCCGCGCCCGCGGCGTATCTCAGTCGCGCCCCCGAGCTGACGATTCCCAGGCTCGCATCATGCTCTGAATCGATCGGCTCGAAGACCGCGCGACCCGACTCGAGTATCCGGCCGACGAAGCCCGCCGGCGGGAGACGAGCCGCCAGATGATCGCGGCCGGCTCCGGCGTCGGACGCGCACAGGAGCTCGACGAGCCGTTCGGCTGGATTGAAGACGGCGAGCACTGCCGTCTCCGCGCCCGTCCTCACGGCGATGTCACGGGTGATCAGGTCGAGCTCTTCGCGCGCAAGCGGATCGAGCCACGCCGCCTCGCCGGCCGCCATCAGTGGCCGGTGTGCCGCAATCAGCGGCCGACCGTTCCGTTCAGGCGGCGTCCAGCGACGGACGTCGTCCGCCGTCAGCTCGGCCTCGCCGGGGAGACGCTTGGTGCTCACCTGATTGCTTGCCCCGCGTCGGCGACGCCGAGCCGCGCCCTCATCGCAACCGCGATGTTTTGACCTTCCGAGCGTCGCCAGCGCATACCTGCCGACAACTGCGCCGCATCACCGGTCGCCAGCCAGCAGCGACGACACCTCGCACCGGACACACGTACCTCAATCACGTAGATGATTGCGACGGTCCGTGCAAGCCGGTCTGTCCCAGAGCGGCCCGTCCCTTACGCAAGATCAGGCTTCGCCGCGCCACTGAAACTGGTAGCGAGACGCGCACGAAAGCTACCACACGCCACATGAGGGCCACCGAATCTTGGCTCTGTCCTGGTCGTTCGTGCAGCCGGCGGCGTCCGCCGCGGCGCGTAGCCTCAGCCGGCAATGCTGGATCGGTGCGTTGCCCACCTCGATATGGATGCGTTCTACGTATCCGTCGAGTTGAGGCGGCGGCCGGAGCTTCGGGGGCGACCGGTCGTGGTGGCGGGAAGCGGGCCGCGGTCGGTCGTGACCACGGCGTCGTACGAAGCGCGACGCTTCGGGGTCGGGTCGGCGATACCCGCGGCGCGAGCGCGGCGCCTGTGTCCGGAAGCCGTGTTCCTCGAGCCCGACTTCGCCTACTACAGGGCGGCGTCGGCCGAGGTGATGGCGATCGTCCGTGCCCACGTCGAGACGATCGAGGTGATCGGGCTCGACGAGGCCTACCTCGAGCTGACCGGGCTGCCCGCGCCGCATGCCGCGATGCGCAGGGTCGCTGCACTGATTCGCGTCGGGACCGGTCTCGGATGCTCGATCGGGATCGGTCCGAGCAAGCTCGTCGCGAAGGTCGCCTCGGACGCCGAGAAGCCGGCGGGGTTCGTGGTGCTGACGCGCGAGCTGGCGTACGCACGGTTCGCGGACTCACCGCCCGCCCTGATCCCGGGGATCGGCCCGAAGACCGCCGAGCGTCTTCGGGCGCTCGGGGTGGACACGCTCCGCGAGCTCGCCGAAGCCTCCGCAGAGATGCTCGCCAGCCAGTTCGGAGCGCGGCTCGCAGGCGAACTACGGCGACGAGCGCGGTTCGAGGACGACGCCTCCGTGACCGAGGACCGCAAGGTGATCTCCGAATCTCGCGAGCTGACCTTCGACCGTGACATCGCCGATCCCGCCGAGCTCGAGGTCGTTCTCGCGCGCCTCGTCGACCGGCTGTGTCAGGCGCTTGAGACGCAGCGGCGCCGCGGCCGCACGATCGCCATCAAGATCCGCCTCGACGACTTCTCGACCCACACCCGCAGCCGCACCCTTCCCGACGCGGTCGACGCCGCCGACCGGGTCGGCCCGGTCGCAATCGATCTCCTGCGTGGGTTCGAGCCGCCGCGCCCTGTGCGGCTGCTCGGCGTCAGGGTCGCCGGCCTCGAACCTGCATCCGAGCAGGCCGAGGACCAGCTCGTCCTCCCGCTGTGAGCGAGTCCACAGTCGACGGTGTCAGCGAGTCCGGAAGTCGACGGGCGGGTCAGTACAGCGCGGCCGCCAGCCGCCGCCGTGACTCACGCGCCAGCGGGTGCTCGACGCCGAGCTCGTCCAGGATTCCCACCACGACCCGGCGGACGTCGTCGCGTGCCCCGTCGGCGCTCGGCAGCACGTCGAGCAGGAGATCGAGCGCGCGAGCGTGATCGCCCGCGTCGAGCGCGCTGAACGCGTCGGTCAGGTCCGGCTCGCGCGTGCGCTCGAGCTCGATGCGTGCCGCCAGGCCCTGGCCGGCGAAACTCCCCGGCACCCGTTCGAGCAGCTCGAGCGCGACGTCATCCTCGCCGCGTGCGTGGAGGAGCTTGGCGAGCGGGACGACGGCGTCGGCGCGGGTCGGAGCGAGCTCGACGGCGCGGCGCAGCGAGTCCTCATCGCCGTTCTCGAGCAGCTCCTCCGCCTCCGAAGGCACCAGCTCGTCGAGGAAGCGCTCGACCGCGGTCGGAGACTGGGCGCCGACGAACTCGGCGACGATCTCGCCGTCCTTGAACGCCTTCACCGCGGGTATGCCCTGCACGCCGTAGATGCGGGTGAGCGTCGGGTTGGCGTCCACGTCCACCTTCGCCAGCTCGACCTTGCCGGCACGTGCGGCGACCGAGCGCTCGAGGACCGGTCCGAGCTGGAGGCAGGGACCGCACCACTCGGCCCAGAAGTCGACGACGACGGGCAGGGTGCGCGAGCGGTCGATGACGGCGGTGTCGAAATCCTGTTCGGAGACGTCCATGATTGCGCGTCCAGTGGTGGGGGGCGTGCGCTGCACAGGGCGGCGCATGGAGCGTACAACGTCGCGACGAGCGGGCGGAGGCGTCGCCGGCAGATCTTCGGGCGCGCGCGTCGCCCAGCCCGCGAGACCCCACGGCGCGTGCGTTCGCTCAGCCGGCGACGCCGCGGCCTCGGTACCGTGCAGTGCTGGCCTCGAACGATGAGCGCTCTGACCAACGAGATGACGAATGGTGCCGCCCTGCGCGGGTCTGCTCGTGGCGACGTCATCAGCCGGTAGCCAGCCTTACCAACCCGGCAACCTGCTCGACCGGATGACTCGACGCTCCACGCTCGAGGTCCACTATCGCCAGCTGATGTCCCGCGAGCGCGAGCTCCTCGAGCGCCGGCTCGATCGGTCGGGCGGTGAGGTGCTCTCGGTCGGCTGCGGGTGGAATCCGGGTCGACACCTGTTCCCCGCTCCCGCGTTCCGCTTGGTTGGGGTCGACTCCGACCCGGCCAAGGTGGCCGGGGTGCTCGAAGCAGGAAGGGTCGACGAAGCCCACGTGGGCCACGCCGGCGCGCTGGCGCTACCCGACGAGTCCTTCGATGTCGTCCTCTACCGCCTCGTGCTGCACCACATCGTCTATCAGGGCCCGCTCGCACCGTGCTTCGAGGAGGCCGCACGGCTGCTTCGCCCGGGCGGAGCGCTTGTGGCGATCGAGCCGGGCCTGTGGCATCCGGTCGGCTCGGGCCTCGCGATCGCGAATCGGACGGGTGTCGCAACAGCGATCCATGGCACCCGCGACGACGTCCCGCTCTCGCCGCGCAGGCTGCTCGCCGAAGCTCGGGCGGCCGGCTTCGAGCCCGAGCTGCATGCGCTGACGTACACCTGGCGACGGCTGCCGCCGCGCGTGCAACGTGTCGTCCAGCAGCTCGACGCCCTCGGTTCGCGACCACGTGCGGCGCCGTTCGGCCACACCCTGCTCCTGATCGCCTGGAAGCTCGCCGCGCGGCGTCGTGACGAGCGGACGCGCGCGCGAGCCTGATAGGAACCCGACCGTGTCCACCCACGCCGTTGATCGAGGAGGCGTCGCGCTGGCGGTGCACGAGACCGGCGAGGGGATCCCAGTCCTCCTCCTGCACGGGCTGACCGCGACGCATCGCTACGTGGTGATGGGTTCGACGCGGCTCGAGCGCGGCGGCCACCGGGTGATCTCCTACGACGCCCGCGGCCACGGCGCGTCCGCGCCGGCGCTCGACCGGTCTGCGTACGGATACGACGAGCTCGCGCTCGACGCGTGGGCGGTGCTCGACGCGCTGGCGATTCCGCGCGCGGTCCTGGCCGGGTCCTCGATGGGCGCGCACACGCTCCTGCACATGTCGCTCCAGTCTCCTGAGCGTGTGGGGGGCGTGGTGGTCATCACGCCCGCATACGACCCGGCGGTGCCCGAGGACCCGACCCGGCTCGCGCACTGGGACGCGCTTGCGGAGGGTCTGCGCGCCGGTGGCGTCGAGGGATTCGTGGCCGCGTACGGGGAGCCGGAGGTCCCCATAGCATGGCGGGACACGGTGCTGACGGTGATCCGTCAGCGGCTGGCGCTCCACGAGCATCCAGAAGCGGTCGCCGACGCGCTGTCGGCGGTTCCCCGGTCGCACCCGTTCTCGGCGCTCGCGGAGCTGGCGAACATCAGGGTTCCGGCAGCGATCGTCGTCAGCGCGGACGAAGCCGACCCCGAGCACCCGCACGCCGTGGGGGAGGCGTACGCGGCAAAGATCCCCGGCGCGCGGCTGGTCACCGACGAGCCCGGGCGCTCGCCGACCGCCTGGCAGGGCAGCCAGCTCTCGGCGGTGATCGCCAACGTGGCGGCGCAAGCGGCGATCCGGTGAACAGGCCGGCGGCCGGGTACGGCGGGGTCGCACTGCCGAGAAAGCTCGGGATTCGGACGGGCGACCGGGTCGCGCTGCTCGGGGCTCCTAACGGTTTCGATGAGACGCTCGGCGCCCTTCCCGCCGACGTGTCCGTCCGTCGCCGGGCGCGCGGGCCGCTCGACGTGATTGTCGCGTTCGCCCGGTCCGGGGCAGAGCTCGACCGAGGGCTCGGCGGCTGGTGTGCGGCGCTCGATCCCGCGGGCGGGCTGTGGATCGCGTGGCCGAAGCAGAGCTCCGGGGTCGCGACCGACCTGAGCGATGGTTCCGTGCGCGCGGCGGGCCTCGCGGCCGGACTCGTCGACAACAAGGTGTGCGCGATCGATGGGACCTGGTCCGGGCTCCGGTTCGTCGTTCGCCTCGCCGATCGTCCCCGGTGACCGATGCACCGCCGGGCGACGCCCTCACGCGCGCCGCCCTACTCCGGCGACGGCCAGTGCGATCTCGGCTAGCATCGCGCCGGTGGCGGCCGATCAGGACCCCGGGCTCATCACGCCGAGCGCATCCGAGACGATCGCCGACGTCATCGCGCGGATGGAGCAGATCGACGGCGAGCTGCCGCGCAAGGACGGCGTCGCGTACTTCAACCGCCTCTACCTCCAGGTCACCAAAGCGGTTCAGGCGGCCGCGGCGAGCATCACGTTCGCGGACCCCGACTTCACGCAGCGCCTCGACGTCGTCTTCGCCGGCCTGTACTTCGCGGCCGAGGCGACGGTCGGTACGGGCGCGACGTGCCCGATTGCCTGGCGCCCGCTGGTTGAGGAGCGCTCGGCGGACCGAGCCCCGATCCAGTTCGCCATCGTCGGCATGAACGCGCATATCAACCACGACCTGCCGATCGCCCTCGTGCAGACGTGCCGGGAGCTCGGCGCGGCGCCGGAGGATGGCAGCCCCGAGCACGCCGATTACCAGCGCGTCAACGGGATCCTCGCGGACGTCGAAGGGCAGGTCGCGGGGTGGTTCGAGACCGGTCTGATCGCCGACATCGTCGACGTTACGCCGGCGGACGTCGATAACGCCCTCGCCATGTGGTCGATCGCCGACGCCCGCGATCTCGCCTGGGAGCATGCAAAGCTGCTGTGGCGCCTCCGTCACGATCCATCGCTCGCCGACGCCTACGGCGATGTGCTCGCACGCCTGGTGGAGCTCTCCGGACGCGGCATCCTGGTCTAGCGGCCGGCGCCGCGCCGGGAGATCGAGCTCAGGCCCGTCGCGGAGCGCAGCGATGAGTCCGTCGATCAGCGTGGACGACTGGCCCAGCGCGCCGGTTCTCCGTAGCCCGCGGCTCTCACTCGAGCCGCTGCGCGTCGATCACGCGGAGGAGATGGGGGGGCTGCTCGAGGACCCGGCGCTGTACGCGTTTACCGGCGGGCATCCGGTCACGGCGGACGAGCTGCGCAGACGCTATCGGCGCCAGGCGCTGGGCCGCTCCTCCGACGGTTCAGAGCGGTGGTTCAACTGGATCGTGCGTCTCGAGCAGAGTGGGCAGGCCGTCGGCACCGTGCAAGCCACGGTCACGGTCAGAGGCGACAGGTTGCGCGCCGCGCTCGCCTGGGTGATCGGCTCGTCGCACCAGCGCCGTGGCTACGGGCGTGAAGCGGCCATGGCAATGGCGGCATGGTTGCGAGAGCAGGGCGCGCACGACCTCGTCGCCGACATCCACCCGCGGCACGCCGCCTCGATCAAGGTCGCCCGCGCGCTCGGCCTCGCCCCGACCGATGAGGTCATCGACGGCGAGATCCGCTGGAGAGGTGCGTAGCGGGGACGGGAAAGCGCTCCTCGAGGGGTTCGGACTTCCACTTCGTGAGTGAATCCTGAACAAACCTGATCCAGCCCGCCGGGAGCCGCGTAGGGCAGGGTGACAGCGTCGAGTAGCGGGAGTCAAAGAAGGACTTCCGGCCTGAGGTCGGAGTCGCGCAGGAGACCCGTCGCTCTCGTCACGACCCACAGGCAGGAGGACCACCAATGGATGACCTCACCAGACGTAGCTTCGTCAAGAGCTCGGCGGGAGCCGCGGCGGGCATGACGGTGATCGGAGCGCTCGTCGCCGAGCAGGCCGACGCCCACGATCGCAAGGCCGCCTCCGTGCCGATCGTAGCCTGGGTCAAGGATCCCCATGCCGGGAAGATCTCGTTCATGTGGGGCGACCGCGAAGTGACCGTTCGCGACAAGAAGCTGGCCGCCCAGATCGTCCGCGCCACGCGCTGACCGACCCTCCGACCCCCTAACTCCCAGAGGTACGACATGTCTTCTCACCGTGAGGCGCCGGCGATCAGCAAGGACCCGGTCGCCGATAACACCGACACTTACGCGTTCGTAAGCCCCGATGATCCCGCCACGGTCACCATCATCACCAATTACCTGCCGCTCGAGGCGCCGTTCGGAGGCCCGAACTTCTTCGAGTTCGGCGACGACGTCCGCTACGACATCAACATCGACAATGACGGCGACGGCTATCCGGACGTCACCTACGAGTTCAGCTTCGAGACCGTCGTAGGCGACCCGAACACGTTCCTCTACAACACGGGCACGATCGACTCGATCTATAGCGCGAACTGGAACCGCAAGCAGTTCTACTCGGTCACGCGCGTCCAGGGCGGCCGGCGAGAGCTGCTCGCGAGCAAACTCGCATGCCCGCCGTGCAACATTGGTCCGTACTCGACGCCGGGCTACGCCATGCTGGCGACGGAGGCGATCCATTCGATCGGCGGGGGGCGCACCGTGTTCGCCGGACAGCGGCTCGACGGCTTCTACGTCGACCTCGNNATCTTCGACCTCGGCGACCTGCGGCCGTTCCAGACCCTGCACGTCGCGGCGATGGCGGACGCCCCGGGCGTCAACGCCACCAACGGGTTCGGCGTGCACTCGATTGCGATCAAGGTGCCCAAGAGCGACCTGACCCGCGGCGGCTGGACGCCGACGAACGCGATGGATCGCCGTGCGGTGGTCGGGGTGTGGGGGGCAGCCAGCCGGCAGCGGTCGCTGATCTACCAGTCGGGCGGAAGCTACTGGGCCGGTGACTGGGTTCAGGTGTCGCGGCTCGGGAACCCCCTGTTCAACGAGGTGATCAACCCGATGGGCGTGAAGGACCTCTGGAACTCCCTGCCGCCGGCAGCCGACAGCGACTTCCTCAAGTACGTCCAGCATCCCGAGCTCGCAGGTCTGCTGCCCGTGCTGTATCCGGGCCCTCCTGGAGGTCCGGCAGTGTTCCCCAACCTTGCCGGGCTCAAGGCGGCGCGTGCGGATCTCGTCGCGATCCTGCTGACCGGGATCCCGCCAGGGATCGTTAAAGGTTTCCAGAACTACACCGGGACGACGTACGCTGACGAGCTGCGGCTAAACCTGGCGATCCCGCCCACGGCCACGCCCAACCCGCTCGGACTGATCGGCGTCCCAGCCGACCCGGCGGGCTTCCCGAACGGACGCCGCGTGTTCGACGACGTCGTCTCGGTGGAGTTGCGCGCGATCGCCGGAGCGACGTATCCCCTGGTCGACAAGTCCTACACTCCCGACCCGGCGGCGTCGCTGATCACCGACGGGCTCACCGACGCCGACAGCACCTACCTGCCCACGTTCCCGTACCTCGGGACGCCGCAGGGTGGGTACCAGACCGCGCCGCTGGGGGTCCTCGCATGAGCACGACCCCAACCATGACCGCAGCCGCCACGAACGGTGGATCCGCGGAGGCCGGGCTTCAGCCCGATCATGCGGCTCGGAGCGCAAGCGTCGCGCTCGATATCGGCGCGGGACGCGGAGCGCTCGTGATCTACCCGGACGAGCGCTTCCGCGACCGCGAGATCGAGATCAGCCGTGCGGACGGCGAAGGGCATCGCGTCCATACGGGGGTGCACGAACGCTCCACCTCGTCCGGATCGACGCTCACGGCGATCTTCGGCAGCCTGCCTGCGGCTGACTACGTCGTGTGGGAGGACGCCACAGCCGCCGGTCCGACGGTGACCGTACCTGGGGGAGTGGTCACGGATCTCCGGCTGACCTAGTCGAGCGCCGTGGCACGTGCGCTGGGCGGCGGCGATCCCGCCTCCTGGGGACGCGCGCGAAGGCGGGGTGGCCACCGCTGGCCACCCTGCCTTATGGTCAATATTCGATCGGTTTGCTCAAGGTTTCGCGGGGCGGTGTCGATGAGCGTGTATGGATCCGTTCTGCGTGAGCCGACGTCTCGCTCACCGACGATCCCCACTGCGGTTCCGGCGGAGCCGACGGTGAGCGCCCCGGAGTGGACCAATGGCAGCTTCCGCGGGTTGCTCGAGTCGGCGCCGGACGCGATGGTGATCGTTGACAGCGACTGTCAGATCGTGCTTGTCAACCATCGGACCGAGAAGCTGTTCGGCTATCCCCGTGAGGAACTGCTTGGCCACAGCGTCGAGATGCTGATCGCCACTCGCTTCCGCGAGGACCATGCCGCGTGCCGCGCCGCCTACTCGACACGTACGCAGACGCGCGCGATAGGGACCGGACTCGAGCTCTGCGCCCAACGCAAGGACGGAACCGAGTTCGCCGTCGAGATCTCTCTGAGCCCGATTGAAACCAACGACGGAGTGTTCGTCTCGAGCGCGATCCGCAACATCACCGAGCGCAAACGCGGCGAGCGAGCCGCGTCGCAGTTCATCGCGGTCGTCGAAGCCTCGACCGACGCGATCATCGGCAAGGACCTCGAGGGGCGCGTGGTGCTCTGGAATCAGGGCGCGCAGCGCCTGTACGGGTACACCGAAGCGGAGATGTGCGGAAAGTCGATCTCCTTGTTGGTTCCACCAGGTCACGATGACGACGTGCCCGAGCTGATTCGCCGGGCACAGGCAGGTGAGCGCATCGAGGAGCACGAAACCGTCCGGGCACGCAAGGATGGCACCCAGGTTGACGTCTCGTTGACGGTTTCTCCGATCCGCGATCGCGACGGCACTGTTGTCGGCATCGCAACGATCGCGCGCGACATCAGCGTGCGCCTGCGCTACCAGGAACAGCTCCGGTTTCTCGCTGAGCACGATGCGCTCACGGGGGCTCGCAACCGACGCCAGTTCGAGCGAGAAGTCAGCGACCAGGTGGCGCGGGCACGACGCTACGGCGAACGAGCAGCTCTCCTCTTCGTCGACGTCGACGGCCTCAAGCAGATCAATGACGTGTACGGTCACAAAGCCGGCGACCGGGCGCTCAAGGAGGTCGCGGGGGCCATGAGGCACCGACTGCGACAGACGGACGTGCTGGCCCGAATCGGAGGCGACGAGTTCGCTGTTCTCCTTCCGTACGCGGACGTGGAGCAAGCTCGAGCGATCAGCACGGACCTCCGCCGCGTCACGCGCACGTCCGGCGTCACCCTCGACGACGGGACGACGCTGTCCTTGTCGACAAGCGTCGGCTACGCACTCATCGATGGCGACACGAACAGCGACGAGATCCTCGCCGAGGCCGACCGAGCGATGTACCGGGACAAGACGCGCAGCCGCGACTCCGTGACAGGCAGTGCGCATCCAAGACTCGCGCGGTCGCTGGGCGCCGGCAACTCTGGCGGTGCGAGTGATCGTCGGTCAACGGCGGCGGCGACGCGCGCTTAGGCGGGCTTGCTCACTTTCCAGACCTCCTCGCACGGCCACCGCTGCGCCCACTCGAGGGTGACGAACGGGACTCGAGTGCTCGAGCCGTCGGGCGGTCGGATCTCGATCAACTCCTGGACGGCGAAACCAGACCGTCGCATCAGCGTGATCATCGCTCCGTGGGGAAGGTGGAACTCGACGGAGTCGTCATCGGACCATTCGAAGCGGTGCATTCCGAAATACGGCCGTAGCAGTCGGTCCGTCGCGGCGCCGTTCTCCTCATCAGGCATTGTGAGCATCGCGAGCACCCCGTTGAGGAGGAAGATCAGCTGCCCCGCTCCTCGCAACAGCCGCGCGGCCTCGGGAATCCATCGGTATGGGTCGCACCAGATGCTCGCTCCGTACTCGGAGATCGCCAGGTCGAAGCTGGCGTCCGGCAGAGGGACCTCCTCGGCGTTGCCGTGCAACAACGGGAACTCGAGCCCAAACTCTCGCTGAAGCGCCCGCGCCGTTCGGAGCTGAGCTTCGGAGTTGTCGATCCCAACCGGTCGCGCGCCCCGGCGCGCCAGCCACGCTGATACGTACCCGGTGCCGCACCCCAGCTCGATGACATCGAGACCGTCCAGGTCATCGGGAAGAAGATGAAGCTGGGACTCTGGCACGCTCCAGATTCCCCACGACGGCTCGTCCTGCGCCCAGTTGAGTCGGCCGATCTCCTCGTACTCCCTCGCCCATCCATCCCAGCTCCCGCGGTTGCGGACAACATAGTCGCGAATCTCGCCCATCGCCCTTGAGTGTTCCGCAACCCGCCGGCCGGCGCGTCGCCGCTGCGCGGCGCGAGGAACAATCACGGCGAAAGGGAGCTCGCGCCGCCCGAATCTGCTCCGATGAACCGGCGCTCGAGGGCTCGTCGTCCCGGCCCGCGTACGATCGTGCCATGAGCATCGTTAAGATCAACGCCATCACGGTGCCGCGCGAGCGCTTTGATGAGTTCGAGCGGCGCTTCGCGGCTCGGGCGGGCAGGGTCGCCGACGCGTCGGGCTTTGAGGGCTTCGAGCTCCTACGGCCAAACGACGAGCGTGAGGTGTGCCTCGTCCTGACGCGCTGGCGTTCAGAGGAGGACTTCCGTGCCTGGGCCTCGAGCCCGGATTTCGCCGCCGGCCACTCCCAGCATCGCCGGCAGGGCCCGGTCGGCACCGCGAGCGAACTGTGGTCCTTCGACGTGCTCGAGCGCGAAGCGCCCGCCGCCACGGCCGACGCCGCGCCACCCGGAGCCCCGTCGGGCTGACGAGTCGTCGGTGCTCGCGGGAGTCGGGTGGCTTCCAGTGGCCGCGCCGATAACGGCGATGATCGCGGATCGGGTTTTCATCCGGCGGCGCCCTGCGTCGTGCAGCACCAGCCGTCGAGTGCGGGCGAGCCGGGGGGCGCTCTGCCGGGGGCAAACTGCTCGGCGATCCGGGAGACGGCGGCGATTCGCGGCGTGCCGGCGACGCGGACAAACACCCATTGGTCTGCACTGGGCCAGGTGACGAGGAGCCAGCGGCCGTCGGGAGACCAGGCGAGTGCTCCCAGCCCGACGCCCGAGAGCACCCGTCGAAGCCTGGGCTTGGCGCCATCGAGGTTCGCGAGCACGACGTCGGCCGCATGGCCCCCGCGCGCGAGCGCGAGCGCTTGCCCGTCGGGGGACAGGGAGGCGTCGAGGATCGGCGCGTTGGCCGGCGTGGAGATCGTGGCGATCGCGCGTCCGTCCCCGTCGTAGACCGCCACGCGGGCTCGCGCCAGGACGAGGAGTTGCCGACCGTTGGCTGACCACGCGAGCGCTCGTGCGTCGCGTGGGTGTGCCGTCCAGTCCAGCCGTCCGGTGTCGGCGTCGCGTACGACCAGCGTTCCCCGCCGTGTCAGGTATGCGAGCTGGTAGGGGTGGCCCGGGCGCCACGCCGGCGCCACGGATGCGACGCCCGCAGCGAGGAGGTGATCGCCCGTGCCGTTCCCGGCGACCACGCGCAGATCGATGCCCGATAGGTAGGCGATTCGGAATCCCGTCGGCGCATACCAGCGGGGATCGCTGACTGCAGGGCGCGCAAGCGTCCAGCGCGGGGTGCCGTGCGGATCGACCGCCGCGAGCTCGTCGCCGCCGGCAACCGCGACGTAGAGTCCGCGTGGCGACCAGCTCGCCTGCGGCCACGACCCGAGGCGTCGGGTGGAGCCATCGGCGTTCGCGATCCATGTCCCGCCCGGGCCGGACACCAGCAGGCGTCCGGGCGCCGGCAGCGAAAACAGCGCCGGTGCGGCGTGCTCGACGCCGAGCTCATGGCCGATCCACCGCCTGACGCTCGCGCCGGCCGGCGAGAGCGCCACCGCAGCCGCCAGGACCGCGAGCGCCGGGGCAATCGCGAGGCGCCACCTCGACCTGCGTCGGGCAGGAGTCCGGAGGCCGTCGAATTGGGCGCAGCGCACGATCGTCCACGCCCGCTCCTCTGCGGCAGTCTCATCGGGGGCTCGAAACTCGGACAGTGCTCGCTTCGCGCTCATCGCCGATCGCTCTCTTGCAGCCTGGCCTCGAGCGTGTCCAGGCCGCGCCGGAGCCGCGAATTCACCGTTCCGCGCGGGAGCTCGAGCGCGCGCGCGATCTCCCCCGGCGTGTACTCGAGCACGTAACGCATCACGACCACCGCGCGATGCTCGGGTGATAGCGCCGCGAGCGCGGCGAGGACATCCTCCGAATAGCGCCCGGCCGGCGTCTCGGGCGGCGCCACCGGCTCGGGTGGCTCGTGGTGGTTCTCGCGTCTCGCGGCGCGGGCTCTGGCCCAGTCGATCGCGCGATTCGTGACGATCGCGCCGAGCCACGGCGCGAACCGTCGCCGACGGTCAAACCGATCAAGCCGTCGAATCGCCGCCAGGAACGCCTCCTGCGCGATGTCCTCGGCAGCGGCGTGGTCGTGCACGATCAGGAACGCCGCGCGGTACGCGCGTGGCCAATGCCTGCGAAATAGGGTCTCGAGATCGGCCTCGGAGCCCGCCAAGGCGCCGCGGATCAGTGATTGCTCGCTGCGCCCGCGGGGTCGGAGCACGCGCGGCAGCGGACGAGCGGCCGCGAGACTCTCGGCAGTACCCGGCATCGGCTCAGAGGCAGGGGACATCGGCAGAAGACATCGTCCCTCCTACGAATCACAGATCGCAAGAGGTCCATCCCGGCGTCCATCCGGGCGTGCTCTCACAGGTACGGCGGGACCTCCGCGCCGGCCGCGCTCGTAAGCAGGTCAAGCGCCCTAGGACGATGACCCCACGACCGTGAAACCGAGGACCGTGCGCCGCTCCGGCCTGACCGCAGGAGCCCTGTCCGTCGTTCTCGCTGTCGGCTGCGGAGCCAGCCACCCGGAACCGAGGACGACCTCCCACCGATCCCGACAGCCGTCGAGTACGACCAGAGGCAGCAGCGCGGCGCGCGCAACGCAGATCGTCGCCCTCTCCGGTCTCGGCTCGCTGAGCTATCGCTGCGAGGGCAGCCGAGGGATCGAGGCGACCCTCGACCCGCAACCCGCGAACGCGACCGAGTACGCGACCGTGGAAGGAAACAACGGTCGTCATCTCCGCGCAGCACGGCTCAACCCAGGCCCAACCCAGCTCAGCACGCCGATCGCTCGGTACCGCACGCTGACCTGGCGAGTGATCCAGAGCACCGAACCGGAAACCCTCGAAGCGACGATCCGCCTGTACTGGGGCGAGGGCCCCTCCGAGTGCTCACTGACGGATTGGACCTCGAAGGTGCACGCGATCGCGCATCAGCGTGCGTGGACGCTCCCCAGCGCCTGGCCCTGAGCCGGCGCTCTGGCGATCAGAGCCCACACTCGATGGGGAACCTCGAGCGGCTCGTCGGGGAAGCGCTCGGCCAGCACGCGACCGAGAGCGTCGTCAAAGTTGGCGACTTCCCGCTCGGGGAGGCTTGCTCCGACTGCATTGCAGGTCCTCATCCGGCCTCGCCACGCCTCATGGGAGTAGAGGACATCAGCATCGAAGCTAAACGTCTCCAGGGCCATGAAGCCGGCCCCAGCCGTATCGAGTGTCCAGTCCGCGTGAATGCCGGTGCCGCCCGCCATCGCCCAGGACGGATTGTGTTCCAGGACCAGCGCCTCCGTCACGGCGCACACGTTCCCCGCGAGGGGCAAATAGTCCATGTGGCAGATCACGAGCGCTCCTCCGGCCACGAGCAGCCGGCGGGCTTCCACCGCGGCTCGCGGGCGATCGAACCAATGCCAGCATTGCCCGGCGGACACCA
Organism: Solirubrobacterales bacterium; assembly: GCA_003165655.1. Taxonomy (GTDB): domain Bacteria; phylum Actinomycetota; class Thermoleophilia; order Solirubrobacterales; family Solirubrobacteraceae; genus Palsa-465. The sequence goes on from PMOY01000264.1 coordinate 22,244, forward strand.
CGTCCCAACGAGCAGCGTCCAGCCCGGTTTCCTCGGCGCGCCCGACCCGATAGCTGACGCGCAGCCCTGCCTCGGCGTCGATCCGGCGGGCCTCCTCGAGCATCGCCGGTGCCGGATCCAGCCCGGTCACGACGCATCCTCGGCGCACGAAGCCGCGGGCCAACGCACCGGTGCCGGTCCCGAGGTCCACCACTCGCTGACCATTGAGGCCGACGCCCATATCGCCAAGCCGGGAAAAGAGCCCGTCCGGGAAGCCGGCCCGGTAGGCGCCGTAATCACTCGCGGTGCGGCCGAAGTCGACGGTCATCGCGTCAGCTTCCGACCTGGCTCAGCCGCCCCAGATGGCATCAAACGCGTGCTGGTCGAGCGGGAGCAGCCAGCACGCCGTGATGCGCTGATCGATGACGTCATACAGCCCCACGGTGGACCAACGATGGTCGACGTCTCGGATCGTCGCGAAGCCGTCGACGAGCGCCGCGACTCGGTCTCCATCGCCGACGAGGATGTCTCGTCGCAGCATCTGAAAGGTGCGATGGGCAAGGTCTCGTCGTCGTCGGAAGTAGTCAAGCACCTGCTCGAGACCACGGTAGGTCCCGGCGATGCGATTCTCACCAGGGACGGTCCACGTGACGCTCGGAGCGAGGAGCTGTCGGAGGGCAGCGCCGGAGCCGCCCGCGTAGAGCTCGTTCTGCGCCTCGTGCAGTCGGTCGAGAAGGCCGATGGCAGCGTCCCGGTTCATCGTTTGGACCGGCGCTGCTCCGCGCAACCGGTCTGCTCGAGGACGTACCGAACGACCTGTCGATGCAGCGGGGACTCCGGCCCACACTGCGCGCGCGAGGGAGTTCTCCGGTTGCACATCAGACCGAGCCTCGCCGAGCTTCAGGCCGAGTACACACCACCCCCACGGGAGCGCGCTTCGCATGACGATCGGAGCCTCGTCGAAGATCGCTCGGGCCCATTGCTCGCCCGTCCGGTCTCGAACCGGGCCGGTTTCGACGAGGAAGGCGTCCTCGCAGTCGTTGGAGAGCGTGCGTGCTGAGCGTTCGCGCGGCCGGTGGCACTGCGACCTGGCGCACCCTGCCCGGCGTCTCCGCGTGCGGGTCGTTCGAATCATCGAGATCCACGAACCGGGACTGCGAATCAATCATCTGATTACGTGTGCGCCGGTGTAGGATGGCTGGAGAGCGACCGCCAGGCCCGCCCGATCGCTCGCGTCATCGGCGGGTACACGATCAGATGTCGGAATGGCGCGATCGCCGCCATGTAGCGCGTCCCGAGCAGGCCGTTTGGCTTCACCAACACTGCCATCTGGCCGCGGTAGCCGCCGGTCCCGTCCGGGACCCAGCCGACGTGCATGATCCCGTGAACGGTCCGGTTGACGATCTCCGCGGCCCATTCGTCGTCGAGCAGGTAGAGCGGGGTGAAGGGGAGCGAGTGGAAGCCCGGGCCGGATCGGGTGTCGCGCAGATCCGCCGGCAACCGGTCGCGGACCATCGGCCGCGCCGGGCTGTGGCCGGCGTCCGGGCGGTCCCAACCGAGCAGCTCCCCGACCTTCCACCGGATCGCCCAGAGCGTGCGGGCGACGCGGGAGGAGCCTTGCGACGGGTCGCCAGAGGCGATCAGCTGCACGAGCCGAGGGAAGTCGTCCGGGCCGCCCGGCGTCGGCAGCGCCCACACGTCCTCGAGCCGGAAATCGGCGGTGAGCTCGTGGATTCGCCAGGGCCGGGAGGTGTGCGCGGTGTTTGGGAGCCTCATGCGTGGACCTCCATCCATACAGTTGTGTATGGATGGAGAGAGTAGGCATCATCCTCGCCGCTGTCAATGCCGCGCCGGACGCGATAGACATAGGCGATGGCCCCCCCGACCCGCACGCCTCGCACCAGGTGGATCGAAGAGGGGCTGCGGGCGCTCGCTGCCGGGGGCCCGGATGCCGTCCGGATCGAGCCGCTCGCCCAAGCGCTCGGCGTCACCAGGGGCGGCTTCTACTGGCACTTCGACGACCGGCGCGCGCTGCTTGAGGAGATGCTCGACACGTGGGAGCGGGCGAGCATCGACGAGGTGATCGAGCGCGTCGAGGGCGAGGACCCCAGGGCCTCGCTGCGGCGTCTGTTCGCGCTCGCCTCCTCGAGCGAGGGGCTGCTGACGATCGACCTCGCGGTCCGCGACCTGTTGACGATCGACCTCGCGGTCCGTGACTGGTCCCGGCGTGAACAGACGGTCGCCGAGCGCCTCCGGCGCGTCGACAACCGGCGCATGGACTACCTGCGCTCGCTGTTCGGCGCCTTCTGCCCGGACGAGGACGACGTCGAGGTGCGCTGCATGCTCGCCTTGTCGCTGTGGATCGGCAACCACTTCATCGCCGCCGATCACGGTCCGCGCAGCCGCGCGGAGGTGCTCAAGCTGGTCCTGAGGCGGCTCGAGGCCTAGTCGCGCCGCCTCGGGGCCTCGTGACGCCGTGTCAGCGGTGCGAGCCCGATTGGCAGCGCCCGCAGGATCGCGTCCAGCCATGCCACCGTCGAAGCGCCCAGCCATGCCACCGTCGAGCAGGAGGGCGCAGCGGCACTCGGGAGCGCCCTCGCCTCACGCCGTTTCTACGCTCGATAATGGTGCTTATGTATAGCGGCCATGTCGATGAGACCGGCTGGCGGACCAGCGGTGAGGGCCGTGCGCTATGGGCCGCGAGCACTCCTGCGGCGACGTTCTTGCAGATCGCCGAGCATTGCAACCGCGCGCAGTTCAACGCGCTCATCGGCACCAGCTATCCCGGGATCGTGATCTCCGATCGCTGGAACGGCTACGAGCACCTGGATCCCGAGCGCCGGCAGGTGTGCTGGTCGCACATCCGGCGCGACTTCCGCCGCCACGCAGACGGTCTCGGCGAGCAGAAGACCTTCGGCGAGCAAGGCTTCGAGCTCACCGGCCGGGTGTTCGCCGCCTGGCGCGCCTACCAGCACACCCACCACGACCGCCAGCGGCTCGGAGCCGAGATCGCGCCGATCCAGTCACAGCTACGGCAACTGCTCGAAGCAGCCTCGCCAAAGAAGGCGCGCAACCGCTGGCACCGGCGGTTCGCGAACAACCTGCTCAAAGTCTGGCCGGCGCTCTGGACCTTCACCACCATCGACGGGGTCGAGCCGACCAACAACCCCGCCGAACGAGCGCTCCGAGCACCGGTCATCCACCGAAAGGTCTCGCTCGGCACCCAAAGCCACAGCGGCGAGCGATTCGCCGAGCGCGCGCTCTCCGCCGCCGCAACCTGCCGACAACAACAGCGCTCGCTGTTCACCTACCTCAGCGAACTGCTCACCGCCCACACCCGCGATGACCCCTTCCCCGCGCTCACATGAGCGGCCCCCAGGACTGAACACTTACAAAAACCCGTTCACTTGCAGGGAATTCTGCCAATCGGACCGGACGGAATCAGTGACTCAAACAGCCATCACTTTTTCCGCAGGAAGTAGTTAGTCGCCAGCAGCGTCTCCGGCACCGTTCGGTCTCTTGCTATATGTACCTTGATCGTTACGTAACAAGACTGGTACTCTTGTCCCATGGAAGCTGTTCTGCAGGCACTGTCGGACGAGAGCCGCCGGACGATGCTCGAAGCATTGAGCGCGGGGCCGGTAACCGCGGGCGAGCTGGCGGCGCTGCTGCCGATCGCTCGCCCCGGGGTGTCGCGGCACCTCCGTGTGCTGCGAGAGGCGGGGCTCGTTGACGTTCGCCAGGACGCGCAACGCCGGATCTACAGCCTGCGCCCCGAGCCGCTCGCCGAGGTCGATGCATGGCTCAGCCGATACCGGGCCCTATGGGAGCAGCGGCTGGACGCCCTGAACACCGAGGTGACCCGGGGGAAACGCGAACGAAGGAGCACCCGATGACGAGTAACACACGAGACGGCGACCGCATCCTCGGTAGCCTGAGGTCGGCCGATGGCACGGGCATCGTCCGGATCGAGGACCGCTTCGATACCGATATCGAGGACCTGTGGTCGGCGCTTACCGAGCCCGGCCGCCTCGCCCGCTGGCTCGGGGAGGTCGAGGGCGACCTGCGACTCGGCGGTGAGTTCCGCGCACGCTTCTTCGCCAGCGGATGGGAGGGCACCGGGCGGGTGGAGGCCTGCGAACCGCCGCATCGGCTGCTCGTGCTGACCATGACCCCGAGCCCTCCGGAGGAGCATCCCATCGAGGCCACGCTGACCGCCGACGGCAAGCAGACGATCCTGGTGTGGGAGGAACGCGGCATGCCGCTGGGCCAGCTCGCCGCTTACGGGGCGGGGATCCAGGTTCACGTCGAGGACCTCGCCGCCCATGTCGCCGGGCGGGAGCGGTGTGACGCGGAGGCGCGGTGGGGCGGGCTCATGCCCCGCTATGAGGAGCTGGCGGCCAGCAGCCACTGACAGCCAGGTCCAGACTGCCGACCTGCTCGGCCTCGTTCCGTCGGCTCAACCGTTGCCCACGAGTCCCCAACCCGCCGAGGTACCCCATGATCGAAGCGCTGAATATCTTCACCGCAGAGAAACCCGCAGGCCGGCTCGATGTCGCGTCTGCCGCCGAGTCGTCCGAGACCGCGATGTACATCTACGACATCGCCCCGGGTGAGAGCTCGTCCCCGTACCACTACGAGTACGTCGAGGAATGGTTGCTGGTGGTGGCCGGAACGGTGACGGTTCGCACTCCCGACGGTGAGCACACGCTCGATCCCGGCGATCTCGTCCGCTTCCCGGCCGGCGCAGCCGGGGCGCACAAGATCATGAACAAAAGCGATTCGCTCGCCCGAACACTCTTGATGTCCAGCTCGCGCGGACCCGTCGTCTCCGTCTACCCGGACAGCAACAAGATCGGTGTGTGGCCCGGAGAGCCCACGGACGACCTCATCTTCGTCCGCGACACGGCCGTGCCATGGTCACATGGAGAGGAAGGCTGGAACAAAGCCGACTAAACTACACCCCGGGCACCTACGACGATCGCGATCGAACGACGCTGCTGCGGATTCTTCCGGCTCGAGTACGCCCACGAGCAACGACAACTGGCGATCGGCGTCGAGCACCCGCGCCACGAGCCGGCGCTCGACGCGCTCCGTCTCGCGCTGACACCCAGCGACCGCACGGCACGGCCCCGCACCGGACCGCAGAGCACGACGGAGAACGCGTAGGTCAGCCCCGCACCCGCTCGCCCGCTGGGTCGAACAGCGGCTCGGACGCGACCTCCCCGACCACCCACTCGCCAAACACGTCGATCTCGACCTCGGTGCCGACGTCGACCTCGGCCGGCAGGTAGGCGTACGCAATCGAGCGCTCGACCGTGTAGCCGTAGCCGCCGCTGGTGACGCGGCCGACGACCTCGTCGCCGACCCGCACCGGCTCGTTGCCGAGCGCGACCGAGCGCGGGTCATCGATCACGACGCACCGCAGGAGCCTCGCGGGCTCGCGCAGGGCGTCCGAGCCGACGAACGTCTTGTCCGAGCGCACGCAGAATCCGAGCCCCGCCTCGAACGGCGTCTCGTCAGCGGTGATGTCGGCCGCCCAGACGCGATACCCCTTCTCGAGTCGCAGCGAATCGATCGCCCGGTAACCGCCCGCGAGCATCCCGCGTGGCTCGCCCGCCGCCCACAGCGCGCTCCAGAGCGCGGCTCCATACTCGGTCGGGCAGTAGAGCTCCCATCCGAGCTCGCCGACGAACGTCACCCGCAGTGCCCGGACGGGAACGTCGGCGACCGCGATCTCGCGCATTCGCATATACCCGAAATCGAGCGGATCGGGGGTGAGCGAACCGACGATCTCGCGCGCCTGCGGACCCCACAGACCGAAGCATGCCCACTGCGCGGTCGTGTCGCGGACGCTGACCGAGCCGTCGTCGGGCGCGTGCTTGCGGATCCAGCCGAGATCGTGGTTCCCGAACGCGGTACCGGTCACGATCTGGAAGCGATCGTCTTCGACGCGCGTGACCGTGAAGTCGCACTCGATCCCGCCCCGGCGGTTGAGCATCTGGGTGTAGGTGATCGCGCCGACCGCGCGAGCCACCCGGTTGTCGCACAGCTCCTCGAGGAACTCAGCGGCCGCCGGCCCGGTGATCTCGATCTTGGCGAACGAGGACTCATCGAACAGCGCGGCGGTCGCTCGCGCCGCGCGGTGCTCGGCGCCGATCGCCGGCGACCAGTGCTGACCCGCCCAGCCCCGCGGTCTCAGTGACGCATCACCCGCGCTCGCGTTGCTGTCGTACCAGTTCACGCGCTCCCAGCCGGATTTCTCCCCGAACGCCGCTCCGTGCTCAGCGTGCCAGGGGTAGACGCCCGAGATGCGCAGCGGGCGGCCGGCGAGGCGCTCGTGACCGGGGTAGCGGATGTCGTAGTAGGTCTCGTACACCTCCTTGGTCCGCTTGAGCGTGTAACTCGGCGACCTGTATTGGGCGCCGAAGCGGCGGATATCCATGTGCCAGACGTCGAGCGACGGCTCTCCCGTGATGATCCACTCCGCCATCATCTTGCCGATCCCGCCCGCCCCCGCGAGCCCGTGCGCACAGAAGCCCGCGGCGACGAAGAAGCCGCGGACCTCGCTCTCGCCAAGGCAGAACTCGTTGTCCGGCGTGAACGCCTCAGGTCCGTTGATCAGCCGGGTGACCGTGATCTCGTCCATCGCCGGGACACGACGACGCGAGTTGTTGGCGATCTCCTCGAACCGTGGCCAGTCCTCTTCGAGCAGCCGCCCGTTGAAGTCGGGCGGGATCCTGTCGAGCAGCCGGTCGTCGAGGGCCCACGGCGCGCTGTCGCGCTCGTAACCGCCCATGATCAGACCCCCACCCTCCTCGCGGAAATAGATCAGCAGGTCGGGGTCGCGCAAGGTGGGGAGATGCTCGCCCGGCGTGCGCTCGCGGAACGGCTGCGTGACGAGGTACTCATGCGCGAACGGGACGACCGGGACGCGCACCCCGGCGAGGCGCCCGAGCTCCGCGGCGAACATGCCGCCGGCGTTGACGACGATCTCGGTCTCGATCGGTCCCCACTCGGTCTGCACCCCCCGCACGCGTGGGCCTGACCGTGTCCGCTCGACGTCGATCCCGGTCACCCGCGTGTTGGTGAACACGCGGCACCCCCCCTCGCGCGCGCCCTCCGCGAGCGCGTAGGTGAGCTGCGAGGGGTCGAGGTAGCCGTCGCTCGCCAGGTAGGAGGCGCAACGCACGCCGTCGGTGACCATCAGGGGGAAGAGCTCGCGTGCCTCCTGTGGAGAGATCAGCTCGAGCGGGAGACCGAACGTCTTCGCCCAGGCGACCTGGCGCAGAACCTCCTGTTCGCGCTCGGGCGAGCACGCGAGCCGGATGGCGCCGCACTCCACCCATCCGCAGTCGAGCGTCCGATAGAGCTCGACCGAGTCCATCATCATCCGGGTCAGCGTCACCCCCGCCCGCAGCTGCCCGACCAGGCCCGCCGAGTGGAACGTAGATCCGCTGGTCAGCTGATCCCGGTCGAGCAACACCACATCGCGCTCCCCGAGCGCAGCGAGGTGGTAGGCGATCGAAGCCCCGCCGACGCCGCCGCCGATGATCACGACACGCGCACGAGCGGGGACCTCACGGGGACGCGGCATGCAGGGCCTCCTCGAAGCGGGGATCGGATGTCGTCGTGCGCAGCCGCGCGAAGTGCTGCTCGGCGTAGCCGGCGAAGTCGAACTCGATTTCGGAGATCGCCCCCTGGACGACGCCCCACGTCGCCTCGCGCACGTCGGACATCGCGCGCATCAGGTAGAGGGCGGCGAGCGCCCTCGCGTCCGGCGTCCGGCCTAGGTACGCGCCCAGCAGGCGGTGGTCGGCGGGCTCGTCGAAGCCGTTGTTGATCGACAGGTTGCCGAGGTCGAAGAACGGATCGCCCATCCCCGCGTACTCCCAGTCGACCAGCAGCAGCCGGTCACCGCCGCCGCGGATCAGGTTGGCGGTGAGCAGGTCGTTGTGGCAGGGCACGGGCGCCGTCAGCGGCCGCGCCGCGGCGATTCGCTGGGCGGTCAGGTCGGCGAGCGCGTATCCCTCGGAGAGCGAGCGGCCGCGCGCGCGCACGATCGCGGCGTAATCGTCGACGAGCTGGGGGACCCAGAAGCGAGTCGGCAGGTCGGGCCCGCGATCATGGAACGCGCGCAGGGCGCGGGCGGCGTCGGTGGGGTCGGCCGCCAGCTCGCTCGCGCTGACCGGACGGGCATCGATGAACTCGGTGACCAGGTAGTCCTCGCCGGCCGCGGCGACCGCGGGCGCGATCCCCAGTCCGGACGCTGACTCGTTGGCGATCCGCTCGGCCGCCCGATCGATTCCCAGCAGCGATGTGTCCCTGCCCGGGAGGCGGACCATGTAGTCGGTGGCGCCGAGGCGGATACGGTAATTGCGGTTGGTGATCCCGCCGTCGAGCGGAGCCGGCTCACCGGCGCGCGGCCCGAGCAGGGGCTCGAGCCTCGAGATGATCGCCTCGATCCCCGCGCTCATAGTGGCGCGGCGCTGAGCTGCCCAGCGATGCGTTTCTGGATCGATGCGATCGCGTGGAACGCCTCCTTCAGATGCGTGCGCGTGAGTGGGCTCAGCTCTTTCGGATCGACATAGTCGTCGGGCTCCTGGCTGGCGCGGAGCTGCGCGACCTGGTGCTGGAGNNCTCGGCCGTCGAGGCGCTCGTCACGCCGGCCGCCATCCCAGCCCAGCGCGCGAGGTCGACGATCGGGATCACGCCCCCGTGCTTGAGGTCGAGCCTGCCACGATGCTCGCCGGAGTGCTCGACCACGAGTCCGCGCAGGAAGCCCGTCGGCGGCCGGTAGGAGAGAGCGAAGCGCGCGAGCAGGCGCAGCAGGTCGGGGTTGCTCGGCGCCAGGCGAAACGTGTCCGACACCGGGGTGCCGGTATGCACGCCCCACACCGGACGGCTGTCGACGAGCACCGAGACGAGGATCAACGCCTTGTCCTGGGTCGGATCGGCGATCCAGCTGCGGACCGCGCGCTGCCATGAGGCGAGCGAACGGACGAAGAGGCGGTTCGACGCGGAGGCGCCGTGGGCATCGGAGCGAAAACCGCACTGCTCGAGGCCGGCGACGACCTTCGTGGCGATCGCGTGAAGGGCAGGACGTGTCTCCGCCGCGGGCCGGTCGCCGAACCACACGATCGCGCTGTCGACATCCGAGCTCGGGGGCGTCTCCCGCCGCGCCTGGCTGCCGAGCGCGAGCCATGCGAACGGTGCCGGCGGCTGCTCGCCCGAGTCGGCGATCGTGAGCTCGAGCAGGCGGCGGGTGAGCGCGTCGAGGACGATCGAGTAGAGCGCCATGATGTTGGCTGCGGCGACGCGGGCGTCGTGCATCGCGATCACCGTCGGGCGTAGGTCGGCGGCGGCGCTGACCAGTTCCTCGACGCTACGAGCCCGGGCGATTCGCTGCCGCAGGAAGAGCGACGGGTCCGCACGCAGGAAATCCCCGGGACGTTCGGTCAAACGGCCGCCGGCGGTGCGACCTGCTGTGAGCCCTGTCGCGCGTCCTGACGGAGCATGTCCGCGCACTTCTCGCCGATCATCATCGTGGTGATGCACGGGTTGATCGCGGGCAGGAACGGGAGGATCGAGCCGTCCGCCACGCGCAGACCGCGCACGCCGCGCACCCGCAGCCGCGGGTCGACCACGGCGAGCGGGTCGGTGTCCGGGCCCATGTGCGCCGTGCATGCCGGGTGGTAGACCGTGTTGTGCGTCTTGTGCATGTAGTCGATCAGCTCGTCGTCGGTCTGGGCGTCGGGGCCGGGGGCGAGCTCTCCTCCCGCCCACTGCGCCATCGCGGGCTGGGCGACGATCCTCCGCGCCAGCCGGATGCCGTACGCCATCACGCGCTCGTCGTGGCCGTCGGGGTCGGTGAAGTAGCGTGGGTCGACGCGAGCGCGATCGCGGTAGTCGCGCGAGCGCAGCCGCACGGTACCGCGGGAACGGCCGCGGCAGACGTTCGGGGTCAGGCAGAATCCGTTCTCGGTCGTGGGATAGCCCCAGCGCGCCGTGTTCATGTCGAAGGGCACCGATCCGTAGTGCATCATCAGATCGGGCCGGTCGAGCCCCTCCTCCGAAGTGGAGAACAGCCCGATCTCCCACCACTGCGTCGAGGTGCGGACCATCTGCTGCTTGGCGTTCCACTGGACGATCCCCTCGACGTGGTCGTCGAGGTTGGCGCCGACGCCCGGAGAGTCGACGATCGTCTCGATCCCGAACTCCTGCAGGTGCGATCCCGGTCCGATCCCCGACAGCATCAGGAGCTTGGGGGTGTCGATCGCACCGGCGCTGAGGATCACCTCGCGGCGTGCGCGCGCGGTGGCGTGGGTGAGGATGTCGGGCGTCAGGTACTCGACGGCGGCGGCGCGACCGTCCTCGAGCGCCACCCGGCTCACCCAGCAGTGGGTGCGGATCTCGAGGTTCGGGCGCGTGCCGATGATCGGATGCAGGTAGGCGTGCGAGGAGGACATGCGGGTGTTGTCGGCCGCGGAATTGATTTGGAACCAACCGGCGCCGTTGGCGACCGTGTACCCCTCGTTGAACAGGCTCGTGGGCAGGCCGGCCTCGGCCGCCGCTTCCAGCAAGGCGACGCCGCACGGGTCCTCGGGGGGAACGGTGCGGATGTTGACCGGTCCCTCTCGCCCGTGGTGATCCCCAGGCCCGTCGTTGGTCTCGAGCCGGTTGATCAGCGGCCAGCACTCGGCCGCGCTCCAGCCCTCGCAGCCCATCGCCGCCCACTCGTCGAGGTCCTCCTTCGGCGTCCAGAACGCGATGCACGAGTTGTGCGACGAGCAGCCGCCGAGGACCTTGGCGCGCGCGTGACGAAGGAAGCTGTTGCCTTTCTCCTGGGGCTCTACCAGGTAGTCCCAGTCATAGCCCGAGTCGAGCAGGAACATCCAGTCGCCGAGCTTGAGGATCGCCTGATCGTCGACGTCCGACGGTCCCGCCTCGATCAGGCAGACGCTGACCGACGGATCCTCGGACAGACGGGCGGCGACCACGCAGCCGGCGGTGCCGCCACCGGCGATCACGTAGTCGAATTCCCCCCCGTCGATCACGGGTACGCGTCGCCTACCGGCGCTGCGATTGCGGGCATCTGCACCTCCGCCCGGTGCTCGGCCAGGACCTCGGGCGGCTTGCGCGTCTGCACGAGGAAGTAGTAGAGGCAGCCGACGATGAAGGAGGCTCCGACGAACTCGTAGGCGCCGAACTTGAAGTACCACTTCGTCCCGTACACCGCCGCGCGCGGCCAGGCGATCTCGAACGCGATCACGCTTCCGTAGACGACGGCGACGAAGTTGACGACCAGCCCCCAGCGACCCATGTTGAAGTAGGGACCATGGTCGGGCCGGGGCCATTTTCCCCGCAGGCGGTTGACGAACATCGACCCAGTGACCGCCAGGTAGGGCAGGTAGAACATGATGATGGCCACCGAGGTGAGAGTCAGGAACGCCGACTGGTTGGCGATGTTGACGGCGAGCAGCGCCAGCGAGAGGACGCCGACCAGAAGTGCCGGAACGATCGGCACCTTGGCCCGGCCCGATACGCGCGCGATGCTCGAGCCGCCTGGAAGGCGGCCGTCGCGGGCCATGGAGAAGAGCATACGAATGCAGGCGGTGCACACGGCCAGCGTGCATACGGTGATGGCGACCGCCGAATCGATCAGGAAGATGTTGCCGAGGGTGTTGCCGAGCGCCTGCTTGACGATGTAGGGCAGCCCGAGCAGGCCGATGTTCTTGTCGTGGATGTTCTTGACCGACATCAGCGCGAACAGGATCAGCAGGGCGCCGATGAACGCCGCGGTGGCGAGCGCGCGGAGGATCGCCGGGGGCGCCGCCCGTCGCGGATCGTTGGTCTCCTCGGCCAGCGTCCCCGCAGTGTCGAATCCGTACATCACGTACGCGCTCATGATCCCGCCGATGAGGAAGGCCCCGAGGTAGCCCCAGGAGTGGCCGGCGCCGGTTCCAAGCGTATTGGTGACGATCCCGGGGCCACGGTGAAAGTGGAACACAAGCAGGACCACCAGGATCGAGGAACCGATCAGCTCGGCGATCACCCCAAAGTTGTTGAGCCGGGCCATGACCTTGACTCCGAGCATGTTGATGATGGTCGCGAAGACGACCAGGATCGCCCCGAGGATGAGGGCGTTCTTGGCTCCGTCCGGGGTGCTGTAGGTGCCCGCGTTGGCCGCGCCACCAATGAACTGGAGCTTGGTGCTCACCTGCGGCAGCACGACCTGCCAGGCCACCGCCACCGCGGCGACGGTGACGATCGAGCCGATGATCAGGATCCAGCCGGTCATCCACGAGACGGCGTCGCCGCCGATCCGCTTCGACCATTGGTACACCGACCCGGCGAGCGGGAACTGGCCGGCCAATTCGGCGAAGCACAGGCCGACGCACATCTGCCCGATGAACACCACGATCCACGACCACCACACTGCCGGGCCGGCGTTGAGGAACCCGAACCCGAACAGCTCGAACACGCCGGTCAGGATCGAGATGTAGCTGAATCCCGCCGCGAACGAGGAGAAGAACCCCAGGGAGCGGTCGAGCTCCTGTTTGTAGCCGAAGCTCGCGAGCTCGTGTACGTCAGAGCCCGCAGCCGCGGTCCCAGGCACCTGCGCGGTTGCCATCACTCAACCTCCCCAGCGGACAGATCCTTTGACCAACTGCTGATCTGGCTGTTATATATCAGTCGTCTAACTGTGTCAACGAGAGCGGACGCGTGGCGACCGAGGTCACGAGCAGGGCGATGTTCATCGGCGGTGACTGGCGTCCCAGCCTGTCCGGCGAGACGGTCGAGGCGTTCAGCCCGGCGACCGGTGAGCTGATCGGAACGGTCGCCGACGGCGACCGCGAGGACGCGCGCGTCGGGATCGCCGCGGCCCGCGAGGCTACAGCCCAGTGGGCCGGCCTGACGGCGTTCGCGCGCGCGGCGAAGCTGCACGCCGTCGGCGACGTGATCGAGGCGCGCCGCGACCAGCTGGCGCGCACGCTGACGCTCGACCAGGGCAAGCCGCTGCACGCCGAGGCCTACGACGAGGTCGACGAGCTGGTCGAGTACTGGCGGGCCGCGGCCGAGGACGCCAAGCGCCTCGGGGGCGAGCTGCCCAACTCCCGCGCGCCCGGCAAGCGGGTGCTCCTGGCCCGGCGCCCGCGCGGCGTGGTCGCGGTGATCAGCCCCTGGAACTGGCCGTACACGATGCCCGCCGAGCTGATCGCGCCGGCGCTCGGGTGCGGTAACACGGTCGTGTGGACGCCGGCGCCGTCGACGGCGGTGTGCGCGGTCGCGCTCGCCGAGTGCATCGCGGCGGCCGACCTGCCGCCCGGCGTCCTCAACCTCGTGACCGGCCCGGGGCCGCTCGTCGGCGACGAGCTGGCGCGCAACCCCGGGACCGACGCGGTCGGCTTCATCGGCTCGACCGCGACCGGACGGCTCGTCGCCGCTGCGGCCGCAGGCAAGGCGGCCGTGCTCGAGATGGGCGGCAACGGTCCACTCGTGGTGATGGACGACGCCGATCTCGACGCCGCCGTGGAGGCCGCGCTGGTCGCGTGCTTCCTGTGCGCCGGCCAGAGCTGCACGGCCGGCGAGCGGCTGCTCGTGCACCGCGCGATCGCAGACGAGTTCGTGCAGCTGCTCGGGCGCCGGCTGACCGAACAGATCCGGCTGGGCGATCCGTTCGACGACGCGACCACGATGGGGCCGCTCAACAACCTGCAGGTCGCCGTGAAGATGGACGAGCACGTCGCCGACGCCGTCGCCCGTGGTGCCACGATCGTTGCCGGCGGCCAGCGGGCCGCCGGCCTCCCGACTCCCCTCTACTGGCAGCCGACGATCCTGACCGGTGTCCCGGCCGATGCGCGCGTGGCGGTCGAGGAGACGTTCGGGCCGGTCGCCCCGGTCGTGACGATCGACTCGCTCGAGCACGCGATCGAGCTCACCAATGCCTCGCCGTACGGGCTGCTCGCCGCGATCTTCACCGCCGACCTCGAGGCGGGGCTCGAGTTCGCGCAGCGCGCCCGCACCGGCTGGGTCAACATCAACGAGTCGACCAACTACTGGGAGGCGCAGCTGCCGTTCGGCGGCCGCGCCGGCAGCGACAGCGGGATCGGCCGTGTCGGCGGCAACCACGTGATGCAGGCGTTCACCGAGCTGCAGACGGTCATCATCAGCCCGCATCGCCGGCGGGCATAGCCGCCGCCGTCGGCTGGTGGCGGTAGAAGGGCTCGCTGATCGGCTCGAGCGGAGCGTTGCCGCGGATCAGGTCGGCGCTCTTCTCGGCCAGCATCATCGTCGGCGCGTAGATGTTGCCGTTGGTGACGTAGCGCATCGCCGAGGCGTCGACCACGCGGATCCCGTCGAGGCCGTGGACGCGCATGCTCGCGGGGTCGATCACCGAGTCCTCGCCGATCCCCATCCGGCAGGTGCAGGACGGATGCAGGGCGGTCTCGGCGTCGCGGGCGACCCAGTCGAGCACCTGCTCGTCGGTCTGCACGGCCGCGCCCGGCGACAGCTCGCCGCTGTTGAACTCGTCGAACGCCGGCTGGGTGAGGATCCGGCGGGCGACCTGGACCGCCTCGACCCACTCGCGCCGGTCCTGCTCGGTCGAGAGGTAGTTGAACCGCAACGCCGGGTGGCGCATCGGGTCGGGCGAGACGACCTTGACCGAGCCGCGCGCGTCGGAGTACATCGGCCCGACATGCACCTGGTAGCCGTGGCCCTGGGGAGCCGAGCCGTCGTAGCGGATCGCCACCGGCAGGAAGTGGAACATCAGGTTCGGGTAGGCGACTTCCTCGTTGGACCGGACGAACCCGCCCGCCTCGAAATGATTGGTGGCGCCGGGGCCGGAGCGGGCCAGCGCCCAGCGCAGCGCCACCGCAGGCCGGTTCCGCCACTTGAGCGCGGGCGCGACCGAGACCGGCTGCTTCGACCCGTACTGGATGTAGACCTCCAGGTGGTCCTGGAGGTTCTCGCCGACCCCGGGCAGGTCCGCCACCACGTTGATGTCGTGGTCGGCCAGATCGGTCGGGTTGCCCACCCCGGAGAGCTGCAGCAGTTGCGGCGACCCGAAGGCCCCGGCGCAGACGATCACCTCGCCGCCGTAGGCCCGCCGCGGCCTGCCGACGATGTTGACGTCGAGCTCGCCCGCCCCGACGGCCGCGCGCAGATGGAACTCCACCCCGGTCGCGCGCGTCCCTGAGAACAGGATCCGCGTGGTGTGGGCCAGCGTGACGACCTTCAGGTTCGGCCGCGACATGGCCGGGTGCAGGTAGGCCCGCGCCGCCGACAGCCGCCGCCCGTCGGAGATGTTCCGGTCGAACGCGGCGAACCCCTCCTGCCGGTAGCCGTTCACGTCCGTGGTGAGCGGGTAGCCGGCCTGCTGGACGGCGTCGAAGAAGGCGCCGAACAGGGGATTGGTCACCGGCCCGCGCTCGAGCACCAGCGGCCCGTCCTCGCCGCGGAATGGCTCGTCCGGCGTGCCCGGCGCGGCCAGGCAGTTCTCCATCCGCTTGAAGTACGGCAGGCAGTGCGCGTAGTCCCAGTCCGCCATGCCCGGGTCGGCCGCCCACCGCTCGTAGTCGAGGGGGTTGCCGCGCTGGAAGATCATCCCGTTGATGGACGACGAGCCGCCGAGCACCTTGACCCGGGCGTGGTAGATCCGCCGCCCGTTGAGGAAGGGCTCGGGCTCGCTCTCGTACCGCCAGTCATAGAAGGGCGACCCGATCGGGAAC
>PMOY01000261.1 GCA_003165655.1 Solirubrobacterales bacterium
ATCCTCACCGAGATGGACGGCTTTGAGTCCAATGACGCGGTTGTGGTTCTCGGCGCGACGAACCGGCCCGAGATCCTCGACCAGGCGCTGCTGCGCCCCGGCCGGTTCGATCGCCGGGTCGCGGTGCAGGCGCCCGACCGCACCGGCCGGCTGAAGATCCTCCAGGTCCACACCCGCTCGATGCCGCTCGGGGACACCGTCGACCTTGATGGGATCGCCGCCTCCACCCCCGGCATGGTCGGCGCCGATCTCGCCAACCTCTGCAACGAGGCAGCTCTGCTTGCCGCCAGGCGTAACCACCGAACGGTCCAGATGGCCGACTTCACGGACTCGCTGGAGAAGATCCTGCTCGGCGCCCCGCGCGGCATCCTGCTCAGCCAGGAGGACCGCGAGCGGACCGCCTACCACGAGTCCGGCCACGCTCTCGTCGGGATGCTCACCCCCGGCGCCGACCCGGTCCGCAAGGTCTCGATCATCCCCCGCGGTCAAGCGCTCGGCGTCACCCTCTCAACCCCCGATGCCGACCGCGTCTCGTACACGCGAGAGGACCTGGAGGCGAAGATCAGCGTCGCCCTCGGCGGTCGGGTCGCCGAGGAGGTCATCTACAGCAAGATCACCACCGGCGCCGAGTCCGACATCCAACAGCTGACCCAGATCGCCCGCCAGATGGTCGGCCGCTGGGGGATGAGCAACAAGCTCGGGCCGCTCGCGCTGCTGCCGAGCGAAGGCGCCGGCAACTACCTGCTCCCAGGCGCCGCCGAGACCTCCCCGCAGACCCAGTGGCTGATCGACCAGGAGGTTCGTCGGATCGTCGACGAAGCCCACGCCGAGGTCACCCGGCTGCTCACCGACCACCGCGACCAACTCGAGTCGCTCACCCGGGCGCTGCTCGCCGCCGAAACGCTCGACTCCGCCGACGCGTACGCGGCCGCGCAGACGAAGACACAGGGCACGGAGTCTGAGATGGCGTCGGCGCACGGAGGCGCGGCGTGATAGCGACTCGCCTCGGAGCCCGACCGCAGGGACGACGGCGGCCCGATGATCCAAGGTCCCGGAATCCGCTGGGAGGCGATCAGGGCTCAACGCCGGCGCGCAATGAATCTCCGCACGCGCTCGCGAGCACGCCTCGACCCGGGCCGCTGCGACCAGGACCCCCGACTACGACCCCCACGATCGAGCACACGAATAACCGAAGGAGGTCTCCCCAAATGCCGCAACAGGACTCACGCGCTCACGACAGCGGGCAGTCCGCACCCGCTCAGCCGTCGCAGGCTGGCATCCCCACGGGCGGATGGTCGCCGACGAAACTCGCACGTGCGTCCGCATGCGGTGCGCTCGCACTCGGTGCGGCCCAGATAGTCGACATGCGGGTCACGGGTAGACAAGCGAGCGACACGCCCCTTCGGGCGTTTGAAGCCGTCAGCCATCATCAAGTGCGAGGCGGCGCGGCGCGAGCCGCGATCGGGTACACGGTGCAATCGACTCTTGGACCCTTGGGAGCCGTCGCGGCGGTGTCAGCCGGCGAGAGGATGACGCGGCGGTTTGGTGCGGCCGTGCTGCCACCCCTCCTCGTAGCCAGCATCGTCAGTCCCGCGCTTGGCGCATCCGCTTGGCCTTGGCGCTGGACGAGGATTGACTGGATTCGGGAGTTCGCGCTCAAGAGCGCATTCGCGATCGCCGTTACCGCCGCCCTCAGATGACTCTCCGGCAAACGTCACTCGGCTGCTGTTACAAACGATCAGTCAACCGACCCACGCGAACGCCGCAACCCGCTCCAAGGTTTCGGCAGACAGAAACGAGCATCGCGCCGGCAAGCGCAATGAACCCGCAACGTCCGGCCCTCGGCACGATCGGCATCCCGGAAGTGCGACCGCTATGACGACTCGCCTCACAGCCATCGCCAGCTCAGCTGAACGAAGGCTTCGTCCAACGACCAGGCGGCCCGACCACGTGGCGCGCCCGGCACTCGGGCCGCGGCTGC
The DNA here is from genome assembly GCA_003165655.1 of Solirubrobacterales bacterium. Taxonomy (GTDB): domain Bacteria; phylum Actinomycetota; class Thermoleophilia; order Solirubrobacterales; family Solirubrobacteraceae; genus Palsa-465. Next base: position 1,982 of record PMOY01000261.1, read on the forward strand.
TGGCCGAGTTCATCGGGACCTTCTTTCTGGTCTTCACCGTATGCACCGCAACAAACCCAAAGCACGGAGCCGGCGCGCTGGCCCCGCTGGCGATTGGCGCAGTACTGATGGTGATGGTCTTCGCGGGAGGACATATATCCGGCGGTCACTTCAACCCAGCGGTCAGTACGGCGGTGCTGACCCGCGGCAAGCTGGCAGTGACCGAATGGTCTAGCTACGTAGCGGTACAGCTCGCCGCCGCGGCCGTCGGTGGTCTTCTCGCCCGAGGCGTCAACGGGCCGGGACACGCTGCTGTGCTCGGGAGCACTTGGAAGATTCTGGTCGTCGAGTTCGTGTTTACATTCGCGCTGGCCTATGTCGTTCTTAACGTCGCGACAGCCAAAGCCACCGAGGGGAACTCCTACTTCGGGCTGGCGATCGGGTTCACGGTCGCCGCCGGCGCGTTTGCCGTAGGAGGTATCTCCGGCGGCGCGTTCAACCCAGCCGTCGCGCTCGGCACGAGCGTCTTAGGGATCTTCAGCTGGGGCCATTATTGGATCTATGTGGTTGCCAACCTCCTCGGCGGGGCCGCGGCTGCACTGGCGTTCTTGTATTTGCAACCGGCCGAGCGCGCACCCGCCCGGACCGAGGAGATGACACGAGCGGGCTGATGGACGAAAGCGCTAGTGGTCTCAACACGACGAGAGGACATTTCGTGACAACGTTGCCGCCGCTTAGGCTGCTGATCGCAACCGGAGCTGCTGCCGTAGACGTCAACGGACTTCCTCCTGTGGTTCGACTTCTGATCGAAGAAGCATCCGAGCGCTTTGTCATTACCCCGCGACTGCCGAGCGCGCTCCAATGGCTGGTGTCGGACATCGACCGTTCGACGCACGAAGCCGACGAGCGCTTGGACACCGTGTTGGGACATTTGGGCGCGATGGGTGCGCCCGGTAACGGAGAAGTCGACGCTGACACACCGATGGCAGCCATCGAGGACGCTGTGAATGCTTTCAAGCCGGACCACATCCTGATCGCTCTCCGGGGCGCAGACCACGCCGGCTGGCAGGAGCGTGGCCTCGTAGATGGCGTGCGGCAACGGTTTCATATTCCAATGACAGTCTTTGAGATTGACCGGTCCGGTCACGTCCCCGCGCCGAACCTTGACTAGTCATATTCGAGCCGCGGCGAGAGGCGGGCAAACGACTGCACAGGCATCTCGCATGCTCTGCCACCGTTCCGTGCAACGCGCGGAAACTGCGCAGCTCGGCCGACTTCGCAGTCGCCCGCTGTTCACGGGAACCACCACATTCGCTCACCCAAAGTGGGCGGTCGACCGCCGGCCATAGCCTCCGCTCCTCGGCCGTCAAGGACGCCGCTTCGCGGCTCGCTTCGCTCGGCCCTGTCGGGCCGCCCTTGACTGCCGACTCGCTCCGGCTGGATGGCAATGAAGGTCCGCTGCCGCGGACCTCGTCAGAGCCTCCGACCGCAGGAGCACACATGTATTCCGGCAAAACGAATATCCGGACGTTGCCAGTCACCGCTACCTGGAGCCAGCGCTCATGACCGCGCTTGCCACCGAGACGACGACGGCTTTCTGCGCCGGGGCGGACACCCACGAGGCCAGCGAGGTGTTCCACGTAGAACACGGCGGCGGTCGCACAGGCCAACGCGTCGAGCTCGCCCGCTACCCGGTTGCGAGCGGCGAACTGCGAATCCTTTACGGACAACGGGTCGATGGCGTCGTGCGGGTAACCGACGTCGCGGCGAACGGTCACGGCCGCGCGTACCTCGTCGAGCGTGGGCTCGAGCAGGACGGCTACGCAGCGCTGAAGGCGCTCGTCGCTGACTATCTGGAGCAGGCTGAGCTCCTCGCCGCTGTGCCTATGGCGGTTTGCCCGCCAGCTGAGAGCGAAGCGGGGGAGGAGGCGGAGCGATGATCCTCAAAGTCCACCTGGAAGGCGTCGCCTCCCACGATGTCGGTGACGAGATCTGGCAGGAAACCCTCAGTGACGCAATCCGAGCCGAAGCCGAATCCATCGTTTACACGGCCGGACCGGACCTGCTCGCAGCAGGCCACAACCAGCTGCGAGACAGGATTGTCGCGGAGATGTCCGGGGCGCTGTCTGACGTCGGCGACACCTACCGAGCGCCTGACGGCATCCTGTACTCGCTGATCGAAGCGGTCGGGATCGAAGATGACGACGACGATAGGCTCACCGCCGTGAGTTCCGCCGCGCCTGTCGTCGAGGAAGTCCTGCGGTTCGAGGACCTTCCGGTCGGATCGCTCGGCACCCGCCGCGCGGTCGTCCGCTGGAGCGACGGGACCGAAGGCGAGGGACTCAAGTGGTACGGCGACGAGATCCTGATCTGCGAAGGCGATCTCATTGGCAAGACACGCGATCAGCTCCGATCGCTGCACTTCCGCCGTGACCGCGACTGGCTGCAGTCGTAGGCGCTCCCTATCTGCCCAGCTGACCGAGCCGCGGCCGCGCACCGGTCGGCGGCTGACAGCTGGTCTACCTGCTCGGACCTGAATAACGCCCGCACTCGCGGCACCCGGACGGGCGCCGCGACAGCCGCGAGGGCCGTCTGTAAGATCGGTTAATAGTGGTTAGACTTGGATCAACACCGTCTAAGACGGCTGAATCCTGTACTATCCGCTCTTAATCATCTCTAGCCGATCGCGAACCCTGATCCGGCAGGCATCGTCCCGCCTACGCGGCGCGACCCGCCATGACCCGCACCCCAAGAGCCGAGGAGGACCCACGATGCCCAACAACGTCGACGCCGCTAGCCACGACTACACGCAGGAGGCCCGCGCCGCGATCCTCACGGCGGTCCGCGAGCAGCACGACTTCGGCGGTTGGCTCGCTGGCGTCCTGTCGAGCGCGGCCGCGGAGCTGGGCTCATCCGATTCCCTGATCGCCGGCCGGCCCGGTTCGTGGGAAGCCGACCTGGTGCGTCACCTGGTCAAGGGCACGGTCGGGTGGGACGACGATTACCTCGCCGACTACAAGGAGCAGCTCCCGTGACCCCGGCGCGCACAACGTCGGCATCGGCCACAACCGTCCCACGGCTCGCGCTCTCGAAGACCGAGGC
>PMOY01000168.1 GCA_003165655.1 Solirubrobacterales bacterium
GGCTGCGCCACGCCCCGAGGAGACGAGTATCCCACAGGGCGCCGCAGGGTATGGGGCGTCGCAGGGCACCGGCGTCGCAGGGCACGGGCGCCACCGAGCTTTGTCCGGGACTGGCGGATCAGAGTCAGCCGAGGCCGACGGTGCCGCCGACCCGGGCGCCCAAGACCGGGCCCGATGAGGTCGCCCCGACCGAGCCGCCCACAATCGTGACTCGCCGGGGAGCCGCCGCCACGACCCCGGCAAGGGTGGTCGACGTCGTCGCGGTCGGCGCTGTCCGAGTGGGCCGCGTCTCCATCGGCGGGTCCGGCCTGCGCGTCGGGGCGCCGCGCGCTCCCGTGGTGGCCGGATCCCCGATCCCGCCCCAGCCCGCAGCCACCACACCCCCAGCACCACCCGAACCCACAGCCACCACCCCCGCGGCGCCGCCCGAACCCGGAGCCACCACCCCCGCGANNCCCAGCAACACCCGAATCCGCGGCCACCACACCAGAAGCGCCGCCCGCACCCGCAGCCACCGAACCCCCAGCGCCCGCAGCACCCACAGCCACCGAACCCCCAGCGTGGCCGGAGCCGGCGATGGCCGCGTTCGTCGGTGTCAATCGCACCGGTACGACTGCCTCGGAGGCGCCGGTTCCAAATGATCTCAGTCGCGTGGCCCCGGTGGCAGATCTGAACGCCCCGGTGCCCGAGGACACGAGATGGACGGAGCCCACGATTCTCTCCCCGGCGACCACGGACCCCTCGAGTGGGTGGACCGTCCCGATTCCACGCGCCGGGACGNNGGCACCGGCGCCGGCTCCGGCAATCTGATCGAGGGAGTGTGCGAGCGTCCGGACCGATCGGAATGCAAGCACTGACCGTCGTCCCCGTCCGGCGCCGACGAAGTCACGTCCGACCGCACCCAGACCGCAGCCCAGGAACGGCATGGGCAGCAGGACCGCAATCCGCGCCGCCACGCTCGGCATGTTGAGGATCGACTCGTCNNTGGCAGTGGGCGAGGTGCCGCGCCATGCGCCGGCGCTCGCGAATCCCCAGCGAGTAGTGGGGACCGGAATCGACCATGTTGCGCACGAATTCGCACCGGCGACCGCTGGTGAGCTCGTCGTACTCCTCGGCCAGACGCCGTCGGGCACGGAAGAGGGTGCTCTCGACTACGGGACGCGACATCCCCAGGCGCTCTCCGATGTCGCTGTACGAGCGGCCCTCGAGCTCGCGCAGCACGAGGATCTCGTGGTGGCTGTCTGAGAGCGCTCCGAACGCGCCACGGAGATCGCGGAGTACCTGCTTGCTGTCGAGTGCGGCGTCCAGCGTCGTGACCGCGGTCAGCCGGCCGCGATCGGCCGAGGACAGGCCGTGGTCGGCGTCGAGCGAGACCTCCTGAGCGCGTCGGGTGCGGCGGAAGCTGTCGATGCAGGCGTTCTTGGCGATCTCAAAGATCCACGCCTTGAACGCGATCGGCCGCTCGGTCTCGCGCATCCGTCTGAGGGCCGCGATGAAGATCTCCTGAGTGATGTCCTCAGCCCGCCCGTGGTCCCCCACCATCCCGTAGACGTAGGAACAGATCCGGTGGCTGTAGCGCGAATAGAGCTCCTCGAATGCCGCGTCGTTCCCACACCTGACCGACGCGACAAGCTCGCCGTCAGACCAATCCGGCGAGATTGGTAGCACGCCCAGCGCCGTTGACATGACCGAGTCCCTACCCCTTGGATGGTTGAAAGCCCCTACACGGACAAGCTGGGAACTATACGGCCATTCGACCGTTAACAGTTGTAAAGCGTCAACACGACCGATCGGGGCCTTTGACGACGCCGAAGCCCGGTCTGACCACCCATCTGGGGATTGAACCCATCCGCCAATGGCGGCATACTTGTCGCCATGTAGTGAACCTGACAGGAGGGAAGCAGCCTATGGCGATTCATCTGACGCCCACCGAGCTCGCACGCGAGGCCGGACTGGAACGGCGAGCCGTCATCCATAAGTGCTTAGAGCTAGGCGTCCCAATCTTCAATGGCCGGATCGACAAGACCCTCTTCCTCACGAGCCTCTCGAGCCTGCAACAGACTTCAGTAGGCGCGCAGCCGCAGCCGGCGCGCGCGTAGAGAACAATCGGCCCGGCTCGCGCCCGGGCTTTTTGGACTTCGAGTTCTGTCTGCCCGCCCGGGTCGTGATGCTCTCGTATGCGGGACGGGAGAGTTTTGCGCTCCGCATCGCGACTGCGTCCGCGTCTGGCCCCGTCCGCCCCGCTCCGGCCCCGGCTACCCACGATCGGTCAGCGCCCTGTAGAGCGCGTTCGCGCCGACGCCGGTGAGCTCGGCGACCACCGCTGCCGCCGGGCGCGGCTTCGCACCGGCGGCGACGAGCCGCTGCAGTGCGTTGAGCGCGGCTCCGAGCTCTCCCTCGGACTCCGGCGCAGGCCCGACGACGAGCGCGACCTCACCGCGTGGCGGCTCGCCCCGATAGCGCGCCGCGAGCTCGGCCGCGTTGCCTCGGACGATCTCCTCGTGCACCTTCGTCAGCTCGCGGCACACGACCACTGGCCGGTCCGCGTCCAATGAGGCGAGCACTGCCAGCGTGGCCGCGACGCGGCGGGGCGACTCGAACGCGACCAGCGTGTCCGGCGACGCGAATGCCCGCTCGAGCTCGGCGTGCTTGCGGGGCAGGAAGCCGACGAAGCGCCATCGGTCGGCTGGCAGCGCGCTCGCCACCAGCGCCGTCAGGGCAGCAGAGGCCCCAGGCAGTACCTCGACCGCCAGGCCGGCAGCGACGCACGCGCGAACGAGGACAAACCCGGGATCGCTGACCAGCGGCATCCCGGCATCGGAGACGATCGCGACCACGCCGCCCTCGCGCATCCGCGCGACGAGCTCTACCGCCCGTTCGCGCTCGTTGTGTTCGTGGTAGCTGACCAGACGCGCCTTAACGCCATAACGGTCGAGCAAGAGCCGGGTGCGCCGCGTGTCCTCGCACGCGACGACGTCGGCGTCGCGCAGCGCCGAGAGCACGCGCAGCGTCACGTCCTCGAGATTGCCGATCGGCGTCGGGCAGACGACGAGACGGCCGGCGCTCGGGGCGACGACACTCACGCCTCCTCCGCCAGCCGCGCCAGCCCGTTGAACGCGAGCATCGCCGCCCCCACCATCCCGGCCTCCGCACCGAAGCGGGCGGCGACGATTCTGACCACATCACGCGAGGGCGGCAGCGCGCGCTCGGCGACGACCGCGCGCGCCGGGGCGAGCAGCAGCTCGCCCGCGGCGATCACGCCGCCACCGACGACCACGATCTCCGGGTTGAAGATGTTCACGAGGCTCGCGATCGCGACCCCGAGACGCGCCCCGATCAGCGTCAGCGCCTCGATCGCGACGGCGTCCCCGTCGTGCGCGAGCTCGGTCACCAACGGTCCAGACGGGTCACGGCCGGCTGCGAGTGCGCGTCCGAGCCCCGATCGGGGGCGTTCCCTCGCCAGCCGCGTCGCCTCGCGCACGAGCGCCGTCCCCGAGGCGAGCGCCTCGACGCATCCGTAGTTCGGACAGTTGCCCTGGCAGCGCGGACCGTCCATATCGATCACCATATGCCCGAGCTCGGCGCCGGCCCCGATCGAGCCACGGTAGAGCTCACCGCGGAGGATCAACCCCGCGCCAATTCCGGTCCCGATCGTGAGTATGACGGCCTCGCGTGCTCCACGGGCCGCCCCCGCCTGGTGCTCCGCGAGCGCGGTGACGTTCCCATCGTTGTCGACAAACACCGGTAGGCCGAGCCGCTCGGCCATAACATCGCGGAACGGAATGTCGGCGAGCGACAAGTTCACGGCAATCACCGCCGTGCCTGTCCGTTGATCGATCAGGCACGGGATCCCAAAGCCGATGGCGGCGACCTCGCCACCCGCCGCGTCGCGCGCCTCACGGACGGCGTCGACGGCCATGTCGAGCAGCGCGGATTGGTCGAGACCCACCACAGATCGTTGTGCGCGGTGATGAACCCCGAACCGCGCATCGACCACGCCGGCCAGCAGCTTCGTCCCGCCCACGTCGACGCCGATGACGCGCCGAGAGGCCATGTCGGCCACTATATGTCGTTGCAGGTCGGTACAACGGTCCGATGCCCGACGATCCCTCAGACCGGGCGCCGTCCGACGACACCCCGGAATACCGGGTGTACCGCGCGGGTGAAGATCTCCCCCGCAGAGCCACCCGTCCGGACGTCGAGCGCCCATACACGCTCTATAGCTCGCGCCCGCGAGGACTGCGAGCGCGTCTGCGTGGCGAGGAGGACGCGGAGCTGCCGGAGCCCGGGCGCCAGCGGCGGGAGAAGCCTCCCACGGAGGGCAGTCGCTGGCGCCGGCTCACCTGGCGCCGGCTCACCTGGCGCCGGCTCACCTGGCGCCGGGGGCTGGCCTACCTGGGGATCGCGATCGTGGCCTGGGTGCTGCTCTCGTTCGTGCTGTTCATGATCAGTGCGCAGGACCAGGCGGGCTCGATACCGGCCGCGGCGCAGGCGGAGCTCGCGCCCGGGGGAAACATGCTGACCTCCACGGATACCGTCCTGATCCTCGGGACCGACCAGCGCCCCCGGTCGGGTCCGGGATCCAAGGAGCCCGGATCGGACTACAGCGACGCCGGCAGCAACTCGGACACGATCATGCTCTGGCGGATCGGCGGAGGGGTCTCACGCCGGTTGTCGATCCCACGGGACACGGTCGCGTCGATTCCGGGCCTCGGGACCGCCAAGATCAACGCCGCCTACTCGTTCGGCGGTCCGGCGCTGGCGGTGAAGACGATCGAGCAGTTCACGGGCATCAAGATCAACCACGTGATCATCGTCAACCTCGCGAACTTCCCGAAGTTCATCGATGCGATCGGGGGGATTACCCTCAAGACCGACAAGGTCTGCTCGAACATCAGCGGGGGAGTCAGCAAAGGCGGGTTCACGCTCGATCTGAGCGCTGGGACGCACCATCTGACCGGGGAGCAGGCGTTGATTCTCGCTCGTACCCGCGAGAACAGCTGCAATCCGAGCGAGAACGACTTGACGCGCGAGATGCGCCAGCAGCAGATCCTCAACGCGATCAAGTCCCAGCTGCTCTCGCCGGGAACGTTCTTCCGCCTTCCCTGGGCGGCGTGGGACGCACCCCGGACGCTCCGGACCGACATGGGCGGCTTCACGCTGCTCAGCCTGTTCGCCGCGAGCGAGCTTGGCGGCTCGGCGCCGGTCCAGATCCTCAAGCCGTCCGGATCGGTGACCCTGCCCGACGGTGGGGACGGGCTGACGATTTCCCCGAGCGAGATCTCGAGCGCCGTCCACACGCTGATCGACGGCTAAGGGCTGCGAGTCGTAAGT
>PMOY01000137.1 GCA_003165655.1 Solirubrobacterales bacterium
CATCTAAGCGGGAAGCCGGCCTCGAGATGAGTTCTCCCATCCCCTAGAGGGAGTAAGACCCCTGGTAGACCACCAGGTTGATAGGCCGGATCTGGAAGGACGGTAACGTCTGCAGGAGACCGGTACTAATGGGTCGAGGGCTTGACGGATAATCGATATCCAAGCATTGGCGCTGTGTAGTTTTCAGGGCCCGCGAAGAGCGGTCTCCCCAAATTTCCGGTGGTTATAGCGAGGGGGAAACACCTCTTCCCTTTCCGAACAGAGCCGTTAAGCCCCTCAGCGCCGATGGTACTTGGCCCGCAAGGGCCTGGGAGAGTAGGACGCCGCCGGTTTATTGATCGCAACGGTCGGCCCGTTTCAGAGTTCTGAGGCGGGCCGGTTGCGCATGGTTGAAGCCGCAAGCGGACCTCGGTGAGGCTCGTGATTGCGCCGGCCGCTATCGCGGAGAGCCGTGAGCCGTGCGTGGACCGGTCCTGGGACGTACCGGTGAGGTGCAGTGCGGTGGGCGGGGCGCAATCGAGCCCGGCCGGCGCGCGCGCTCCCAGCGAAGTTCGCGGCGGTGCGGATGGGGAGGCGGAGACGCGGCGGCCGGATGGTCGTCCGCGACGGCGGGCTGCTGCTCTGCGACGGTCGGCTGGGCGTCGCTCGGTGCGAGCGTACGTTCGACCCACGCCCAGATACCGTTCAGAGAAGACTGGAACATATGTTCGTAAGAGTAGGGACCCCATCGGACGGAACCGGGGGCCCCGCGAGCCCTGGGGACGCCCGCGACGCCCCCGAACCTCCCGGGCCGCCCACGACCCGCTACACCGTTGGTCCGAGGGAGGACCAGACCTCGAACTTGGCAGCGATCCGATTGACGACGTCGGTGGTGAACTCGATGGTGCCGGCGTGTCCGCCGAGATCCGGCGTCTTCGTCCCCGAGGCGATCGTCTCGAATGCGGACTCGTAGATCGCGCGGGCGGCGCGGGCGGCGCCTGCTCCGCAGCGTTCCGATGCGTGGCGCAGGACGGCTCCGCACGCGAGGATCATCGCGAGGGGGTTGGCCAGGTCCTTGCCCTGCAGCGCGGGCGCGGTGCCGTGGGGCGCCTCGGCCATCGCCACCGTCGTGTTGTAGTCATCGTCGAAGGCGAGGAGGACGGACTCGGCTCCGGCGATCGAGCCGAACATCGGCAGGACGAGATCCGACAGGCAGTCGCCGTCGCGATTGAGCGCCGGGATAACGAGCGGAGCGTCCGTGGCGCCGGAGAGCAATCCGGCATATGTGGCGTCGATCAGGACAGGCTGATAGGGGACATCGGGATGCCGCGCGGCCGCGGCGTCGAGCTCCTCCTTGAGCAATCCTTCGTACACCGGCGACACGGTCCATTTCGGGCCCCCGTAGACGCGTGCGTCCATCTTCTCTGCCGTCCGGAAGGCGTACTCGGACACCGCGTGGCACGTCGAACGCGTCAGATGCTCGGTGGAGTAGGCGACCTCGTCCCGAGACCCGCGCTCGCCCTCTCGCCACTGCTTGGAGCCGTAGGCGCCCTCGACCGCCATGCGAACGACGGAGATCGGGTAGTGGACGCCCGCGATCGGTGCCACGCCGGGCAGTCGCCGGCCGGTGCGCACGATGATCTTGGCGTTGACCTGCTCGCGCAGGATGCGATTGGGTGAGCCGACGTCCCGCGCTCCCTCCGGCGTGACCGTAGCCGCTTTCAGTCCGAGGCCCGTCTCCCGCATCGCCGTGGCGGCGTCCGTCACGACTCCGTTCTCGGTCGCGCGACGGTTCTCGAGCGACAGGTCGAAGCGTTGTAGCTCGACGTCGAGCCCGAGCAGGGAGGGCTCGAGCACGCGCACCGCCTGCTCGAGCAGCTCCTGGCCGGTTTCATCTCCGTCGAGGACGACGATGCGGATCGGCTCGACCATCGCGTGGACGATATCTGAGCAGTGCGGCGGCATCAGCCGTTACGCCAGGCATCGGCCCTCGCCCCGGCATCACGCGTCGCGGCGGGATTCCGGGGTCGCCACGGCATCGGGCCTCGCGGCGGGTTCCGGCGCGGCCGGGGCACCAGGCATCGAGGGGGAGTTCGGCCCGGCGCTCGGCAGCGGCGCGAGCGTCCGGCGTCGCGCGAACGCGAGGAGGAAGCTCACCGTGACTCCGCACACCGGTATCAGCAGCGCGGCCCGGATCCCCGAGCTCGCGATCAGGGCACCGGCGACCGCCGCGCCGGCCGCGGCGCCGGTCATGTTCGCGGTGAAGATCCAAGTGAACGCCTCGGTCGTGGTCCCGGCCGGCGCGACGTCCTCGATCAGGGCGAACGTGCACGCGGCCACCGGCGCCAGGCTGAAGCCGGCTACCGCCATGAGGACAGCCATGACGGGGATCGACCCGGCGACGATGAGTGGCGCCATGCCGACAGCGAACAGCGCGTTCAGGATCAGGTAGCGGTGCGCGACGGGGGAGCGCCAGGTCCTGCTGCCGTAGAGAAGACCGCCAATCAGGCTTCCGCCGGCGAGTGCGCCCATGAGGACGCCGGCGGCGGGTGCGTCGCCGTGCCGAGTCGCGAGCGCGGGCATGGCGACCTCGAGCGTCCCGAATGCGAGCCCCATCGGCACGATCGAGAGGATCAGCGTGCGCATCCCCGGGCCGGCGAGCGGGCCCGCGAGCGTCCGCTCGGACGGTGCCGCTCGCCACCTGCGCGACGGGAGCGACGTGGCGAATGCCGTCGTCCCCGTGACGGTGAGAAAGGCGGACGTGACCACGGCGGCGGACGGGCTCGCAGCGGCGACGATCAGGGCCGTCAGGAGCGGTCCGGCGATGAAGTACGCCTCGGTCAGGACGGATTCGAGCGCGAAGGCGGTGTCGCGGCGATCGGAGTCGGGGATCAGAAAGGCCCACAGTGCTCGCATCGATGCCGACATTGGAGGCAGCGCGCCGCCACCCACCGCGGCGAGCACCGTCAGCCAGGCGATGGCGACGTGCTGATGGACGCAGATCACGAGACCGATCAGTGCCGCCGAGCTGATGAGAGCCGATGAGATCAGCACCTTCGGCTGCCCGAGACGATCGATCAGCCGGCCCTGTGGTGGGGTGATGAGCACGGCGCCGAGCGCGAGTCCGGCGTCGACGATGCCGGCATCGACGAATGACCCGGTCGCCCGGCGGACCATCAGCACGATCGCGAGGGCGTTGATCCCGACCGGGATCCGCGCGAACAGCGCGGTGATCACCAGGCGCCGGGCGCTCGGCAACCTCAGAATCGAGCGAAAGGTGCCGAGCACCGACCGGACCTAGGAGGGCGCTCCGTCGCTGCTCAGCAGCTCGGCGCTCCGCGCGGCGAGGGCGGCGATCGCCACCTCGACGTGGTCGTCGAAGTCGATGCCCAGGCCCTCCGCCCCCCGCCTGAGGTCATCGCGACTGACTGCGGCGGCGAAGCTCGCTGACTTCATCTTCTTCCTGACCGACTTGGGGGTCATACCCATGAGGCCGTCAGGGCGGACGTAGGCGCACGCAAGGACGAATCCCGACAGCTCGTCCACCGCGAACAACGACTTCTCCATCGGCGTCTCGCGTGGCACACCGAGATATTCGGCATGCGATGCGACAGCCCGGACGAGCTCAGGTGGATAGCCCTTCTCCTCGAGCTCCCGCATCGCGTATCGGGGATGGCCGTCCTCGAGGCTCGGGTACCGCTCGTAGTCGAGGTCGTGCAACAGGCCCGTGGCCCCCCACAGCTCCTCGTCCCCGCCGAGCCGGCGCGCATATGCCCGCATCGCCGCCTCGACGGCGAGCGCGTGGCGACGCAAGGATTCGCCCTGCGTCCACTCGCAAAGGAGGGTCCAGGCCGCCGTGCGCGAAATGTCCGGCTGCATGGCTGTTACCCTAGCTCAGCGCTTCGGGCCAACCGCGTCAGACGCGACCCGTCGCCGAGCGCCCCTCATGGAGAAGTTCATTATCGAAGGCGGCGTGCCGCTGGCCGGCACCATCGTGCCCGCCGGAAACAAGAACGGCGCCTTGCCGATCCTCGCCGCATGCCTGCTCACCGAGGATGAGATGGTGCTGAGGAACGTACCCCGGATCTCCGACGTCGAGACGATGATGGAGCTGCTCGAGACGCTGGGGGCGCGGGTCGAATGGCGTGGTCCGGGCACCGTGGTGGTCGATGCCTCGGGCGTGCTGCATTGCGAGGTGGACCGACGGTTGTCGGAGCGGATCCGGGCGTCGTTCCTCCTGGCCGGACCACTGCTCGCTCGATTCGGGCGTGCGTGGATGCCGCCCCCCGGCGGCGACGTGATCGGGCGACGCCGTCTCGATCCGCACCTGGACGCGTTCAAGAACTTCGGAGCCACCGTCGAGCAGGGGCGCGACATCATGATCGAGGCGCCGTTCGGTTTGCGCCCATGCGACTTCCTGATGGACGAGCCATCGGTGATGGCGACCGAAAATGCGCTGATGACAGCGGCGCTGACGCCGGGCTCTACGGTGATCCGCAACGCTGCCTCGGAGCCGCACGTGCAAGACCTCGCGCGGCTGCTCGAGCAGATGGGCGCGCGGATCGATGGGATCGGATCGAACGTGATGACCGTCCACGGCGTGTCGAGCCTGAGCGGCTGCGAGCACACGATCGGGCCCGACCACATCGAGATCGGGTCGTTCATCGCGCTCGCGGGCGTCACCGGCGGCGAGCTCGTTGTCAAGGACACGCTGCCCCAGGACCTGCGGATGATCAGGATCGTGTTCGAGCGACTCGGGCTCCACAGCGAGCTGCGCGGGAACGACGTGATCGTGCCCGGCGCTCAGAAGCTCGTGATCCGCGACGACGCAGGAGGCATCCAGCCGAAGGTCGACAGTGGGCCATGGCCCGCATTCCCGGCCGATCTCACGAGCGTCGCGCTCGCGCTCGCCACGCAGGCGGAAGGATCGGTCCTGATCCACGAGAAGATGTTCGAGAACCGGCTGTTCTTCACTGACAAGCTCCAGGCGATGGGCGCCGCGATCACGATCTGCGATCCTCACCGGGCGCTCGTCGTCGGGCCTCGGCGCCTGCGCGGAGAGCGCGTTCCGGCGCCCGATATCCGGGCGGGAATGGCGATATTGATGGCGGCTCTCTGCGCTGATGGCGTGACCGAGATCGGCAACATCGGGCAGATCGACCGGGGTTACGAGCGGATCGACGAGCGCCTGCGCGAGCTGGGGGCGCGGATCGAGCGCGTCGACGACGTCCCCGTCATCGCCTGATCCGCCCCGCCCGTCGCCACCGGCGTATCGACGACGTCTCCGTCGTCTCCTCATCCGTCCCGCCCGCCACCCGCCACCACCCGCCCGCCGAACCGGCCTCGCCCACCCGCCCGCGGCGGCCGAGTCCGTAAGCTCCGCGATCCCGGCGCAAGCCTCAGCAGCAGCCACTTCAGACCGATGATCGATCGCATCCCCAGCGGCACCCGCGACGTCCTCCCCGACGAGATGCGGGAGCTCCGCGCCATCACCGAGCGCGTGCGCGCCGAGTTCGAGCGTGCCGGATACGGCGAGGTGTACACCCCCGCGCTCGAGTACGAGGGGACGCTCGCGCGAGGTGACCTCGCGGGCGCTATGCCCGCATACCGCGTGTTCGACGAGCAGGGACAGGTGCTCGCGCTGCGCTCGGATATGACGATCCCGATTGCCAGGCTCGTCGCGACGCGCTACGCCGGCGCCGAGCCGCCGCTGCGTTTCTGCTACTTCGCGCACGCCTACCGTCGCGTGCGGCCCCAGCGCGGTCAGGCCCGCGAGCTGCTCCAGGCGGGCGTCGAGCTGGTCGGAGCTCCCGCACCCGAGGGGACGGCCGAAGCGGTGACCGTGTTGTGCGCGGCACTCGATGCCGCAGGCCTGAAGACCTACAGCGTCGGCCTCGGCGACTCGTCGCTGTTCCCGGCGTTGCTCGAACAGGTCGGCGTCGAGCCGGAGCGCCGCGGACGGCTGGTCGAGGAACTGGTCGCCGGAGACTTCGTCGGGGTCGAGCGAGAGGTCGCGGGGCTGGGAATCGACGCCGAATCGGCCGACCTCCTCCTGCGCGTGCCGCAGATCCGCGGTGGCCCGGAGGTGCTCGAGGACGTTCCCGAGCCGCTCGCCGCGGCCGTGCAGGGGATGCGAGCCGTCCACCAGCTGCTCGAACCCGATGCGGCCGCCCGGGTCATCTTCGACCTCGGCCTGGTGCGCAGCCTCGGCTATTACACGGGCGCGGTGTTCCAGGTGTACGACCCGGCGCTCGGGGTTCCGATCGGTAGCGGTGGACGCTACGACGACCTGCTCGCGAAGTTCGGCCGTCCGCTCCCCGCCGTCGGGTTCGCGCTCAGCGTCGAGCGACTGCACATCGCGCTGACCGGGGAGGAGGGACGGTGAACGGGCTCCGGATCGCCGTTCCTCGCGGCGCCCTGTTCGACGACACGCTCGAGCTCCTCGATCGTCTCGGGCTCGATACCCGTGCGGTACGCGAGAACGATCGCAAGCTGCTCTTCGAGGAAGCGGGAATCGTCACCATGCGCCCCTCCGACGTCCCCACCTACGTCGAGGCGGGCGCCGCCGACCTCGGGATCACCGGCAAGGATGTGCTCATGGAGCAATCCGAGCGCGAGTGCTACGAGCTCGTCGATCTCGGCTATGGGTACTGTCGCATGGTGCTGGCGAGCGAAGCGGGCGAGGACCGCGCCGCCGAGGCACTCCGGCGCCTCGGGGTCGTCCGGATCGCCACGAAGTACCCGCGCATCGCGGCCCGCCACTTCCTCGCGACCGGTCGGCAGGCGGAGATCGTCGAGGTCAAGGGCTCGGTCGAGCTGGCTCCGCTCACCGGCCTCGCGGAAGCGATCGTCGACCTCACCGCGACGGGGACGACGCTGGTCGAGAACGGCCTCGTCGTGCGCGAGGAGATCGCGGAGTGCAGCGCGCGACTCATCGCCAACCCGGTCGCCCACAAGCTGAAGGCCCGCGCGATCGATGCCGTCCTGGAGCGCGTCCGTGCCGGCTGAGCCGCTCGTGCTGAGCGGAGATCCGGCGCTCATGGCCGCCGAGCTGCGTTCGCTCGTGCCCGATCCCGGATCGGTCCGGGACGCGGTCGCGGAGATCGTCGCCGGCGTGCGCGCCGGCGGTGACGGCGCCGTACGTGAGTACACGCGCCGATTCGATACCGGCGGCGCCGAGCCCGGACCGCTCGTCGTCGCCGACGGCGAGCTCGACGCTGCGCTCGAGCGGCTCGACTCCGCGGTCCGCAGCGGGCTGGAGCTCGCAGCCGAGAATGTCGGGCGGGTCGCCGCGGCGGACCTCGCGGCCGACCGGGTGGTGCTCCTCGACGGTTACGAGGTCGCCCTGCGAGGGGTCCCCGTGGCGCGGGCGGCCGTTTACGTTCCCGGTGGCAGGGCGCCATACCCGAGCACGGTGGTGATGGGCGTCGTCACCGCTCGCGTGGCCCAAGTGGAGGAGATCGCCGTATGCGCGCCGCCGAGCGGCGATGGCGACATCCATCCGGTGATCCTCGCCGCCTGCCGGCTCGCCGGCGCCTCGGTGGTATACCGGATGGGTGGGGCGCAGGCGATCGCCGCGCTTGCCTACGGGACCGAGTCGGTCGCTCCCGTCGATGTCATCGTGGGCCCCGGCAACCTCTACGTCCAGGAGGCCAAGCGCCAGGTCCTCGGGCAGGTCGGGATCGACGGCTTTGCCGGGCCGAGCGACCTCGTCGTGATCGCGGACGGCGGAGCCGATCCCGAGCTGGTCGCCCTCGACCTGCTCGCCCAGGGGGAGCACGGACCGGGGACGCTGGTGGTAGGAATCTCCGACTCGCGTGAGCTGCTCGATGCGGTCGGCGCCCGGATGTCGGGCTCGCCTGAGACGGGGGCCGTTCGCCGGCTCGTGTCCGTCGAGGACCTCGATCGCGGACTCGCGCTCGCCGAGGCGTTCGCGCCCGAGCACCTCGAGCTGTTCGGGCCGGGCGCGGAGGCGCTCGCGCCGCACGTCTCGCGCGCCGGATGCCTGTTCGTGGGCTCCGCCGGGGGCTCCGCGTTCGGCGATTACATCGCCGGCTCCAACCACGTGCTGCCGACTGGCGGAGCGGCGCGGTTCGAGTCGGCGCTCGCGCCGGCGCACTTTCGCCGGCGCTTCTCCGAGGTCCGGATCGGCGGCGGCGCCGAGGCGCTGGCGCGGGCCGCGTCGCCTATCGCCCGTGCAGAGGGTTTCGAGCTCCACGCCCGGTCGATGGAGGCGCGTTTTCGCGAGAATGGATCATCATGAGCCGCAGCGCCGTGATCAGTCGCAAGACTGCCGAAACCGATGTCGAGGTTTCGCTGACGCTCGAAGGCGCCGCGGCGGGCACGCGCGAGACCGGTGTGGGGTTCCTCGACCACATGCTCGACCTGCTCGCCCGGCATGGCCGGCTCGACCTCGAGGTGCACGCGGCCGGCGACCTCGATACCGGCGCCCATCACACGGTCGAGGATGTCGGCATCTGCTTCGGTCAAGCGCTCGACACGGCGCTCGGCGACCGCGCGGGGATAACCCGCTACGGTGAGGCGACGGTGCCCATGGACGAGTCACGCGCGGCCTGCACGATTGATGTGTCCGGTCGCGGCTACTGCGGCTTCGAGGCCACCCTGCCGCCTGGCGCGATCGGCAACTTCGACCACGAGCTCGCCGAGGAGTTCTTTCGCGCGGTCGCGCTCAACGCGAAGCTCACCCTTCACCTCGTGATCGAGACAGGCACCAACGCGCATCACATGAT
>PMOY01000064.1 GCA_003165655.1 Solirubrobacterales bacterium
GCCAGGGCCAAGAGCCGGGCGGCAGGACGAGATGACATGCTCACGCGCCCCACCCGTGGTTCCTCTACGGCTTCGTCGCGGGACTTGTCGTCGCGGCCGTCCAGGTGAGCATGGTGGCGCTCGCGGGGGGGAGCGTGATCGGGTAGGCGCCCCTGACGGGCGGCAGTGTCGCCGTCTGTGCCGCGCCTGTGGGGATCCCGGTGGTCGTGCTCGAGCCGAAGGTCAGGCCCCCGAGGGTAACTCCGCTCGTGGCGGCGAGGCCCGGCGCCAGCAACTGCTCGGCCGTCGCAGGCCCGGCCGCTCGAGGGGGTGCTGCGAGCCGAACGGACTCCTCGGAGGAGCTTTCGTTGATCAGCACGACTCGGATCGTCTTGTTGGACGCGACCGTGGCCCAGACCTTAACCGGGCCTGCCGGGGTGGTGCTGACCGAGAGGATCCGGGACCCGGGGGGTGCGGCCTGGGCGAACATGAGCAGACCGTAGTACTCCGGGTGCACGGCGGCGGTCCAGATACCGTCGGCATCGGTGACGGAGAAGGGCGCGTAGTTTGCGCCGGAGAACATGTGGATGTTGACCCCCTCCACGCCGGCTTGGTCGAGCGCGAACATGGTGTCGAGCGCCCACAGCGCCGAGGCGAAGGTGTTGCTGACGCCGACCGTGCCACCGCAGGTGACCGAGTTGAACTCATCCACGCGGAGCTCCAGGTGGTGGGCATGCGCTGTCGCCACGGCCGGCTCGGCCCTGCGCGCGAGGTCGGTCGTCGCGTAGTCGCTCAGCAGATGCCCGTTCGTCGGGGATTCGGGCGAGCTCGCGGGCGCGCCACACGCCAGCGGATAGAGATGGAGCGTCACCAGCCCGAGCCCGGGCTCGTGGGTGATGAAGCGGCCGAGACGCGCAACCCAGCCGGTGCCGCCGAGCGCAGGCCCCGCCATCGGCAGCCGCGGCAGCGCTCGCCGGACCGCCGAGAACTGCCGCACGAAGTCGTCGAAGTCATAGCCTCGACCGCGCACGTGCTCGATCGTGCCTCGCGGGCTTCTGTACTCCGGATAGATCTGGTAGACGTCCGGCTCGTTCCCGATCTCGAGCTCCGCGATCGATTTCCGTCCGATCCCGGCGAGCAGGGCTCGCGCCTCGGCCGCGGCGAGCGCAGGCCGGTTGATCGCGAGGTTGATTCCCAGGATCAGCCGCGCGCCCGCCGCTCGTGCGAGTGCCGCGGTGGTGTGAATCCACCCCGGGGTGAGCGTGTAGCTGACGACGCCCGGACGCGCCACGCCGTTGACCGGCCACCACGTCTGGTCCGTCGAGTCACCGCCGATCCGCAGCACCGGACTCTGACCGGGTATGAGGTCTCTGATCAGCCGCACGAGCACGGGATCGATCGCCCCTGGATCGGCGCCCGCGTAGGCGGGAACGGCGCGGTACTCGAACGACATGCCGACGAACCCCGAGGGGATCGGCGGCCCGAGCGGTCCGTTCGTCACCGACGAGGACACCGTCGTGTGACCTGCGAGGACCGGTTCGGCCCCGACCACGCCGGCCGCCCCCGTCGTCGCGAGCACGAGCGCCGCTGCGATCGCATGGCGCGCAGCAGTCATCGCTGCCCACCCGCGCCGATCGGCACGCCCCCTTGCAGGCCACGAGATTGCCCTCCGACCATCCGAAACGTTTGACGTACCATGGTGCACAAGCGGGGCGCTGCGCTGCGTCTCGGGAAGGTCCTTGGTGTCGCCGGTGAGCAGCCGCAGCTCCTCGCGACGGTTGCAGCGCATCGGGGGCGCTCACACGATTGTCCCAGCCTTGCTCAACGCGCGTGCTGCTCCTCGGGTTCGTCCACCCGCAGGCGGAGGGATATGGGCGCGCCGGCGGGCGCGGGGTCGTCGTCGTGGGCGGGGTGTCCGCCCCGCATCAGCGACGCCGCGGCGGCGATCAGGCAGGCGACGATCGCGAACAGGAAGGCCGCGTGCAACCGGTTGCGGAAGGGCGCCGCGATCAGATTGGGGAAGAACGAGCTGCCGGTGAGGACCGACTGGCTGTGGACCGACAATCCGGCGAGCACGTGGGACCCGAGCAGGTGCTGGATCGGGTTGTAGCCCAGAAACGCCGCGAAGAGGATCGTGTCCATCCGCTCTCACCACCATACACAGGTC
This sequence comes from Solirubrobacterales bacterium, assembly GCA_003165655.1. Taxonomy (GTDB): domain Bacteria; phylum Actinomycetota; class Thermoleophilia; order Solirubrobacterales; family Solirubrobacteraceae; genus Palsa-465. Next base: position 2,147 of record PMOY01000064.1, read on the forward strand.
ACCTGAACAGTTTGCCTGTCGAGGGTCGATTAGACTGTGCCCATGCCCATCCAGGAGCCGCCGACCGCCGCGCTCGCGCACGAGCTGCACAAGACGCTCGGGCGAGTCGTTCGCCGTCTGCGCACCGAGCCCGGTCCCTCGGTGGGACGCCTGGCCGTGCTTGGCCGCCTCGACCGCGACGGCCCGTCGAGCGTCAGCGCCCTGGCCGCCTGTGAACGTATGCGCCCCCAATCGATGGCCCAGACCGTGCACGACCTGGAGACCGAGGGGCTCGTCTCACGGCGCCCCGACCCCGCCGACGGGCGCCGGGCTTTCGTGGAGTTGACCGCCGCGGGCGTCGATCTCCTGCAGAGCACGCGCACCCGGCGGGAAACCTGGCTCACCGAGGCCTTGGAGCGTGAGCTCAATGCCGGCGAGCGGGCACTGGTGCACGAGGCGCTCGCCCTGCTGAGCCGGGTTGCGGACGCCTGAGCAGACGTCCGGGACACGCCGCGGTCCCAGCCCGTCAGTGAACCTTGAACGAGGCGCTCGTCGCCGTGGTGGACCCCGCGGAGTTGGCGGCGGTGACGCTGCATTGCACGCCGTGCCCGCGAAGCTTCTGCGCGGATCCGAGCTTTCGCCCGTGCGCGCCGCTCTTGACCTTATGGGCAACGAGCCAACGATAGGAGTACTTCCGGGGCGCGTTCCTCCAGCGACCGACGCTACAGCTCAGCGCGTTGCCCGAGCGGGTCACGCGCGGCTTGGCCGTGTTGACCGGCTTACTCACGGTCGGGGTCGGGGCGGGGGTCGGGGTCGGGGTCGGGGCGGCGGGCGGAGTCACGGCCACCAGCATCGATGCCACCGCGAGCGTGTCGAGGGCGCCGTCGTCGGTGTAGCCGCAGACCACGAACTGGCCCGCAGCGTTTGGCGTCCACGCGTTGACGTTGGAGAAGTTCCCTGACGCGTCGAAGTTCTCGCGCTCGTCGAAGGCGACGAACGCGCCCTCGGGGGTGGAGGCGGCCAGCTGTGACGCATCGTTATAACCGGCCGGGCAGGTCGCGGTGAGGGTGGTGGGGATCGCGTCGATCTCCTCGTACAGGGCGCCGCCGTCGGTCGGGTCATTCCCCGTCGAGGTGACGACCACGGGCTGGCCGACGGTGCCCGAAGACGGCATCGACATGTTCAAGCTGAACGTGTCCGCGAGCGTCGTTGACGACACGATCCACAACGCGAGCGTTGTGGCTCCCGCGACCAGCGCCACCAATACTGCACGGCCGAACCACCTCATTGCCCACCGCCTTTACCCCGTGCTTTGCGCGGTGGCTGTCGCACAAAGTGGGGTCTGTCCGCTCGGGTTCGTTGAATACCAGGATGGCTCAGAACTTCATTCAATGTGATCGTGAGCAGGCGTTTTTGTTGCCGCCGTCGTTGCGTGAGTGGCTGCCGGAGGATCATCTCGCGTGGTTCGTGCTCGACACGGTCGCGAGGCTCGATCTTGAGGCGTTCTTCGCCGCCTATCGAGCGGACGGGCATGGGCGCGCGGCGTATGACCCGTCGATGATGGTGAGTTTGGTGCTCTACGCGTATTGCACGAATGTGCGGTCCTCCCGGGCGATCGAGCGCCATTGTCGTCAGGACATTGCGTATCGGGTGATCACGGCGAACGTGGTGCCTGATCACGCGACGATCGCGAGGTTCCAGGTTCGTCACCAGCAGTCGCTGGCTGACTTGTTCACCTCAGTGCTCAGGTTGTGCGCGAAGGCCGGGCTGGTCGGGTCCGGGGTGGTTGCGGTCGATGGGACGAAGGTGACCGCGAGCGCCAGCAGCGACTCGAATGTTGACTATGACCGGATCGCCCGGGAGATCATCGCGCAGACGATCGCGACGGATGAGGCCGAGGATGAGCAGCACGGCGATGCGCGCGGTGACGAGCTCCCGCCAGAGCTGCAGACCGAGGCCGGCCGGCGTGAATGGCTCGCGCGGGAACTCGCGCGCGACCAGGCAGAGGACGAGCCCGGCGACAGCGCTCCGACCGATCCGACTGAAGGATTCGATGCCGAGCTGATCGGTCCCAACGGCCGGCGCGGTTGGCTGCGCGAAGCGCACCGTCAGCTTGAGCAGCAGCGGTGGCTGACCGCCGAGCCGATCTCTCGCTCGCGAGCTGACCGGCTGCGGTTGGCGGCCGGCTGCTTGGAGGACGGGCTGGAGGCTGAATGCCGCGGGAACAGTGCATATGAGGCGATGCGTGAGCAGCGGCGGCTACACGACAAGCGCCGGCTCGGGGGGCCGACGAAGCCCTACACACCGCCGCCGATCCCGGCCGGCGAGGTGAACGTGACCGACCCGGACTCCAGACGGATGAAAGGCAACCGCCGCTACATCCAGGGCTACAACGCCCAGGCCGTCGTGAACGAGCAGCAGATCGCGATCGCCGCCGAGATCACGACCGCCGCCGGTGACTTCTCGCAGCTGGGACCGATGGTCGAGACCGCCCTCGACGAACTCCAGCACGCCGGTGTGACCGACAAGCCATCGGTTGTGGTCGCCGATGCTCAGTACTGGAACGAGCAGCACATGGACACTCTGATCGCCGGCCACGGGATCCCGGTGCTGATACCGCCCGACGGCGGCAAACGCGAAGGCGAACGACCCGGCTGGACCGGAGGCCGGTTCTCGTTCATGCGACGAGTGCTCACCACCGAACTCGGCAAAGAGCTCTACGGGAAACGACAAACGTCGATCGAGCCAGTGTTCGGTCACACCAAACACAACCGGCAGATCTACCGGTTCAACTATCGCGGCAGACGGGCTGTCAGAACCGAGTGGCGGTTAGTCCTGATCAGCCACAACCTGACCAAGCTCCACCGTCACCAACTCGCTACCGCCGGGCCCTGACGGCCCGCCCGGCAATCCACGCCGCCGACTACGCGGACGCCCGATCAACGCCGACGCTGCGCCGCCCGAGCTCAAGACTCACAAGACCTTTGCGCGACACCCACCGCGGAGAGCATGCTTCCGGTCGCCGCAGGCGATGTCAAATAGCCGCTCGCACAGGCGGTATAAGCGTCACGCATACCTCCATTTAGCTCTCCTTTAGGCTAGACTTAGACACTTGATCGCGGCGCACTCATGCCTGTCGCGGTCGTGGATTGGATCTCGAGTGGGGCTAGAGCTCAGACATCTGCGCTGCTTCGTCGCCGTCGCCGAGCGCGGTCAGGTGAGTGCGGCGGCAGATGCGTTGCATCTGGCGCAGCCGGCCGTCTCGCAGACGATCGGCCAGCTCGAACGGGAGGTCGGCGTGGCGCTGTTCCAGCGCCACCCGCGCGGCGTCGAGTTGACCCGAGCGGGCGAGGACCTGCTGCCCAAAGCACGCGCGACGCTGCTCAGCAGCGAGGACGCGTTCCAGACGGCGCGGGCGCACGCCCGCGAGCAGCGCAGGCAGCTCGTCGTCGGCTTCCTGCCGCCGTTGACGAGCGTCGCGATGGAGATCTTGGCGGCGTACGAGCGGGCGCAGCCGAGCATCAACGTCGAGATCAAGCAGATTGGCTTCGGCGACCACATGGAGGCGGTGCGCCGCCGACAGGTCGACGCGGCGTTCGTGTGGGCGGCTGCTGAGGAGCTCGACATCGTGCTCGACGTGATGGCCCAGGAGCCGCGTGTCGTGTGCATGTCGGCCGGCCATCCACTCGCCGGCCACGCCGAGCTCCGCTTCGAGCAGATCGAGGACGAGCCGGTGCCCGGCGTTGCCGCGGGCTTCCCGACCGAGATCGCGGACTTTCTCCATCTCTCGGATCGCCGGCGTCGCCCCGCGCGCCACGCCGACTTCGCCCCGCGCTCGATCGACGAGGTGATCTGGCTCCTGGCCTCGGGACGAGCGATCTGCATCGGCCCGGCAAGCCTGGCCGATGCGCTCACACGACGAGGAATCGTCAATGTCCCCCTCGTCGACGTACAGCCGGTGAACATCGCCGTCGCCCACCACAAGGATGACCGTCGGTCCGCCGTGCGCGCGTTCGTTCGCGTGGCCCGAGACCACTTCGCCGCGACGCGTACACCGGAGCCGTACACCGACGCGCGGTCGGCCACCACGAGCATCCACTGAGAACGAGCACCGCTCTGATCGGTCGCAGCGCTCGCGAGGTTCGGCGAGCAGGAGACGCTTGGCGCGCACTGTTGCCGCGGTTGATTGGCGCGTGGATCTGAGCAATCGCGACGATCTCCGAAACTATGGAATGGCGATCAAGAACATGTGCTTTGATTAACCGGGTCGCGCCGCGACCCCGACGGCCGGCCAAAGGACGAAGGAGCCCACCGGTGAGTGCGCTCGCCTCCACGAGATATCTCGTCGGCGACACGTGAACGACCGATCTCCAGGCAGCCAGGGTGCCGCTGTCGCGGTACGACCGGACCACAACGTCACGACAACCACAGGAGGGAACAATGGCTCTAAAGCTCGGAGACACCGCACCGGATTTCGAGGCCGAAACCACGGAAGGCACGATTCGCTTCCATGACTGGATCGGCGATTCGTGGGCAGTGCTGTTCTCGCATCCCAAGGATTTCACCCCGGTGTGCACCACGGAGCTCGGCTATATGGCCAGCATCAATCCCGAGTTCGAAGCGAGGGGTGTGAAGGTCATTGGCCTGTCCGTCGATCCGCTCGACAGACACGCGGAGTGGGCGAACGACATCGCAGAAACGCAGGGCACGGCGCCCAACTACCCGATCATCAGCGATGCCGACTTCAAGGTGTCGAAGCTGTACGGCATGCTCCCCGCCGACGTCGAGGGGGACCCGACGTCGCGTACGCCGGCCGACAACCAGACGGTGCGTAACGTCTTCGTCATCGGTCCGGACAAGAAGATCAAGCTCATCCTCATCTACCCGATGACCACGGGCCGTAACTTCGACGAGGTGCTGCGCGTGATCGACTCCCTGCAGCTGACGGCGAAGCACAAGGTCGCGACGCCGGCGCAGTGGCAGCAGGGCGACAAGGTGATCATTGCCGGGTCGGTCTCCGATGACGCCGCCAGGGAGATCTATCCCGATGGCTGGGAGTCCCCGCGACCCTACATCCGGATCGTTCCGCAACCCGCAGAGTCCGTGCGGTCCGCCGAGTCCGTGCGACCCGTCGAGTCCGTGCGCTCCTAAGGGATCGCTGCGCCGCGTTCGACGCGCGGCGGACACCCCATGCCCGTTGCCAGGCGCACTCGAGCTTGCGACGGGCATGGGACGGGGTCCGGAGCGGCGGTGCCCGGTGTCCAGATACGCCGGCTCGAGGCGGCCGACCTTGACGCGGCCGCACGCACGTCGGCGTCAGCGTTCGCCCTCGACGTCAGCGAGCCGTCGACCGCCGATCGCTGGCGGGCGCGCGTGGCGCACCCGGTCTCGACCGATCCCGACGGAGCCTTCGTTGCCGACCGCGACGGGCGCGTGATCGGCGTCGCACAGGCGATCAGGCGCGAACGCCTGTGGTGTCTGTCGCTGCTCGCCGTTGCGCCTGACGCACAGACTTCCGGCGCGGGGCGCGCGTTGCTCGACCGTGCGCTCGCGTACGGCGCGGGTGCCGATGCCGGACTGATCCCGAGCTCGAGCGATCCACGCGCGCTGAGGCTCTACGCCTTCGCCGGATTCTCGGTGCTGCCGACGTTCGAGGCCGTCGGTGCGATCGATCGGAGCGCGTTGCCGCGGGCAGATCCCAAGGTGCGCGAGGCGGGCTTGGCCGACCTGGAAGCGCTGGCAGCGATCGCGCGCGACATCCGGGGCGCGCCGCACACCCTCGAGCTCGAGTTTGCCCTCAGGTCGGGCGCGCGCCTGATGCGCCTGGGCGACCGCGGCTACGCCGTGGCCACGCCGGGACGCGGCGTGTGGCTCCTCGTGGCGTACGACGAGGCGGCCGCGGCGGCGCTGCTGTGGTCGGCGCTCGCGCTCGACGACGATGCCGAACGGCCCAGCGTCCGCTGGATCACCGCTGAGCAGCAGTGGGCGGTCGAGGTCGTGCTGCGCGCAGGCCTGCGGCTCGTTCCCTCGGGGGCGCTCTGTGTGCGCGGCCTGCCGGGACCGCTGCGTCCGTTCCTGCCGAGCGGCCCGTTTGCGTAGGACGCGCCCGGCTAGACCCGCCGGCGGGCGGGTCTTGCCGGGTGTGGCGCGTTGGTGTGCTCAGACGCCGAGCTCTTCCGATGCGAGCTTCGCGCCGGCGATCCGGTTGGTGATCTTCTGCATCGCGACGTCGCGGGCGAAGTCCGGCGAGCCGTGCGCCGGCTTGACGTCCCGACTGAACGGCGAGAAGCCGCAGTCGTCCGTGGCGCCGAGACGTTCGACCGGGATGTACTTGGCTGCGGTCACGAGCTCGTGCTTGATTTCCTCGGGGGTTTCGACGTGAGGATTGCCCACCTTGATGACGCCCATGAAGCACATCTGGGGGATTCCCTTCGCGTCCTCGCGGCTGTACTTCCCGACCATCTTGTAGACGCTCTCTCTGTCGACCTCGCTCGCGCACTGGATCAGGAAGTACCCAGCGTTGATGTCGAACATCTTGGAGAGCAGCAGTTCGTAGGGAACCTCCAAGCTGTGGACGGAGTCGCAGTCGCCGCCTGGGCATGTGTGCAGGCCGATGTTCCTGCGCTCGTCGGCCGAGAAGCGGTCGAACACGCGGTTGTTGAGGTCGATGAACTCCTGGAGCATGTTCTTATTGGTCCACGGGTTCCGGGCGTCGTTCTTGTTCGCCAGCCGACCTTCGGTGAAGTCCACCGACACGCGAGCCGCACCGGCAGCGAAGCACTGACGGATGTCCTTCTCGCACTCATCGACGCAGTCGGCGAGGAAGGCGTCACGCGAGTACCCGGGAACCTCTCCCTCGAGCGGATACAGGAGCATCATCATCGACGGAGCGATCACTGCCTGCTTGACGGGCTTGGTCGCGATCTTGACGTTCTTCTCGACGAACTCGGATGCGTAGCGCTTGTACCTGAAGGGGCCGCCGGTGATGCGCGGCAGCTGACGGTTATGGCCATCGTCGAAGATGGCGAAGTACTGGCCGTCGAGGGCGAGGTGGTCGGCGGCGCCGGTCCCCGCCAGGGTGTCCGCGAGGTTATAGGTCGCGAAACTCGACTCCCGGTTCTCACCGTCGGTGACGTACGTCTCGCCGGTCGCCTCCAACCGCTTGATCGAGTCCTCAGCCGCCGCGTCCTGCGCGGCTACGAACTGCTCCTCGGTGATCTTGCCCTCGTCGTAATCGGCGTAGGCCTCCTGCAACTTCATCGGCCTCGGCAGGGATCCAACAAGCTCAGTCGGAATCGGCATCGCCATTCCTCTCTCATAGGGAACAAAGGCAGGAACACGCCACCAGCCCTGGCCACAGCAGCAGACACGCCAACACCCGGCTACCACGGCACAGACTGATCGGTCTCCCTCTACACCACTGCGACGATACCCCGCCGTGGCACCCGAAGTCAAGCTTACGCGAGCATCGGCCATCGCCGCTTGACTTCGAGCCTGGGCAATAGCTATCGTCCGTCAGTGAGGGAGAACGATCAGTCTGACGAGGCGGACGTCTCCAACCGGACAGATGGGACACGCCGCGGCGAGCTCTCTGACCACCACGACTCGGCGATCTGCGAGCCCGGGTCGTCGACTCTGCCCAACGAGGATTTGAAAGCGAGGCCCGCTATGACCGCCAGACGCAGCGACTACCTGTTCACCTCCGAATCCGTGACTGAGGGGCATCCCGATAAGGTTGCCGATCAGATCTCGGACGGCGTGCTGGACGCTGTGCTACACGAGGATCCTTATGGTCGGGTCGCGTGTGAGACGTTGGTCAGCACCGGCCTGGTGGTCGTGTCGGGGGAGATCTCGACCACGGCGACGCTGGATGTTCAGGAGATCGTGCGCGAGACGATCAGAGGGATTGGCTATGTCGACGCCGATCTCGGCTTCAGCGCCGACTCGTGCGCGGTTCTCAATGCGATCGATAAGCAGTCGCCCGACATCGCCCAGGGCGTCGATCAGGCCTACGAGGCGCGGAGCGACGCCGGTGCCGATGACGAGCTCGACGTCGCTGGGGCCGGCGACCAGGGGATGATGTTCGGCTACGCGACGCGTGAGACCGACGAGCTCATGCCGCTGCCGATCGCGCTCGCGCACAAGCTCGCGAGGCAGCTGGCGCAGGTGCGCAAGGAGGGCGTGCTGGCGTACCTGCGCCCGGACGGCAAGACCCAGGTTTCCGTCCGCTACCGCGACGGGCGGCCGGTCGCGGTCGAGAAGCTCCTGATCTCGACCCAGCATGCGGAGGGTTGCGAGTCGGTGATTCGCGATGACCTGTGGGAGCACGTGGTCGCGCCGACGCTCCCTGACGGTCTCTACGACGAGAACGAGTTGCGCCGCAGCTTCCTCGTGAACCCGACGGGCCGGTTCGTGATCGGTGGCCCGGTCGGGGACTGCGGGCTGACCGGACGCAAGATCATCGTCGATACCTACGGCGGCATGGCTCGCCACGGTGGAGGAGCGTTCAGCGGAAAGGATCCCTCGAAGGTCGATCGCTCAGCGGCCTACGCCGCACGGTGGGTCGCCAAGAACGTCGTCGCGGCGGGACTCGCGGAGCGCTGTGAGGTCCAGGTCGCGTACGCGATCGGGGTCGCCCGCCCGGTGTCGGTCATGGTCGAGACCTTCGGCACCGAGACGATCGACGCCGACCGGATCGAGGAGCTCGTCAACGATCACTTCGACCTCCGGCCGGGATCGTTCCGCGAAGAGCTCGATCTGCACCGGCCCATCTACCAAAAGACCGCCGCGTACGGTCACTTCGGACGCGAGACCGAGAACTTCACCTGGGAACGGACCGACAAGGC
>PMOY01000125.1 GCA_003165655.1 Solirubrobacterales bacterium
CGGCGAGGTCTATGTCGTGGTCGACGCCGGCGACGCGCGCGGTCGCGCGGCGGCCGTCGGCGAAGCTGACCGTGGTCTCGTCATGCCGAAGGTTGTGTGCGTTGGTGAGGACGCGACCGGGGGCGATCACGACGCCGGATCCGACCCCCCAGCCGCGACCGAGGCCGACGACGGTCGCGCCGACGTGCTCGACGGCCGCTTGCACGGAGGTCTCGAGCTCTGCGAGCAGATTCATGTGAAGTTCTCCTGTGGCTTGCTCGGCAGCGGGCGTGTGGTGTGTGTTCCGTACCGATACTAGTTACTTGTGATATGCAAGTCGCTACTGTAACACCTTGTGGAGACCCGTACGATCACGCTGCAGATGGACACGGACGCCGACCCCCGCCCGGACACCGAAATCAATCCCCAGCCGCCCACGGACCTCGCGGCCGAAGCGCTCGCCTCCGAGGACGCCGGACGCTCAGCCCTGGCCGACGCGCTCGCGACAGTGGGAGACCGCTGGACGCTCCTCGTGATCGCCGCCCTGCTCGATGGACCGCGGCGATTTGGCGAGCTGCAGGCGGAGGTTCGCGGGATCGCGCCGAACGTCCTCACGCAGCGGCTGCGCCACCTCGAACGCGGCGCCCTCGTGGTCGCGCGTCCGTACAGCCAGCGCCCGCCCCGGTTCGTCTACGAGCTGAGCGCCGTGGGCCATGAGCTCGCGGGCGCGCTGAGACTGCTGGCGGGCTGGGGCGCACGCAATGCGGAAGGCGCCGAAGCCCCCAGGCACTCCGTCTGCGGAACGCCGATGGAGGCCCGGTGGTGGTGCCCCACGTGCGAGCGGCCGGCGTCGGACGACGAAGCGGAGGAGCTCCACTTCGCTTGACCCGCGCCGCATGACCGCGCGTCGGCCGGGAACAATGCCCGGATGCTCCGCCTGATCGGCATCATGATCTCGATCGGCCTCGCCGACTCGCTCAATCCGACGACGATCGCGCCCGCCCTCTACATGGCCGAAGGCAAGCGTGCAGTCAGTCGCGTCGTCCAGTTCACCGTGGGCGTGTTCGCCGTCTACCTGGTCGGCGGACTATTGATCGCGCTCGGTCCGGGTCAGCTCTTGCTCGATGCGGTCCCACGCCCCCAACACACGGCGCGGCACGTCATCGAGATCATCGCCGGCGTCGCGATGCTGATCGCCGCCGTGGTGCTGTGGCGGAGACGAAACGTGCTCGCGACGCGTGAGCTTCAGTCACCCGGCAACGACGCGCGCTCGAGCGCGATCCTCGGCGCGACGATCACCGCGGTCGAGCTCCCGACGGCGTTTCCCTACTTCGCGGCGATCGCCACGGTCGTCGGGTCGGGGTTCGACGTCACCCGTCAGATCGGGCTGATCGTGCTGTTCAACATCTGCTTTGTGCTGCCCTTGCTCGGGATCGCAGTGGTGCTGGCCGTGGCCGGCGACGGCGCGGAGGCGCTGCTTACGCAGGCACGCGACGCGCTCCGCGCCCAGTGGCCGAAGGTCCTGGCCGGGGTCGCATTCCTCGCAGGACTGTGCGTGGTCCTAATCGGGGTCACCGGCCTGTTCGCTCATCGGCCTTTCGGCCGATTCGTGCGCAAGCGGCTGTTCAAGGTCATCGGCCTCGGGCGCTTCTCGAAGTGAACGACGCCGACGTCTGATCAGGCGCCCGCCGCGACCCCAGCCGGCCTCTCCCCGACGAGCTCGTTCGCGAGCCGCGTCAGGAGCTGCGCGAGCTCGTCGTGCTGGTCGGGCGACCAGCCCTCGAGGAGCCGCGCGAGGCCCGCGCGGCGCTCGGCGATCAGCTTGGTGACCGTCTCCTGGCCGGCCGGTGTGAGCGTGCGCACGAGTACTGCGGGGTCCGTACTCGCGCCGGAGGCCTCGGCCGGGAGGACGACGTCCGGGCTCGCACCGGCGGCCTCGGCCCCCACTTGCAGCACCATGGCGCGCCCCGCGAGCTCTGCGAGCGCCTTCTCCGCGACCGGCAGCGGAACGTCGAAGCGGCGGCTGACGTCCGCGAGATCGGTGCGGGGATCCTCGCTCAGGCGCGCGAGCAGCCAGCACGCCGCCGGCGAAAGGTCGACGCCGGCGTGCTGGGCCATCCGCTCGACCGCGCGCCGCCGACCCTCGCGCCCCAGCAGCACTCCGAGCGCACGGGATATCTCGGCGAGCGAGTCCGTCTGCTTGGGCACGGCGAAGCTCTCGCCGATTCCTGAGGACGCGCTGACCGAGTCGCGCAGCGGCCGCTGCTCGAGTATCAGGCTGAGCAGAAAGGCCGCCACGGTCACACCGGCGGCGACCACGAACACCGGCCCGAGTGCGTTCGTAAAGGCGTGGATGTAGGCGGTGTGGACGGTTGGCGGTAGCCGCTTGAGCGCGGCGGGGTTGTCCGCGCCGGCCTGGATCCCCTTGAGTTGGGTGGGAGACGCCGCCGATGAGAGCTTCTTGAGCACGCTCGCGAGGTTCGTCTTCAGGCGACCAGCGAAGATCGATCCAAGAATCGCCGTACCGATCGCCCCCCCGATCGTGCGGAACAGCGTGGCCCCAGAGGTGGCGACGCCGAGGTCCTGGTAGTCGACCGAGTTCTGGACCGCGAGCACGAGCACCTGCATCGTGGAGCCGAGCCCGAGCCCGAGCACCAGCATGTAACCCGAGGACTGCAGGCTCGTCGTGCTCGCACTCATTCCCGACAACAACAGCAGCCCGACGACCATCACGGCAGTGCCGAAGATAGGGAACGGCTTATAGCGCCCGGTGCGGCTGATCAGCTGACCCGAGAGGATCGAGGTCGTGAGCAGGCCGACCATCAGCGGCAGGAGGCGCAGGCCCGAACCGGTGGGGCTGTCGCCGTTGACGACCTGGAGAAACAACGGGATGTAGGTGACCGAGCCGAACAGCGCGAAGCCGACCACGAAGCCCATCCCGCTGGTGACCGCGAACACTCGGTTGAGGAACAGGCGCGGGGGCAGGACCGGCTCAGGTGCGCGACGTTCGACGGCGACGAACGCGATCAGCAAGACGACGCTGGCGACGCCGAGCCCGATGATGAACGGCGAGCCCCAGCCATAGGTCGTGCCGCCAAGAGTTGTGAGCAGCACGATCGAGGCCAGCCCGGCGGCGAGGAGCCCGGCGCCCATGTAGTCGATCCGGCGATGAACGACCTCGCTGCGCGATGGCAGCGTGGCCGCGAGGACACCGAACGCGATCAGGCCGATCGGCACGTTGACGTAGAAGATCCACCGCCAGGTGAGGTTCGTGGTCAGGAACCCGCCGAGCAACGGACCGATGATGCTGGCGACGCCGAACACCGCGCCGAAGTAGCCCTGGTAGCGGCCCCGCTCGCGGGGCGAGACGACATCGCCGATCGCGGCCTGCGCGCTGACGATCAGGCCGCCGCCGCCGAGCCCCTGGATCGCCCGGAAGGCGATCAGCTCGGTCAGGCTTTGGCTCAGGCCGCACAGGGCAGAGCCGACCAGGAAGACGACGAGTCCTCCCTGGAGGACGACCTTGCGGCCGTACAGGTCGCCGAGCTTGCCGTAGATCGGCGTGACCGCGGTCTGGGCGAGCAGATAGGCGGTGACGACCCACGAGATGTGATTCAGGCCGCCGAGGTCTCCGACGATCGTCGGCAGCGCGGTCGAGACGATCGTTGAGTCGAGCGCCGCCATCAACAGCACGAGCATCAGCCCGGCAAAGACGACCTTCACGCTGTGCTCGCGCACGGGCTCTCGCCCGACGGGAAGGGCCGCGGCGGCGGCGCTCATGGAACCCGGCGTTCCACCCGCGCGATCATACCTTTGGGGTGGCCGGTGAATGCCGTGCGCTCCTCACCACCCGAGAAGCGCTGCGAACCGTCTGATGGGCTGGCCGGTCGCGGTTCATAGACTTGGCTCGATGGTCGATCGTAAATGGCTGCTCTCGCAGTTCTACCGGGTGGGGTACCACGTGGCGCGCGTGTACTGGTTCGTCGTGCGACCGAGAAAGCCGGGCGTCAAATGCGTGATCACCCGCGGCGACGAAGTCCTCCTTGTTCGCCACACCTACGGCGACCGCCGCGTGTGGGAACTGCCGGGCGGCTCGATCAAGCGGGGTGAGGCGCCGGTCGACGCGGCGCGCCGGGAGACGCTCGAGGAGCTCGGGCTGCAGATCTCGGAGTGGACAGCGCTCGGCGACTTCTTCGCCAGGCACGAGCATCGGGAGGACAAGCTCTACTGCTTCCACGCGGTCGTCGACGGTGTGTCCCCGGTCGCGGATCGGGTCGAGATCGCCGAGGCGCGCTGGTTTCCGTCGGCGGCACTGCCCTTGCGAGCTGGACGATTCGTGGGGCGCATCCTGTCGATGAGCGAGGCCGCGGCAGCTCGAGCGGGCTGACGAGGGAATTTCCCCCAGGCCGCGAAAGGCGACCTGTGGTCGAATCGGTAGGATTGATGTTCTTGTCTGCGCTCAATCGCTTCCAGGAGCTACGTCGCTCGGCCCTGGGGACACGCATTACCCGGTATGCCCTCGGCTCAGTAGTCGCTGCCTCCGTGAGCGCGATCGTGTTCGCGCTCCTGTTCGTGATGAACGTGGGGACCACCACCTGCTCGGTCTCGGCATTTGTCGCCGGTGCGATCCCCAACTGGATCCTCAACCGGCGTTGGGCCTGGCGCCGGCGCGGTCGCCCGGTGTTCGGACGCGAGGTCGTCGGATACGTGCTCACCTCACTCGTCTGCCTGGCGGCGACGTCGTGGTCGACCGCGTGGACGAAGCGACACGTGCAGGGCATCCCCGCCCACCACGGCTTCCGTGTCATCCTCGTGACCGCGTCCTACCTGGCCGTGTTCGCAGTGCTCTTCGTGGTCAAGTTTGGGCTCTACGAGTTCTGGGTCTTCTCGGAGCACAGCCGCATACGGGCGGCGCTGCGATCGCGGGGCCTGATGCCGGCGGTCCGCGCAGACCGCACGCCGGCGCCCGCCGACCGCACGCCGTAGCGGCCCGCCATACGCCGGTCCCCGGCACACAGCACGCCGTAGCGGGCGTGTAACGCCTCGCCGACGCCTCCCGACAGCACGCACTCGGCGGCCGCGTCTACGTCTGAGACCGGCGCCGGAACCGCGTGCGGTCCCGATTCCAGGTCGTGATCGCGGCGCGGGCGAAGCGCAGGCCGTAGCCGAAGTTTCCGCCCTTCTTGGTCTTCGTCGCGTGCGCGCCGCGATCGCGCATCGTGGTGGGCACCTCGGCCACGCGGAAGCCGGCGAGCGCGGCGCTGATCATCAGCTCGGATGCCTGATACTGGGGCTGCTCGAGCGTCACGGCCGCCGTCAGATCGGCGCGCATCGCCCGCACGCCGCAGGCCGGATCGGTGATGCGCTGGCGGATCAGGACGCTGATCAGCGCCCCGAACAAGATCACCCCGGCGTGACGGATCGCGGCGGTCGTCAGCTCGGCACCGAGACGCCGCGACCCCGTCACGAAGTCGGCGCGACCGGACACAATCGGCTCGATCACACGCCCCAGCTCCAATGGCTCGTACTGGCCGTCGGCATCGAGCGTGGCGATCACCTCAGCGCCTCTGGCGCGGGCAAGCCAATAGCCGAGGCGAAGCGCTGCCCCCTGGCCCCGGTTGACGGGTACGTCGCACACCAGCGCGCCGGCGGACAGGGCTTGGGTTGCGGTCGCGTCCCGTGCGCCGTCGACGACGACGATGACCTCGCTTGCCAGCCCCGCCGCTTCCTTGGGAACCTCGGCGACGACCTCGGCGACCGTGGGCTCCTCGTTGAAGGCGGCGATCACGACCGCTAAGGGCGACCCCGCGCCTGGGGGATAAGCGGCCAGGAACGCCGCGGCGGCGCTCTGCTCCTCGGGATGCAGTCGGGCCAGCTCGACCTCGGCGACGAACGGTTGCGCCACCGCGGACATCATCCAGGGCCCCCGGCCCGAACGGCGATCTCCGCGTGGGACCATTCCTGCCACACGCCGACGAGACCGGCGGCGAGGTCGTAGCGCGGGGACCATCCCGCCGCCCGCGCGCGACTGGTGTCCACAATCACTGCGGGCATCTCCCCGGGTTTGGCCGGACCGTGGCGCACCGACAGCGAGGCGCCGCTCACCTTCTTCACGGCATCGACGACCTCGAGCACAGACAGGGATGTCCCGCTGCCGATCACTGTCGGACCGCGCCAGGAATCGCTCGCGAGCGCGAGGCGCATCGCGGCGACGATGTCGCTCACATGCACGTAATCGCGCACCTGCCGACCGTCGCCGTAGATCTCGAACCTCGCGCCCGTGCGGATCGCGCGCATCAGGCGAGCGACGATGCTGTCCTTGGCCTCCATTCCAGGTCCGTAGGCGTTGGTCAGCCTCAGGCAGGCGCAACGCAACCCGTAGACCTCCGTGTAGGCGGACATGAGCATCTCGGCAGCGGCCTTAGTCGCTCCGTAGGGGGTCAGCGGTCGCAGCCTCGAGGACTCCGAGATCGCCGGATCCTCCATCGGCCCGACCACCGCGTTTGTCGAGGTGAACACGAGCGCCCGCACACCCGCGACCCGCGCCGCCTCGAGCAGCGCCGCCGTCGCCGTGACGTTGGTTCGGTGCGTGAGCTCCGGATGCTCGACCGAGCGAAGGACCGAGGTGACCGCAGCGAGGTGCACGATCGCGTCGGCCCCGCCCTGGAGCGAAGCTTCGATCACCTCGGGCTCGGCGAGGTCGCCGATGACGATGTCGACCGCGGGGTCGGCATGCGGCTGCAGGTCGACCACTCGGACGTGCGCGCCCGCGGCCGTGAGATCCGCGACAACGTGTCGGCCGATGAACCCCGAGCCGCCTGTGACCAGGATCCGGCCCCCGCCCAGGTCGCCCGAGGCGGGCGAGCTCACTTGCTCAGCGCCAGCTCGCTCGACGTCTCGCGCCAGCGCACGGTCGGCTGAATCGCCGCTTGATCGATCCGGTGCTGGTTCTGCTCGACGATCCCGAACAGCGAGTCGATCAGCGTCTCGCTGAGCAGCGTGGGAACGAGGCCGAGATCGACCAGAGCTGTGTGAATGGCGTTGTAGTAGTGGTCCTCGAGCTCAACGCGGGGGTTCTCGATCTCTTCGATCGTGGCCTCCCCCGGGTAGTCCTTGGCGATCGTGTCGGCAATCTGCCGTACCGACATCGACTCGGTGAACTGGTTGAAGACGCGGAACTCGCCCTTGTCAGCACGGTTCTCGCACGTGATCCGCAGGCACTCCACGGTGTCGACGATGTTGAGGAGACCGCGCGTCTGCCCGCCGGTGCCGTACACGGTCAGGGGAAGTCCGAGCACCGCCTGGACGATCATGCGGTTCAGCACCGTGCCAAAGACTCCGTCGTAGTCGAAGCGGGTGGCGAGACGCGGATCGAGCTTGGTCGCCTCGGTCTCGACGCCGTAGACAACCCCCTGGTTCAGGTCGGTCGCCCGCAGGCCCCAGATCCGGCAGGCGAACTCGATGTTGTGGCTGTCGTGGACCTTCGAGAGGTGGTAGAACGATCCCGGGCGCTTCGGGTAGAGCACGCGGTCGGTGCGCCCCTTGTGGTTGATCGTGATCCACCCCTCCTCGATATCGATGTTCGGCGTGCCGTACTCGCCCATCGTTCCGAGCTTGACAAGGTGGATGTCGCGGTCGACGTCCGCGATCGCGTAGAGCACGTTGAGGTTGCCGACGACGTTGTTGGTCTGTGTGTAGACGGCGTGCTTCTGGTCGATCATCGAGTAGGGCGCTGAACGCTGCTCGGCGAAGTGGACGATGGTGTCCGGGTGGTAATCGGCAACCATGCTGTGGACGAACGGGGCATCGCAGAGGTCGCCGGGGTAGACCTTGATCTTCTTGCCGGTGATCTCGTGCCACGCCGCTACGCGGTCGTCCATCGAAGCGATCGGCACCAGGCTCGAGGCCCCGAGCTCTTCGTCATAGCTGCGGCGAACGTAGTTGTCGGAGACGGCCACGTCGTGGCCCGCCGCCGACAGATGGATGGCCGTCGGCCACCCGAGGTACCCGTCACCGCCAAGAACCAAGATCCGCATTCAGTCGCTCCAAATTGGGTTAGGTCAATGGGGGCCCCTGTGAGACCGCTAGCGAGCCCTGTCGATCGTGTAGACGATGATCGCGACCACCAGGGTAGGCGATTGCCCGGTCGGGTACTCCGCCGCCGGCAATCTGCACACACCGCGCCCGGGCCAGGGTATCGCTGCGTCCTACGCGCGGTGGCGTATCACATGGACCAGTTTGGGCACGCCAGCTTAGGCCATCACGAGACCGGATGTCGCGTCGTACTTAGAGTCGCTTTAGAAAACTGGGCGACCGATTATTCGCCCGCAAGCCGGCGTTCGTGATGGCCAGGCTTCGGTAAGCCTGCTCAGGAAGATGCTGCGCGAGGTGCGCTTCCCCGGGGTGAGGAGATTGCCGGCGAGTTTCTAGCCTCCGCTTTCACCCTCTCGCTCGCGCCTGAGCACGCGCAGCAGTTCCTCGTAGGGCCCCGCGAGGTAGGCGTCGTCTCCGGCCTCGAGCCGGGTCCCCCTGCGGGGTGGATGCTCGAGCTCGCCGCGGGAGGCCGCGCGATCGATCGCGATCACGCGCATGCGGGCGGACAGCTCGCTCATCGTGAGCCCTTCGAGCCCCCCGCCGCTGCGAACCTGGAGGCGGGCGAGGAGGAAGGGATGGCTGCCGACGTAGAAGCTGTAGAGCACCTCGAGCCCGAGCGCCGCGCCGACGAACCAGGGAGCGGCGATCGCCACCGTCGACCACACGTGCCGGAACTCGAAGCTCTGCTCGAGCCGCCTGCCGAGCTCGCGATCGAACACCCGCAGGACGACCGGCACCTCGGCCCAGCGATCGCCGAGCCGGTCGCGCACCGCGAGGCCGGTCTCGATGTTGGTGAGGTCGTCCGAGGTGACGATCGCGACCGAGGCGGCGCGAGAGAGATTGACCGAGTCGAGCGTCTGGCCGAGCGTCGAGTCGCCGAGCACGAGCGGCACGCCGCGCTGGCGGACCTGGTTGAGGTAGCGATTGCTCTCGTCACGCTCGACCACGACCACCTCGCGTCCGCGTCCCAACAGTCCCTCGAGCACCTGCATCCCGACCGCTCCGAGGCCGACCATGACGACGTGTCCGCGCATCCCGGGGATTCGGGCCTGACCGAGGGACTGCGCGATCCGGCGCGACACCAGCGTGTTGGTCAGGAGCGCGAAGATCGTCGTCACGAGTGTCGTGCCCGCGAGGATCAGGCAGATCCCGAAGATCTCCATCCAGGTCGGCTGGGTTGAGAACGAGAAGTCGCCGAATCCCACCGTCGCGATGGTTTCCACCGTGAAGTAGATCGCGCTGATCACGCCGAGGTGGTGCCCGGTGTGGGTGACGTAGCCGAAGTGGAGGATCAGGGTCGAGACGACGAGCAGTCCGACCGCGCATCCGAGTGCGATCCGCAGCGAACGGCCCCCGTCGCTCATCATGGTGCCGATCAGCCGGCGCGCCACGTTGACGACGCGGTGGCCTGCCTGAACCACGTCGGCGCCCGCCGCCGGACCGGAGCGCATCCCAGCGGCGGCCAGCTGCTCTGGTGTACCGAGCAGCGTCACTCGGTCGCGCGCGCTGACGTGCTGGTCACGTCCCGGGCAGACGATCGGCTCCTGCTGGGATTCGGTCGCCACGCCGAGCGGGACGAGGCTTCCGTAGAGCTCTCGGAGCGTCCCGGCGCGTGGAGCGATCACCTCGAGGGTCACGAACTGGGTCGAGCCGAGCGTGATGTCGTGCGCGCGCCGGCCCAGGCACGCCTCGATCACCGACGGCGCGAACAGCGCCGCGACGTCGAGCACGGTGGCGGCCCCGGTGACCTCCTCGACCGCTCGCGCGACCGCCGGATTGTCGAGGTGCGCGACGATCCGGACCTCGGGCCGCAGGTCGCGCACGAGCAGCACCGTNNCCGCCGCGGCGCCCGCGATCCCGGCGTCGTACAGAGGCTCGGTGAGATGCGCCCCGCGCGGGAGCTGCGGGATGCCCCAGCCGCGTACGACGCGCGCGAACCTTTCGTCAGCCTCGTCCTCGAGCACGACGACGCGGGCTCCGGCGAGTTGCAACTGCTCGACCGTGCGGAGACCGACCTCGTGCAGCCCACAGACGATCACGTGGTCCACCCAGTCCCGGCAGCTGCCGGTCTGTGCGTCGAACTCGGGTGGCGGGAGATCGCCGACGTGGCGTTCGTGGTCGAGGGCGCCAGCCACCCCCGTATCGTGGTCTCGGGGCGAGCCCGTGGCCATGGCCCTACGGCGCAGATATCGCTCTCTTTGGCCTCCGGATGGGCGGCGGCGCTCACGCCGCCCGAGGACGGGTCCCGGGTCCCGGCGCTGTCCCCGCGAGGAGTGAGCGTGTGTGGTTAGCTCCTGGCCGTGGCGCAATTCCACTGGGATCCCGACAGCTACCTCGCCCTGATGCGCCAAGAGGTGCCCGACTACGAACGGATCCAGGAGGAGGCGAGCGCGGCCACCGGGGCGCNNCTGGGGACGGGTACCGGCGAGACGGCCCGGCGGGTGCTCGGCCGCCATCCACGGGCGTCTCTCCTCGGGCTCGACTCCAGCAGCGAGATGCTCGGCCATGCGCGGGCCGCGCTCCCTCCCGATCGGGTTCGGCTCGTGGTCGCGCGGTTCGAAGATCCGCTCCCGGACGGTCCGTTCGATGTCGTCGTGACGGTGCTCGCGGTTCACCACCTCGACGGTCCCGGGAAGGCGGACCTGTTCGAGCGCGCGGCGGCTGTCCTCTCGCCCGGAGGTCGCCTCGTCCTCGGCGACGTCGTCATCCCCGACGATCCAGCCGACACGGTGACCCCGATCGATGGCGATTACGACACCCCGAGCAGCATCGCCGACCAGCAGCAGTGGATGCAGGCGGCGGGGCTGCAATCGCGCGTCGTCTGGGCCCACCGCGATCTCGTCGTCCTCGTCGGCGAAGCGGTCGCGGACGGTTGACGGACGCCGGCATCGGACATCGGCGCCGAGCGACGGGCGCCGGGCGACGGGCGCCGCCGACACGGACGGTTGATCGACGCGGGGGCGTCAGGCTTCGGGGACGCTTTCACTCGCCGGCGTCTCAGGTCTCGGCTAGAGCGTGGGTGCGCTCGGACCACCAGTCGACCGAGACGAGCGAGAAGGCCAGCTCGCGCGAGTCGTAGTCGAGCCGCGTGGCCAGCGTCGTGATCGAAACGACCATGTCGTGGATCCAGTCCTCATCGAACTGGTCGGCCTGCTCGGTCGCGATACTCGTGAGGGTCATCCGCCGGCTGACCGCGCCGCGGTCGGGTGCGGGCTCGCGGTGCGCGAGGACGGAGCTGAGCCATTCGAGGCGACCCTGGAGCTCGACGTGACGCTCGAGCACTGCGGCGTACGGCGCGGCGCCGACGAGGACGGTCGCCCAGTTCGAGATCACCTCGCTCGCGTGACCGCTGAGGCGCTCGAGCATGCGCTGGAGCAGCTGCCGGCGCTCTGGATCGGCCAGCAGCTCGCGCGTGGCCACGGACACTCGCTGCCGGTCGAGCGCGACCTGCGCGCCTTCCAGCAGCGACTCAGACGCCCCGCTGTGAACCTCGGTCAGGCGCAGCACCTCGACCGTCGTCGTCCACACCAAGCGCGCGCTCTGGACGAGCCCGAACAGCGCGCTCTGGGCGAGCAGGCTCCACCGCCGGCGATCCCGACGTTCGATCAGCTCGTTGAGGACCGCGACGGAGATCACCACGATCGTCAGGCTCGCGACCAGGGATGTGAGCATCGCGTGCTTGGCCCAAAACGAGCCGATCACGAAGTCCGAGGCAGCTGCCGCCGCGATCAGCGCGACACCAGCGGCGCCGACCGCCGCGGCCCGGCGCTCGCCGCGCCGGTCAGTTCCGTCGGACGCCATCAGGCCACAGACTACGGCCGGGGTCGGCGGCGACTCGTGCTCGGAGGCGGCAGTCTCGGAACGCCAACCGATTGCCGCCCAGGCACCGCCGCGTTAGGCTGTTGTCCGCCGACCAGGAGGAGATCCGAGTGTCCGAAGGAGAAACGCCGCATGAGTCACGGAGCGCGGAGGCGGCTGCGGTGCGCTGGGGCGAGAAGCACCCCGAGGAAGACATCGAGCACGAGCCACCGGCGACGGTGCCGGAGGACGACGATGTCGTGCCGAACCGCCATTCGGCCAGCGCCGAGGCGGCGTCACTGCGCTGGCACGAGCAGCACGACGAAGAAGAGGGGTAGCGCCGCAATGGCGGGTCGCCTCCATACGTGGCGCGTTTGACCAACCCGGCCGGCCGTATCGACGGTGAGGCCTCCCTGCGACACTCCTGTTCGATCCTCGATGGCCGGCTCCGATCCTCATCACGTCGTCGTCATCGGCTCGGGCTTCGGCGGGCTGTTCGCGACCCGGCGCCTGAAAGCGGCGCCGGTCGCGCTGACCCTGATCGACCGGACCACCCACCACCTCTTTCAACCGCTGCTCTACCAGGTCGCAACGGGCATCCTGTCGGAAGGGGAGATTGCGCCGTCCACGCGTGACGTCCTGCGTCGCCAGCGGAACGCGACCGTCGTACTCGGCGAGGTGACCGATATCAATCTCACCGCCCGCACCGTCACCTCGCGGGTGCTGGACCAAGAGGTGGTGACGATCTACGACAGCTTGATCGTCGCGGCCGGCGCGGTCTCTTCGTACTTCGGCCACGACGAATGGGCCGGGGACGCCCCCGGCCTGAAGAGCATCGACGACGCGCTCGAGCTGCGGAGTCGGATTCTGGGTGCCTTCGAGATGGCCGAGATCGAAGAAGATCCGAAGGCGCAAGCGGCCTGGATGACATTCGTCGTCGTCGGAGCCGGCGCGACCGGAGTCGAGATGGCCGGGCAGATCGCCGAACTGGCTCATCACACGCTGCGGTCGAACTTCCGCCGCATCGATCCTGCCCAGGCCCGCATCCTTCTGCTCGACGCGCTGCCGCGCATCCTCACCCAGTTCGACAGTCGCCTCTCGAGTAAGGCGGCCGAGAAGCTCGAGCAAATCGGCGTCGAGATCCATCTCGGAGTGCGCGTCACCGAGGTCGACGAGGACGGAATCGACGTCAGCAGCCCCGATCCGGCGCTCCGGCGCATCGACGCCAGAACGAAGGTGTGGGCCGCCGGCGTCCACGCCTCGCCGCTCGGTGTGATGCTCGCCAAGGCCGGCGGATTCGAGCTCGACC
>PMOY01000073.1 GCA_003165655.1 Solirubrobacterales bacterium
CGCATCGGACGACCACACCTCGGCGGTCAACTCGGCGCCCAGCTCGCGGCCTCCCTGCGCCAAAAAGGCTGGGTCAAGCCCACCGCGCAGCCACGCCGCCTCGAACTCACGCCAGCCGGCAACAAAGCCCTACACCGCCTCGGCATCCGCCTCCAAGCGGCCGCCGATCATGGCGGGAGTTGAGCCGCTGAGCATGTGCTTCGGTCAACTCAACCTCTGCCGAATCCAGTGGACCGTTGATGGCATGAACGTACGGTCTCAACGTGCACTCGAACGGCAGGGATTCGTTCGAGACGGACTGCTGCGAAGCCATCGCGTTCGTGTCGACCTGACCCGCGCGGACACCGTCGTCTACTCAGTTCTCGTCGACGAATGGCCCGAGGCACGAACGCGACTGCAGAACTTGATCGATCAGCGGACAGTCAATGAGCACTAGCGGCGAGGAGACACGCCGAGCGCTACGCGTTTACCAAGTCGACGCGTTCACGGCAACGAAGTTTGCCGGAAACCCAGCCGTAGTTGTCTCAGACGCTGACGCCCTTAGCCCAGACGAGATGCAGGCGATCGCTCGAGAGATGAACTGCTCGGAGACGGCTTTTCTTCTCTCGCCGGTCGCCGACGACCATGACATCTGGGTGCGCTACTTCACCCCGACAAGCGAAGTCCCAATTTGCGGACACGCGACCATCGCAGCGCACTACGTGCGCGCGAGAGAAGTCGGGGCGTTCGCTGCGAGAAGAGTGCGCGCCAAGACCGGAGCCGGAATTCTTCCGGTAGACATCGAGCCCGTCGGACGCGATTTCGAGGTCACNNTCGGACTCAAGACCGTGGCCGATGTTGACCAGCTGAGACCAGATCTGGCGGCGTTACAGTCCCTCAGCATCGCACTTGGCTGCAACGGTTACTTCGCGTTCGCCCTCACCCGCGAAAGCAGCGCCCTGACGTATGGTCGGATGTTCGCACCGGCGATCGGCATCAACGAAGATCCGGTAACCGGAAACGCCAACGGCCCGCTCGGCGCCTACCTCGTTGAGCACCACCTAGTCGACGCGATCGATGACCGGTTCGACTTCACCGCGCGGCAGGGCGATGCTCTAGGCCGTCCCGGCTCAATGCGCGTTGCCGTCACCGTTAAGGACGCGCATCCGACTTCAGTCGCCGTCACCGGCCGCGCCGTCATCGTCTTCTCAACCGAACTCATTCTCTAGCCGAACCAAAAGCGGTCGGATGTCGCTCAACGCTCGGGAACGCAAAGAGCCGGCTACCCCTTTGCCACGAATGCGATCACCGGCACCGCCCTTGCGCGCGTGATCGCAATGCCGGCGTGTCGTCTTCGCGAGCCGGCTCGGCGTGGGCGTTCATCCATTCGCCGACGTCTTCGAGGGACGAGAACCGCGATCGTGTTGGACGGGTGAGCGGTGTTCGGCTCATCGCACAGTGTAGGGCCACGAGGCACACCGGAAACCGTGTCCCGAACCGTGTCCCGAGCTCAGCAATTCTGACCCGCTCCAGCCTCACCTAACTGCACTGAACTGCCCAGGTCTACGGCAATTGCCCTGCAAATGTGCGTCACGAACGCTGAAGGAGGGGCCGTGTAGAAGACCTCTCATATAGGCGGTGCTGTGCGAGAGATGGAGGATTGCTGGCCCTCCAGCGTCGGCCCTGCGGGGGTAGGCGCTAAACCGCCCTGGTGCTGCGTTGGCTGAAGACCGTCGTGGTGAGCGTCCAGGGAAAAGGCCGGGCTTGACCCGGTCAGGTGGGGATCAGGAAGACGCTCCAGAGCGCTCGGCTCGAGGGTGGGCTGGGTGTCGTCGTTGAGGCGTCGGAAGGGATAGTTGGCATCGAAACCGAGGGTTTAGTTTGCCCCGAGGGATGAGTCTGGCGGGTGCCCGTGTTCTTGGCCAGGCGGTGTCCGGCGTATAGGCGGCGTGAGCCTGATCTGCGGCTCTTGCACGGAACGTGAGAAGGCGAGCGTCGATATGGCGACCGGGGTCGCAGGCCCGTTAGGTCGCGCGAGAGGGAGCCTGCCAACGGCGGAAACCGGAGGCATTGAGTACCGACGCGGCGCTCGCTGGCGGACCGGCTCGTAGTAGCGGTGAAGCTCCTGCTCGCTGGGGTGGGGGTGGAGTGAAGGGGCCGGCTCACCTGGAATGTCCATGTCGTTCAACCGGCGTTGCCGGGAGGAAACGAAGATGAGCAAGCCAAGGCCCAACGAGAAGTCGTTTGCGATTCCCAAGTCGATGGTGTGGGAGGCGTGGGCGCGGGTCAAGGCCAATAAGGGCGCGCCGGGAGTGGATGGTCAGGACCTGGCCGAATTCGAGGCTGATCTGAGGGACAACCTCTACAAGATCTGGAATCGGATGAGCTCAGGGACTTACTTCCCGCCTCCGGTCAGGGCGGTGGAGATCCCCAAGCCGCACGGCGGTGGGGTCCGGATGCTGGGCGTGCCGACGGTCGCGGATCGGGTTGCGCAGACGGTGGTGGCCATGTTCTTGGAGCCGCTGGTGGAACCTCGGTTTCACTCGGACTCTTATGGCTATCGCCCGAGCAAGTCGGCCCATGATGCGCTTGAGGCATGTCGGGTGCGGTGCTGGAAGTACGACTGGGTGATCGATCTCGATGTCCAGAAGTTCTTCGACGAGGTGCCGTGGGACCTGATCGTTCGTGCGGTGCAGGCGGTCATCGACGCCCGCTGGGTGCTGTTGTATGTGAAGCGGTGGCTGGCTGCGCCGCTCAAGCATCCTGATGGCGCCTTGATCGAGCGCACGAAGGGAACGCCGCAAGGATCGGCAGTCTCGCCCGTCCTGGCGAACCTGTTCATGCACTATGCGTTCGATTCGTGGATGGCCCGGGAGTTTCGGGGCTGCCCGTTCGAGCGCTACGCCGACGACGCGATCGTGCACTGCACGACCCGACGGCAGGCTGAGTATGTGCTGGCCAGGATCGCCGCGCGGATGCAGGAGGTTGGGCTCAAGCTCCATCCCGACAAGACGAGGATCGTCTATTGCCAGGACGGCAAGCGCCGGGACGGGCACGAGCACACGTCCTTCACGTTTCTTGGGTACGAGTTCCGTGCCCGCGGAGCACGGAGCAGGACCGGCGCGATGTTCACCGGATTCCTGCCCGCGATCAGCTCCGAAGCGCTCAAGGCCAAAAGCGGCCGGCTCCGCGAGATGCGGATCCATCGCCGCACAGACCTGTCGCTCAACGACCTGGCGGCGTGGCCGAACCCCATCGTCGCCGGGTGGATGCGCTACTACGGCCGGTTCTACCGGTCGGCGCTCAGTCCCCTCCTGCGGCGCGTCAGCTTCTACCTGAAGCGCTGGGCGGGGGACAAGTACAAGCGGCTGCGGACCCACAAACGGTTCCAGCGGTGGTGGACCGGGCTGCAAGAACGCGAGCCCCGTCTGTTCGCTCACTGGCAGTGGATCCGTTCTTACTAGAAGGCCGGTGAGAAGAGCCCGGTGACGGGAGACTGTCACGCCGGGATCCGAGGGAGCCGGGAGCTGCGATGCTCCCGGCCACCCGACGAGCAACTTGTAATGAAGAGGTTTTCGGTTCGAGTCCGAAGGCGGGCTCTCTGAAATAGCTGGGCTCTCTGGCGATGAGCGCGAGGAGCTTCAGCGGTTGCGGCCGAACCGGGTTCCACAACTGGGAGCGCAGGGCACCGTCCGACAGGGCGCTCACTGATGCATGGTTGACCGAGAAGATCAAGCAGATCCACGACGTCAGCCGGGGGGTGTACGGGGTGCCGAGGATTCACGCCGAGCTGCGCATGGAGCACGACGTCCGCGTTGGGCGCAAGCGGTTCGCGCGGTTGATGAAAGCCGCCGGCATCACGGGCATCAGGCCGCGGAAGCGGTTCAAGACGACGATCCGGATCCCGGGGATCACCCCCGCCATCGACCTGGTCGAGCGCCAGTTCAGACCGACGCTCCGAACGCGGTGTGGGTCGCTGACATCACCTACCTGCGGACCGGCGAGGGCTGGCTGTACCTCGCCGCGGTGCAGGACGCGTACTCGCGGCAGATCGTCGTCATAAGGCCTTGAGAGTCTGCGCTTTCAGTGGGGTCATCCGTCATGCTGGTTCTCCTGCGATCAAAAGCGCACGAGTCAGCCGCGGACTTTCCAGTCGTCCTGTGGCATTGTCGTCCTGTTCGGTCACTCGTCGCTACTCGTCAGCGCGCGCCTGCCCGCGGCTAAGCGCTCGTGCTCGAGTGCGCTGTGTTGCGCTTCGGCGCGATCGATCAATTCGTCGAGCTTCGTCGACGCCAGCGGCGGGTATTGGGGTGCGACTTCCTTCAGTACGGTCCACAGAGATCGCTTTCCCTCCACCCCGAGCGTGAGACTTTCCAGCGCCATGAACGCGCCGTTGTCAGCGTCGCCTGCCATCGCGCCGCTGAATTTCAGCCGGCTGGCCTTCTCGGCGATCCAGCCTGACGCCTGCTTGACTGGATTCGGCGACGTGCCGATCCGTTCCATCAGGTCGATCAGGACCTGGCGATCCTCCTCGATCTGAGGCGCGATCGATTCCATCGCGTCTCCGAGCGGAGTGCCCTGATGCCGGTCTCGAATCTGCTTGGCGAGCTCGCTGCCGAGCATGGCTCCTGCCAGATGGTCGTTCAGGTACACATCCATCGCTTTATCCGCCATATCTATATGTCTCCTCTGCGTGATCGTCCCATGCATCTTGCGTCATGGCGATCGATTTCGTCGGGATCATCTCCCTCGGCGCACTGACATTCACGGACTGTGCGGGCACGCACCCTTCGCGGCGGCTGGTCCTCGTGCGCGGGGCGCACTCAGTGCGACCGGATTCTCACTTTGACAGGTGGGCGAACAGTTTGGAGCTGCCGCCGACGCCGCGTCTACGCGGGTGTCCCGCGGGCCGCGTTATCCGATCCGTCGCGCTCGCCGCCACCCGTCGGCCTGCGCGCCGGTCGCTCGCCGCGAGCCCTGGAGGGTCGCGACGGTCGCGACCTCCATTAGCGATGAGCGGTCCGCGGTTCCGTGGGCTGGCGCTCGAGACGCTTGTAGCCTTACGCAATCCGCGGACCAACTCCTCGGATGCCCGTGGAGGACTGGGAGTCCTGCTCGCGGCGTTGGCCCCGGCCGCGTTTATCCATTGGGGGCTGTGTTTGACGCTCGGCTAGTGCTTCTCTGCGGGCAATTCCAACTCGCCGTCGCCTTCTAGCACGGAGAGCTTCTGGTCCTCGGGCTCGTTTGACTCGAGCTTGTCGGCGTCCCCCTTGATGTCATCCTTACGGCCTTCCTTGTATGCGTGAAGGGACGTGTCGGGCGTTGTATCGTCATCGGCTTTTGTGTTCCCGTCGAGATCTGGCATGAGTTCGCTCCTGGTAGTTACGCAGCCAGCTCGGGCCGCATGAGTGTTGATACGTCGTGCCGGGACGGCCGCGACGACGAGCGCTGCGATGGCGGCGCTGGTCGGATCCCGTCGGGCTGTGCTCGACGGGATCCGTGCGCGTCATTGGGTCTAGACGCCGCGGCGGCCGCGACGTCTATAGCCGTATCCGCCGCCGGTCAGCAATAGGATGAGGAGAATGATGATGATGACTGTGAGCATGTCACCTCCCAACTTGCTCTGTGGGATGGATCCAGTGCACGTGCGTGCTATTCGTTGCCGCGGCCTGTAACGGCGTCGACGACCTTGTCGGCCTTGTCCTTGACGGTCGCCTTGGCCTGGTCGGCCTTGCCCTCGTTCTTCAGGCCCTGATCGCCGGTGAGGCTCCCGGCGGCTTCCTTGACACGGCCTTTCGCTTCGTCGACATGCTTGTCAGACATGGTGATGCTCCTTCGTTTGAGGTGATTGCGTTATCACTGCGGCAGCTCGGGGGCTCTCCCCGAAGTGGGAGTCCTGAACCGGGTCTCGAGAGGCCTCCTCCAGGTGGCATGAGCGGTCAATGGCCAGGGAACTCCCCTTCCGCATTACTGGTCTGGTAGGTGGTGATGTCGCGGTGTGCCCGGTCCTGGCGCGAAGTGGGATCGACGGGCGCCCCCGTCGCGACGCCGCTCGCGGGCGGGCTTTCGGGCACGGGATGGCCCCAGGACTCAGGCGCCAGCCCGCTCTGCACCGGTTCACCCGCCGGCTCGCGCTCGACTCTCTGCGGCTCGCGCGCGACACGCCGCGTGGCGTGCCGGCCCGCGGCACCATCGTATTCGTCAACTCGCGTGGTCTTGCCGCCGACGCGCGGGAGTAGCGACACGAGGATCAGCAGCGCGGCGGCCGCGCCCCACACCAGTTCGGTCAGGTGATTGGCCGCAAAGATGCCGTATACGCCGTCGCCTTTGGCAAGCGCGATGAGCGCGGCCGCCCCGAGCACAAGGCCGACGATGAGCGACATGCCCTTAGCGCCCCAGTGTAGCGGCGCCCCGAGCAGCAGCAACAGACCGGCTACGATGAACAGCAGGCCGCTCCAGCCGTTGACCTCCAGCCCAAGCCACGTTTTGCCGTGCGACGCTCCGTTGGGCACGTGAAGCGTAAAGCTGTGACCGCCGAAGATCAGGGCAGTGATGCCGTAGGCCAGCAGCACGAGCCCGACCAGCCCGACCGGCCCCTTGGCCAGCGAGGTTCCCTTCGTTGTCTTTCTCTTTGCCATCGGTTTCTCCGCTTTGTTTGGTTTCGGGCTATTCGGCGCCGCTAGCGATCTGGATGAGGGTCATCGGCGTCATCGCCTGCGCGCTCCGAGCTCCCCAATCGCATCTAGCGGTCCCCTCCGACGCTGAGCTCGCATCGTTGCGTTCGCTCGTCCGGCCTTTCCCGACGCATGACTGGGTCCCGCGGCGGTGGCTCACGCCGGCACGCGCTCCCGCATCCCGAGAGCGGTCCGCGCGGGCGGCTGATCGATGAGCTCGAGCCGGCAGTCGATGCCGATGAGCTCAAGCAGCCGGTCGAAGTGCGCTGGGCTGCGCACGATGACGAGCATCCCGCCCGCCGACCGGATGAGACGGTCGGCCGACAGGATCACGTGCACTGCGTAGGAGTCGATGAAGTCAAGCTCGCGCAAGTCGAGTAGCACCAGTGCGGGATCAACTGCGGAGCGGCGCAGCGTCCGTTCGAGCTCAGACGCGGTGGCGATGTCCAACTCGCCGGTCACCGTGACGCGAGCCACGCTCCAGGTGCCGGTGCGCAGACAGGAAAAGTTCGCTCGCCCGTTGGCCCTGGCGGGCGCTCGGACTGATATTTCGGGCAAGTCTTCCTCCTTGCGTCGCGCGTTATCAGCGAAACCAAGGAAGTCAGAACGCCGCTGCCCGCAAACCACGGACCTCGGCAGGAAGCCCTCCAGACGTGGACCATACCGCGCCGTGTCCCGTTTGCCAACCCCAATTGGAACATTTATCTCTCAACTGACACAGCATGTGTCAGTTGGGTGAGGTTGACGTTATTCGGGGCTTGTTGGGGCGAGCACCACGATCGTCGCGTCGTCCTCCAGCGGATCGATGGAGGCGGCGGTGATCGCGTCCTCCAACGCCCGCACGGTCGATGCCGCGGCGGCGTCTCGTGCCCCCGCGATCGCGGTGCGGACGCCCTGCAGTCCGAACGTCTCACCCCCGCCGGTGCTGCGGCCCAAAACCCCGTCGGAGAGCAACAGTAATCGCTCGCCGGGCTCCAGACGGCGTCGATCGATCGTGAACCGCCGCGCCGGCTCGCCCACGCCCAGCGCGGGGTGCTCGGAGTAGTCGAGCTCGACCAGCTCGCCGGCTTTGGTGATCAGCAGCGGCGGCTGATGCCCGCAGGTGATCGAGCGAAACGTCGACGAAGGGCCGTGCCAGCGCCCAAGCACAACATTGACGAACGCCCCCTGGACCGCGACCTCGAGCATCGTGTGGTGGATCGCCAGCGCGGCCGCGTCGAGCTGAGCATTGACGCGACGCTTGGCGCGAAACGCGCCGAGCGCCACCCCTCCCAGCGCGGCGGCCGTCGTTCCGGTGCCCATGCTGTCGGCCACCCCGATCCAGGCGCCGTCGTGGTTCTCGACGTAATCGAACCAATCGCCGCCGATCTCATAGCCCGGCAGGATGTTGCCGGCCAGGATCGCGCCCGAGATCCGGGCGATCCGCGGCGGCAACAGGTTCTGCTGGATCTCCGAGGCGGGAGTGGTCTCCTTGCGCCGGCGCGTCGTGTCAAACACATCGGTGTAGACGTTCGCGAGCGCCAGCGCCGCCGCGGCCTGACGAGCCAACTGCACGAGCGGCTGCTCGGGCGTGTCAACCGCCAGCAGCACCCCGAGCGCCCGGCCGCGCAAGAGCAATGGAGCCATCACGCTGCCCGGCAGCTCCTCCTCGATCAGCGCACGCAGCCGCGGCAACCCCTCGCGGGGAATCTCGGGGCCGACCCCCAATGGCACATCCAGCTCCGCGGGGAACTCCTCCGAACCCGCCAGACGCAAGAGCAGCGTCCCATCGATATCGACCAGATATAGCGCAACCGACGCCACGCCCGCAAGGCGCCGCGCCTCGGCGACGATCTGATCCCCAAGCAGATGCGGCGGCACCTTGTTGAGCACATCGGAGACATCCAGGGGTGTCGGCCCCCCCGCCAACTCCCCCGGCGGGCGCAACGCATCAGACTGATTCGCGTCCGCGGTCTCCTGCGCGCGCTGGCTGACGGCGCGCACGAGCTGCTCGCGCGAGGCGAAATGACGGTAGACCGTCGAACGCGAGACACCCGCCGCCGCCGCGATCTCCTCCAACCCCGCCTCAGGCTCAGCCTGCAACAGCTCCATCGCCGCCACAACGATCCGCTCGATGTTCTCCTCCGCATCCGAACGGCGACGCCGACTGACTATCCCCTCCTCGGGCCCTGTGTCGCTCATCGCCGCTCGGCGCCGGTTCGTGCGCGGAGCCACACCAGATTCTGAGTGATCACGGCGCCCATGTGAGCTTCCGGGGCATGCCACAGGCCGGCCAAACGACGCAGCTCCCGGTCCCCGGCGACCACATCAGCAACCGATCGACGCCTGAGAGCTCGAACACGCCAGACCCTGCCCGGGGCTGAACCGAGTGCAGCCAGACGCGCTCACCTGTCGGCCTCCAAGCACGCGTGAAGACCCGCCTCGACGAACGAGGGAGCTGGGGTCGCGGACGACGAGGCCGCGTGCTCGCTCGCCCCACGCCACGTCTTCGGAACTCGCGCGTTTTCCGAGCTGGCGTGCGAACGGCAACCCTGGGCTGCAGACTGCCAAGCGAGTACTGGGCACGGGCCTCCACGAGTCGCGGTTGACCTCGAGAAGTCACCGCGCGCTGCGGACCCATCAGAGCCAACCCCGTGCGCATGCCCTCCGAATACTGCCGAGAAGTGTAGCCGAGGGCGCGAGTCGAAAACCTCAGGCGCTGAGGATGGATGAGTCGGTGCCAGTGAGCCCGAAAGACCTCGCAGATCATGTCGGGGGGCCTGCTGATGGCCGGGTCACGAGCTACGTGGCGCACTCATGTGTGCGCCGTGCCACCCTGGGCGTCCCACGCGGCGCCTATCATCCAAGCATGCTTGATCCCCTAGCCCTCCTCGAGGCCGCGGATCATCCGGGTCAGAACACCACACCCCAGATTGCGGCCATCCTCGATGTAACCGAGAACGAAGCAGACCAAGCCCTCAGGCAAGCTGAACGTGACGGCTTCGTCCATGAGGAAACGAACGACAGCCAGAACGCCACCCCAGACCGCAACCCTCAGGCTTGGTGTCTCACCGATGATGGTCGTGAACAGCGCGACCGGCTAAGGGGTGTCGTGCCGTAGGTCAGCACCGAGAGCGAGGGCTCAGACCTCGCCTCTGAGAACAACAGCGTTCCTCGGCGAGTCTCACGCCACGTTCCCCGTCGAGCGAGTGGCGGAGGGGAAGACGGCGATCCGGGCGGCCATGATGGCTACAGCGGCGTTGGGTTCTGGGGTCTGCTCCAGCAGGCTGGTGTCAACCCCTTCCAGGTGATGCCAGCCGCCATCACAGCGTCAAGCGGACAAGGCGCCTACGGCGCCGCCGTGGATGGGGATGAGAGCAAGGTTCTTGACCTCTGGGCGTCGAGCTTGTACCGCGATCTGCATCGCCGTCCAGCCAGGGACTGGGATGTCAGCGGCGCTTGTGCGCCGCCGCCTTTGGACACCGAGCTGACCTACATCCAGGACAGGCATCTGACTCGTGGGGGCCATCTGACCTTGGGTGCCCTCAGTTATGCAGCCGGCACATACGAACTGTCGATTGCGTCAGATGCGCGGATCATTCACGTTAAGCGACGACTCGTGGCACTGCGCGGCTGAACGGCAAGGACATCGATCAGGTCGGCGTGGCTGATGAGTACTACTGCGTTGCCGAGCACGGCTGCCGCTGCCCACGCCACAAACAATACGTCGGCCCGAAGATCTCAGAAAACCTTGCTACGACGGGGCCTGAGCCGGCGATCGCAGTCAGCGGCGGATCTAGTGGCGGACTAGTAGAGCTTTCCGAGCTTCCGATCCAATGCGCTCGCAAGGGCAAGCCGAGGTCTGCATTGTGCCCTGGGGCAGCCACGTCGCCGTAGCAGGCCCCCGCTGGCGTCCGCAAAGGATCGTTCGTGAAACGTTCCCGCGCATCGTCCGCTGTTCCCAGATCGCCTGTATGACGTGTACGCGGCACTGTAACCCCATCCGGGGTTAGCGTTACGCTCCCCAGCCATGCGGGTTGGCTACGGACGGAGCCTCGCCCGCCGCTGCCAGACGAATACTTGCTATCGGCCGCGCGTGTCGAGGTAGCGAGAGTTGCAGAGCTCGCGGTACTTCCCGTAGAGCGGGCGCCATCCATCGTCGTCGACAAGCTCGTCGAGCTCGACCGCCGGCCGCTCCGGTCTCTGGTAGGCGACGCGAAGGGCATCGTCGAATGCCTGCCATCCAGCTGCGGACTCCATAGCCAGCGGTTCGGCGGCGAAGCGACGAAACTCGTCTTCCTCAGACGGGCAGCTGGCCTCAACGCGACCGAGACTCATGGCATAGACGCGGGCCAGCTCAAACCAGTGCTGAAAGCCGCGCCGCGAAACGGCGTTGTGCTCGACCGCCCATTGGATGAGGTCTGGCAGTTGGTCTGGAAGTCGCGCGACGGCTCGACGATAAGGCCCTGTTCTAGTGCGCCGTATCCCCAGCCGGGCTCGTTGGCGATACCGCGGCGGGTGCGCTCGACCACGTACTCGGTCCAAAGCACGTGAGCGACGCCAGCGTGGGTTCCATCTGCGAACTCGTGCCCCTCCTGAGCGTGCCGCTGATCCAAGACGGACTCGATCATCTCGTGACTTGCGAGTTGCAAGAGTATGAGGCGGTCATCGACGGGGGTCACGACAGCGGTTCTTCGTCTGGCGCGCTCGGAATTGGGCGAACGGAGGCGTCCGTCGGCCTCATCGCGGCGTGTCGCGACAGTCAGGGGAGGCCCCCGGTTGGGCTGACTGCGGCTCTGTTCCTTGCTCCTCGATCCATTCGTCGAGCCGCTTCCACCAGTCGTAGATCCAGGCGACTTGCGCTTCGGGCTCACGTGGGTGCTCCGCGGCGGGCGACAGCCACATGTGCGTGTTGAACGTCTTTCCGAGTGGCGTGTC
>PMOY01000224.1:0-1148 GCA_003165655.1 Solirubrobacterales bacterium
ACGATCAAGACCACGACCGTCGAACTCAGCGACACCGCGAGCCCGCACATCACCGACTGGCAGGGCATCAACGACAACTACGAGCCGGTCACGTTCAATGTGCCGGCCGGCGAAAACCGCCTCAACGCCGCGATCGCGTTCCAGAACGCATCGGCCACAGATCTCGCCGCGAGGGTACGACTCACGCTGATCGACCCGAACGGCAAGCTCGCGGCCTATTCGGTGCCCCAGGGAGACGGCAACTACGGCGACGTCCAGGTCACCGACCCCACGCCTGGCACGTGGCGGGGGTATATCTACAGCCGCGACACCGCCGACGGCGGCACGACCGGCCCGGTCGTCTTCGGTGCCAGCGTCGCGTCCTACACGAGCTTCGGCACGGTCTCGCCGTCGTCGCTGCACCTGGCGCCCGGTGCGTCGGGGAACGTGACGCTGACCGTCGCGACCCCGTCGCACCCGGGAGATGCCGCGGGGGCCATCGTCCTCGAAACGCGTGCAGGTTGGCGCGGCTTCGGAGCCCCAGCCACGACGACGACGGTGCCCGTGATCCTGCGCAGCCTCGTCCCCACCGGTCCGACCTCGTTCTCGGGGCTGCTGACCGGCGGTAACGGGCGGGAATTGAATACCGGCCAGACCAACTACTACGAGATCAAGCTCCCCGCCGGGCAGCCCGCGCTGAACGCCACGGTCACGCTCGCCGACAACCCCAACAACGCGTTCGACGCCTGGCTCGTCGATCCGGCGGGCGAGGCAGAGGCCTTCTCCGCCAACAACGAGCTGGTCACTACCTCCGGCGGGCTGTCCGCAGTCACCACGCTCGGGGCCCAGCTCCACGTGGTCTCACCCGCGGCCGGCACCTGGACGTTGATCGTCGTGTTCGCACCGCAGGTGTCGGGCGTCGCGCTGTCCGAGCCGTTCACCGCCGCGATCAACGAAAGCAAGGCACCAGTGTCCGCAGCCGGCCTGCCTGATTCGGCCGCTACCAAGCTCGCCGCGGGCACGCCGGTGACCGTGCCGGTGACGATCACCAACAACGGGACCTCGCCGGATGCGTATTTCGTCGATCCGCGGCTGTCGTCGAGCACGCTGTACGACCTCGCGCCGGTGACCGGTACCGATCCAGATACGACGGTGCCGGACAACGTCAA
>PMOY01000224.1:1156-4654 GCA_003165655.1 Solirubrobacterales bacterium
GACGGCATCGAGGGCGATCCGGACATCGCCTCAAACCAAGGACTCTCGGTCTCGGCGACGGTAAGCGCACATCCCCTGACCCCGGGTGAGTGGGCCATCGCTCCGACGGAGGTCGGGCCCTTTGGTACCGCCCCGGCGCCAACGGAGAACGTCGATACGTCGATGCTCGCCGACACCCCGACGTTCGACCCGGCGGTCACATCGTCGACAGGTGACCTCTGGCTGATGAGTATCGACCCGACCGCGATGCTGAGCACGCTGAATGTGAATCCCGGCCAGACATCGGTGATCCACGTCACGATCACGCCTTCGGGCGCCTCGGGAACCACGGTCTCGGGCACGCTGTACGTCGACGACGCCAACCGGGTCGACTTCGGCGAGCTGGCGCCGCCGAACGGCAATCAGGTCGCGGCGCTCCCGTACGAGTACACGATCAAGTAGCACGAACGCGCGGGGCGCCGGTGGCTGAACGCCGGCGCCCCGGCTGTGGGTGAAGGCCGGCGCCTCGGCTGTGGGTGAAGGCCGGCGCCCCGGCTGAGCGACAATCCGTCCATCCACGTTCGCGGCCTGCTCACCACCGCCATCAAGGGCCTGCGCGTGACGGCGCGCGACGAGCTGATGCTCGAGCGCGACGGCGTACTGGAGAACCGGCGCTTCTATCTCGTCGACGAGCGCGGGCGGATGGTCAACGGCAAGCAGCTCGGCGAGCTCAGCGAGCTGCGCTCGGAGTACCGCGACGTCGATCGTGCGCTGACGCTGACGCTCCCAGACGGCGAGCGCATTGCGGGCTCGGTGTGCCTGGGTCAGGAGATCGAGGCCCGCTTCTTCGGACTGACGCTACGCGCGCCGCTCGTGCTCGGACCGTGGTCTGAGGCGATCTCCGACCACGTGGGCCGGCCGCTGCGCCTCGTGGAGGCCGATCCGCGGCGCAAAGCTGTCGACCGTGGCGAGCGGGGTACCGTGTCGCTCGTCTCGCGAGGCTCGCTCGAACGCTTGGCCGCCGTCGCTGGGACCGGCGGCGAGATCGACGCGCGACGCTTCCGGATGCTCGTCGAGATCGACGGCGTCGGAGCACACGGTGAAGACGCCTGGGTCGGTGGCCGCGCGCGCATCGGCGACGCGCTCGTGGGCTTCAATGGGCACGTCGGACGCTGTCTGGTCACCAGCCGTAGCCCCGACAGCGGGGTGGTCGATCTGCCCACGCTCGACCTTTTGGGCGAGTACCGCGGTGACGAGCCAACGACCGAGCCGCTCGCGTTCGGGATCTACGGTGAGGTGATCGAGCCCGGCACCGTCCGCGTGGGTGACCCCGTCGTCACCGCTTTGCCCTGAGGAAAACGGGGCCGCCGGCCGCCCGGCCGCCGGCCGCGGGCCGCCTATCCCAGCCCCCTCGCGAACGCTGTGTTCGGCTCGTAGCCAGCGAAGTGGACGCTCTGACTGAGGGGCTCGTTGTCGTTGACGGTCACGCAGTACGTGCGTCGTCCAGTGGCGTTAGGCACGCAGGTGCGGTAGAGGCTCCCGGGCTGGATCGTGACGGTCGTGGCGAGCCCCAGCTCGGCGCGGAACTGCGGGGGAGCGCGATATCCGATCCACGCGGTCGCGCGCGCGATCGCGTCGCGTATCGCGGCGCGATCGCGAGTCACGGTCGAGCGGTTGGTCAGCCCGGCCACAAGCACCACCACCGCAATCGCGACCAAGAGCCACGTGCCCGCGTAGTCGCGGGCCACGAAGCGTGGGAGGTCCCGCCGGACGCGGCGGAGAATCGCGCCGATCGGATGGGCGACGACGGCCACCGCGAGAAAGTTCCATAGGCCCGCGCCCAGCAGCGCCGCCACCAGGCCCTCCGAATCTCCCTCCGGCGGCAGGGCATGCGCGATGAACGCGTCCACGACGGTGAGGGCCGCGAACGCCGGCCACATCCACGCGCCGCGGCGCCGCCAGCGCATACGGGTGAGCCACGCGCCGTCCATTGGGCTCGTAGGGTAGACCTGCCGATCGGCGTGGTGGGCTACGCGGCACCGGCGTCGGACCGGGGTGGGATAATCGAGGACAGCAAGAGCCTTATGCTCTGGCGGCGGGTCGCGGTGGAGATCCCACGAGCGGCCCGGGAATCGGTCCGGACGGAGATCCCGCCCCGGGCCTTGAACGAAGGGGAAGCGCGCGAGATGGCGACCGAAACGGCGGAGCCCGCAGTAGCCGCGACTCCATACCTCGAGCTGGAGGATCGGGTCTGGCTGCTGCGCTCGATGTTGCTGATGCGCGGCATCGAGGAGCGCGCGATGAGCTTGTACCGGCAAGGGAAGGTGCCTGGTTCGTTCTACGACGGGTACGGGCAGGAGGCGGTATCCGCGGGCGCGGCATTCGCGATGGCCCCGGAGGACCGACTGTGCGTTCTCCACCGCGACCTCGCCGCCCACATCATCCGCGGCGTCACCCCGGCGCGGATCCTCGCCCAGTACATGGGCCGCGACACCGGCATCACCCGTGGCCGGGACGGTAACGTCCATTTCGGGGACTGGCGACTGGGCTGCGTGGGAATGGTGTCGATGCTGCCCGACATGATGCTCGTCGCGACCGGGATGGCGATGGCGTTCAAGCTCCGCGGTGAGCGCCGGTGCGCCCTGACCTGGTTCGGCGACGGCTCGACCTCGCGGGGCGACTTCCACGAGGCGATGAACTGGGCCGGCGTGCAGCGGCTCCCCGTCGTGTTCGTGCTGGAGAACAACCAGTACGCCTACTCGACCCCGTTGGATAAGCAGTTCGCCGTCGACCCGGTGCACCACGCCGCCGCCTACGGGTTCGCCGGAGTGTCGGTCGACGGCAACGACGCCGAGGCGATGTTCGAGGCGACGCGCGCCGCCCGCGCGCGCGCCCTCGCCGGCGAGGGGCCGACGCTGATCGAGGCGGTGACCATGCGTATGCACGGACACGCCGCCCACGACGATATGCGCTACGTCCCCAAGGAGCAGGTCGAGCAGTGGCGCAAGCGTGACCCGGTCGACCGCCAGGACTCCCGGCTGCGCGAGCTCGGCGTCGACGTCGACGCGCTCCGAGCCGCGGTCGGAGCCGAGATCGACGCCGCCACCGAAGAGGCGCTCGCGGCCCCGATGCCCGACCCGCGCAACGCGACGGCTGACGTGTTCGCGGTCGGCGAGGCCGAGCCGATGGGAGACGGGCAGGCGCCCTGGAGCGGCTTCGCCCGCGGGGCGGTGTCGTGATGGCGACGATGACCTATCTGCAGGCGATCTCCTCGGCGCTGCGCGACGAGATGCGGGCGGACGACCGCGTGTTCGTGATGGGCGAGGACATTGGGGTGTTCGGCGGCGCCTTCAAGGTCACCGACGGCTTCTTCGATGAGTTCGGCCCCGAGCGCGTGATCGACACTCCGCTCGCCGAGTCGGCGATCGTCGGCACGGCGATCGGAGCTGCGGTCGTCGGCATGCGCCCGGTGTGCGAGATGCAGTTCGCCGACTTCATCTCCTGCGGCTTCGACCAGCT
>PMOY01000186.1 GCA_003165655.1 Solirubrobacterales bacterium
TTGACCAGGAAGATCGCCCGCCACCCGACCGAGTCGACGAGCGCGCCGCCGACGACGGGTCCCAAAGCGAAGCTGATCCCCACTACTCCCCCCCACATTCCGATCGCCCGTGCCCGCTCGCGGGGATCCTCGAACACGTTGCGGATGATNNATCGCGACCGGATTGAGCATCGACCCGCCGACGGCTTGGAGGATCCGGAAGATCACCAGCAGCTCGAGGTTCGGCGCGAGCGCACACAGCAGTGACCCGAGTGAGAAGATGCCCAGGCCGAACTGGAACACGCGACGGCGGCCGATTCGGTCGGCCGTCGACCCCGCGAGCATCAGCAGGCTCGCGAGTACGAGCGTGTAGGCGTCGATCGTCCACTGCAACCCTGACAGCGACGCGTGCAGGGATCGGTGGATCACCGGCAGCGCGACGTTGACGATCGTTGCGTCCAGTCCGACGATCAGCAGGCTCATGCAGCAGATTCCGAGGATCAGCAACCGACGACGGCGGCTGAGATCGGAGCTCGGCTGCGCAGGGGATCGAGAAACCATCCTTCGTCTCGATGCTATCCAGTGGATCAGGCGCCGCGACCCCTCCCGGACCCGACCCCGAACCGCGACCGCTTACCGGTGGTGCCTCACGACCAGGCGTCGTCGAGTCGCGCGAGCGAGTCCGTCGGATCGACTCCGAAGATCTCGGCGAGCGCACCGAGAAGCCGTTGCTGGGGCTCGTGTGCTGCGCCGATCCCCATCACCCCGATCCGCCAGACCCGTCCCGCCAGCGGGCCGAGGCCGCCAGAGATCTCGATCCCGTGGTCGAGGAGCAACTGCCGGCGTGCGGCGGCCTCGTCGATGTGCGGGGGCACGACAACAGCGAGCAGCGAAGACAGCTCCTCTCCGGGAGGAGCCAGCCGTGTGAGTCCGAGCGGCTCGAGCGCCGCGCGCAGGGCCTCGTGCGCGCGCCGGTGGCGCTCCCAGCGCTCGGGCAGGCCCTCGTCGAGGACGATGCCCAACGACTCGTGCAGCGCGTAGATCATGTTGATCGGGGCCGTGTGGTGGTAGGCGCGTGGGGGCGCCCCGGGGGCGTCCTCGCGCCAGTAGGCAAGGATCGCGCGCAGGTCGAAGTACCACGAACGGCACGGCTCCCGGCGGGAGAGCAGCCGATCCCTCGCGCGCTCGCCGAGCGTGAACGGCGCCAGGCCAGGCGGGCAATTGAGGCACTTCTGGCTACCGCTGAAGGCCACGTCGACGCCGGCGGCGTCGAGCTCGAGCGGCTGCCCGCCCAGCGACGTCACACAGTCGACCAGGAACAGGGCATCGCGCTCCCGGCAGGCATCGGCGAGCCCATCGAGCGGTTGGCACACGCCGGTCGAGGTCTCGCCGTGGACGACGAACAGCGCCGCCGTCCGATCGTCCAGGGCAGCCGTCAGGCGCTCGGTCGCAATCGCCCGTCCCCACTCGCCCTCGACGCGCTCGACCGTGGCGCCCTGGCGCGTGAGAGCATCCGCCATCCGCTCGCCGAACAGACCGTTGACTCCGCAGACCACCCGGTCGCCGGGAGCCACGAAGTTCACGACCATCGTCTCCATGCCGGCGCTCCCGGTGCCGGAGATGGCCAGCGTGGCGCGGTTCTCGGTGACCATCACCCGGCGCAGGCGGCCCATCATGTCCTCCATGAGCACGCCGAAGGCCGGGTCGAGATGACCAATCGTGGGGCGTGCAAGTGCCCTCAGTACGCGTCTCGGGACCGGGCTCGGACCAGATCCGAGAAGCAGACGCTCGGGCAATGCGACGGCCTCGGTCACCGCCGGCTCGTCATGCGTCGCCATCGCCTGGACGCTACTTCATCCCGTGCGCGATCTCCTTTCACCCGTCCGAGCCCTCATAACATGTTGGACATGGACATCGGTGACGTCGGGCATGGACGATGGCGCGATGGACGATGAGATCGAGCGGCGTATCGCTGCGAACGAGGCGCGCTTTCGCGAGGTCAACGAGGCGATTGCGCGAGGACAATGGCCCGGAGAAGAGGACGCGGTCGGCTTTCTTTGCGAGTGCGCACAGCTCGGTTGTAATCGCCTGATCGAGCTCACGTCTCCCGAATACGAAGGCGTTCGCGCTCATTCGCGGCGCTTCGTGGTCCTCCCTGGCCACGAGCGCGTCGGGACCGAGATGATCGTCGAGACTCGGCCCGGTTACCTGGTCGTAGAGAAGATCGACGAAGCCGGCGAGGCTGCCGAAGGCGCCGATCCCCGGGAGTGAGCTTCCGCAGGGTCATCGGCTGTCCCGAGGCGGAATCGCATGCGCAGCTCGGTGCCTCCGTGAGAGCGCCTGACGATCGTCAACTCATCGCTGGCCTGCGCGATCAGCGCCAATCCCAGGCCGAGGCCTGACCTGTCTCCGCGAGGCCGCAACCCATCGCCGTCGTCGGCGACGAGAACCCACAGCTCGCCGCCGGCCACCGCGGCGGTGACATGGATGGGTCCCTGGCCGTCTCGATAGGCATGCAAGATGACATTCGTCAGCGCCTCCGAAGTCGCAAGGCGGATCGCGTCGATCTGATCCCCCGTCGCGCCAGCGGCGCCGGCGAGCTCGGCGACCGCCCGTCGCGCGACCGGCAGTGAGCCGGCAACCGCCGGATACGTCGCGCTCACGCTCTCGGTTAGATCGACCATTGCTCGACTCGGAATACCCCGGCCATCGTTTCTGGATACCCGCTCCTCGAGAAGCCAACCTCAAAGCTTCGGCGATGGAGCTCCGATCCGCTGCTGGTGCGCGAGCCCTGCCACGCGTGGCGCCCTCTACATCGCCTTCCGAGACAGGGCCGCGACAGAGCTTCGATACCGGTTGAGCACGCTCGGAGCCTGTGCGCTCTCAGCGGCGAACTGCGAGAGCCAGTCGGCGAAGGCATCCGGTGGCAGCGGGCGGGAGAAGTAGTAGCCCTGCGCGAGGTCGCAGCCGAACACCGCGAGTCGCTCGAGTGTCGGCTTGTCTTCGACGCCTTCCGCGATCACCTCGAGCCCGAGGTCGTGTCCGAGATTGATCGTCGATCGGACGATGATCAGGTCGCTCTCGTCCTGCAGCATCGAGGTCACGAACGATTGATCGATCTTGAGCTCGTTGATCGGGAGCCCCTTGAGTCTCGCGAGCGAGGAGTATCCGGTGCCGAAGTCGTCGATCGAGAGATGGATCCCGAGCCCGCTGAGGTGAGCGAGGATCGCGATCGCCCGTTCAGGGTCGGACATGATCATCCGTTCTGTGATCTCGAGCTCGAGCGCCTCGGGAGGGAGATCACAGTCGGAGAGGATGCCCTCGATGTCGTGCGGGAGACCTCGATCGAGCAGGTCGCGCGCGGACAGGTTGACCGCCACCGACAGGTCGTGGCCCGCGCGCCGCCACTCTGCGCATTGCGAGATCGAGGTCTCGAGGACGTGCCGGGTCAGCGAGCTGATCAGCCTCGTTTGCTCGACTGCAGAGACGAAGGCGCCTGGCGCCAGCGGACCGAGCTTGGGGTGTTCCCAGCGCACGAGCGCTTCGGCGCCTCGGACGCCGAGGTCGGAGAGTTGCAGCTTCGGCTGGTAGTGGACGTTGATCTCCCCTGCGCCGAGCGCTCGGCGCATGTCGCTGAGCAAGCTCAGTTTGTGAATCGAATGATGGTCGTGCTCCGCTGCGTACAGCTCGTAGCCGCTCTGGGCCGTCTTGGCACCGTACATCGCAACGTCCGCGAGGCGCACGAGCACCTCGGCGCTGGCACCATCGAACGGGTAGCGGGCGATGCCGACGCTCGCGCCGACATCGAGCGACAGCTCGTCGACCACGAACGGCTGCTGGACGCAGTCGACGAGCTGCGCGGCGACCTTCTCCAGCGTTCTCGGATCCGCCGTCCTGACCTCCGGCAGCACCGCGAATTCATCCCCGCCGAGGCGAGCGACGAGACCGGAGGGGCCAACGTGAGCGGCGAGCCGAACTCCCAGCTCTTTGAGGAGCAGGTCGCCGTAATGGTGGCCGAGGGTGTCATTGATCTCTTTGAAGCGATCGAGGTCGAGCAGCATCACCACGAACGGCTTGCCGTCGGATTCGGCCGCTTTGATCTGCTCTCGCAGCCGCTCGTGGAGGCGCCCGCGATTGGCCAATCCCGTGAGCTCGTCAGTGGTCGCCATCCGCTCCAGCCGCTCGCTTCGGCGCTTGGACACGAGCAGCTGGCCGAGCAGGTACTGGAAGACCACGAGCACGAGACCGAACAAGGCGATACCGAAGGTCCCGAGCCGAACCCCCACGTACACCGCGACGAGTGTCAGCAGCGCCGAGAACAGCTCGGCAGCCAGGATCGGCGGGAGCGTCACACGGGCCTTAAGGATCAACGAGGACCGGTCGAGATAGCACTGATAGCCGGCGACCATGACGAAATTCAGCGCCATGGCAAGAACAAACGCTGCAAATACCAGCAGGTAATACGCGACCGCATCCGGTCCAATATGGGCGAGCGACAGGGCAGCGTGGAAGAAGGCGCTGCCAATGAGCGGGAACCACACGAAGCTCGCGAGGTTGTTGCGCAGGAGATGCGGGGCCTCGCGCCAGCGCAACCACCCGACCAGGATCGATAGCACCCCCACGGCCGCGGCGGGACCGCCGCCGAGGAGCACCGCGGCAAGCATGATCCCGAGAAAGCTTCCGGACAGCTTGAGGTTCGGGAAGGCTTCCCCGACGCTGGTGAGATCGCTGATGACCGTGAGGATCGCGATCACCACGAGCGGTCCTACGCTCCAGCGATCCGAGCCGGCCGTGAGAACGATGACAATCCCGCCCGTCGCCAGCACCAGCCAGTGCACGAGCGCGACCCCGCGACCCGGTAGCCGGCTCGACTGCTCGCCTACGCTGGGTGTCGCCGTTGCCACGCTATAAGGCTTATCGGCCGCTTGCGCAAATATGCGCAGCAAATCCCCTGTTGCAGCCGAGAAGCGCAGGAAGTCCGCGCGCGCGAGCCGCGGCCCACGAGCCGCGCGCGACCCCTCGCCACTTCAAGACGTGCGTTTTTGCGCAGCTAACCGCGCCGACTCTCCACGCTTTTGTCCAAGCCTGTCCGCCCACGCTCAAGCTTTCCCGCCGCGGGCCGATAATTCCGAAACGCACCAAAAAGAAGGAGAGGCCCGCCTTCCACGCGAGCCTCTCCGGAGTATCAGAATCAGCAGCCTCTAAATCCCACGGAGTCTCCTTTCGTGGGTACGGCGAGGATCCCACGTACGAGTATACGCCGGCCACCAAGCCCGGGACCTAGGTCCCGGGCTTCCGCATGCGTTCTCGCGTGGCTTCAGCGTGGGCGGCCCGCACCCCACGCCTTCGCGTCGGACCCACCCAGGCGGGTGGCTGAGCGCGCGACCCGCCCAGCCTCTTTGGCGGCCGCGATCGCCGTGTAGTGTGGCCCCATGTTCGCGAAGGTCCTCGTCGCCAACCGCGGTGAGATCGCGGTCCGAGCGTTTCGTGCGGCCTATGAGCTCGGAATCGCCAGCGCGGCGCTCTACACGCCCGACGACCGAGGCTCCGTGCACCGGGTCAAGGCCGATGAGGCCTACGAGGTTGGTGAGGCGGGGCATCCGGTGCGGGCCTACCTCGACATCGACCTCGTGGTCGGCTTGGCGGAGCGAATCGGGGCCGACGCGATTTACCCCGGGTACGGTTTCATGTCCGAGAACCCCGACCTCGCGCGCGCGTGCGCACGCGCCGACATCACCTTCGTCGGACCACCTGCACACGTGCTGGCGGCAGCCGGCAACAAGGTCCGCGCCCGTGAGGCCGCGCAGCGCTGCGGCGTGCCAGTGCTGGGGGCCTCGGGCGTTCTCGACGACGCGGACGGCGCGCGGGCGGCGAGCGCCGGAATGGAGTTCCCGCTCTTCGTCAAGGCCGCGGAGGGCGGCGGTGGACGTGGAATGCGGCTGGTCGCGGCGTCGCGCGATCTCGAGGACGCGGTCCACTCCGCGATGCGCGAGGCACAGGCTGCGTTCGGCGACCCGTCCGTGTACCTCGAGGAGGCGCTCGTGCGCCCGCGGCACATCGAGGTCCAGGTCCTCGGGGATACCGAGGGCCGGGTGGTGCACCTGTTCGAGCGCGACTGCTCGGTGCAGCGCCGCCACCAAAAGGTGATCGAGCTCGCGCCGGCGCCCAACCTCGACCCCACACTGCGCGAGCGGCTTTGCGACGACGCTGTGCGCTTCGCGCACGAGGTGGGATATGTCAACGCCGGGACGGTGGAATTCCTCGTCGAACGCGAGCGCGGCGAGCACGTGTTCATCGAGATGAACCCGCGCATCCAGGTCGAGCACACGGTGACCGAGGAGACGACCGACGTCGACCTCGTTCGCTCCCAGCTGCTGATCGCCGGTGGCGCGACCCTCGCGGACCTCGGGT
>PMOY01000080.1 GCA_003165655.1 Solirubrobacterales bacterium
AAGAAGGCGAAGGAGATCTGGTTCCTGTGCCGCCAGTACGACGCACAACAGGCGCTCGATATGGGCCTTGTGAACGCGGTCGTGCCGCTCGCGCGCCTCGAGGAGGAGACGGTGCAGTGGTGCCGGGAGATGCTCGCCCTGTCCCCCTTCGCATTGCGGTTGCTGAAGGCGAGCTTCAACGCCGACGAGGACGG
The DNA here is from genome assembly GCA_003165655.1 of Solirubrobacterales bacterium. Classification (GTDB taxonomy): domain Bacteria; phylum Actinomycetota; class Thermoleophilia; order Solirubrobacterales; family Solirubrobacteraceae; genus Palsa-465. The sequence continues at coordinate 195 of PMOY01000080.1, forward strand.
CTTGACCGGGATTCAGCAGCTGGCCCACGACGCGAACCTGCTCTTCTACATGAGCGACGAGGCGCAGGAGGGCCGCAGTGCCTACCTCGAGAAGCGCCGGCCCGACTTCTCGAAGTTTCCGCGGCGGGCGTGAGCGGGTAGGGCCCGATGGTGCGAGCAGGGGCAGCGGTTCGATGGCGGTAGCGGGGGCGGCGGTTCGATGGCGGTAGCTGGGGTCACGGCGAGTGGCGTCCGCATCTGGCTGATGGCGGCACGGATCAGGACGCTGCCGGCGGCGCTCGCACCCGTACTCGTAGGAACCTCCCTGGCCGGATTCGGGGGCGTGTTCCACCCCCTGCGGTTCGTGGCGGCGTTGATCGGCGCTGTCTTCATCCAGGTCGGGACCAACCTCTCGAACGACTATTCCGACGCGCGCCGCGGCGCCGACACCGAGGACCGCCTCGGACCCGTGCGCGTGACCGCCGGCGGCCTCGTGCCGCCGCGCCTCGTGCTCGTGGCGACCTACGTCTCGTTCGGAGTCGCCGTGCTCGCCGGCGCCTACCTGGTCGCGGTGGCCGGTTGGGAGCTGCTGCTCGTCGGGGCCGCGTCGATCCTCGCCGGCGTCCTGTACACGGGCGGGCCACGGCCGTACGGGTATGAGGGGCTCGGCGAGGTGTTCGTGTTCCTGTTCTTCGGCATCGTCGCCGTCGCCGGCTCGTACTTCGTGCAGGTCAAGCACCTCGACTGGGAAGCGTTCGCGCTCGCGGTCCCCGTCGGCCTGCTCGCGGCCGCGATCCTCGCCGTCAACAATTTCCGCGACATCGACACCGACCGACGCGCCGGCAAGCGGACGCTCGCGGTCAGGCTGGGGCGCGAACGTTCCCGGATTCTGTTCGCGTCGCTGATCTACCTCGCCTACCTGATCACGCCCGCGACGTGGGCGTTCGGTCCCCTGAAGGCGTGGGTGATGCTGCCGTGGCTCACGCTGCCGATCGCGGCGCCGATCGTCCGGATCGTCCGCAACCGGACCGACGGAGCAACGCTGAACGGCGCGCTCGCCCAGACCGGGATGCTCCAGCTCGCCTTCTGCACGCTGCTCTCGGCGGGCCTGCTCCTGAGCCGGTGAAGGTCAGGATCTCTGCCTGCAGGGCACGCTTGCGTGCGCCCTTTACGGCGGCGTACGGAGAGCTTGCTCAGCGCTCCTTGATCGTGGTGGCGCTCGAAGGAGAAGACGGGATCACCGGCTTCGGAGAGGCAGCGCCGCTGCAGCCGTACGACGGCGTCTCGACCGACCACGTGCGTGCGGCGCTCGAGGACTGCACGGCGCTCCTGCGCGACTGCGACGGGACCGCCCGCGCCGAGCTCCTCGCCGCCTGCCGCGATGTCGCCGTCCTCCCTCAGGCGATCGCGGCGATCGACCTCGCGCTGTGGGATCTGGCCGGTCGTCGGGCGGGGGAGCCTATCTGGCGGCTGCTCGGGGCGAGCGAGCCAGGTCCCGTCGATGTCAACTGGACGATCGGGGCGACCGATCGCGCGGGCGCCGCGGCGGAGGCGGACCAGGCCCGCGCCGCCGGATTCGGATGCGTCAAGGTCAAGGTCGGGGTGGGCGACGACGCGGGGCGGCTCGCCGCGGTCCGTGCCGCCGGTGGGTCCGGGCTGACGATTCGGGTCGACGCGAACGGCGTCTGGTCCTCCGAAGAGGCGACGGCCGCGCTCCGAGCGCTCGCCCCGGTGGGCGTCGAGCTGTGCGAAGAGCCGGCGTCCGGCGTCGAGGAGATCCGGCGCGTGTGGACCGCGAGCGACGTGGCGATCGCGATCGACGAGACGGCCGCGGCTCCCGGCGCCCTCGAGCAGCGCTGCTGCGACGCCGTGTGCCTGAAGATCGCTCGCTCCGGCGGGATCAGCGGCGTGATCGAGCAGGCCGCGCAGGCCGACCGCGCCGGCTACGACGTCTACGTGGCGTCGACCTTCGACGGGCCGCTCGGGATTGCGGCGGCACTGCATGTCGCCGCCGTGCTCGAGCCGCGGCGAGCCTGCGGGCTGGCGACGCTCGGGCTGTTCGAGGGACGCGCCGATCCACTGCCCCCACGCGAGGGGCGGATCGCGCTGCCGCATGGTCCGGGCCTGGGCGACGGGTTGACCGACTGGTACCGCGTCGCCGGCTGAGGCGAGCGCACGCTCGTCGCGCCCCCGGGTGGGCCTCACCGGTCAGCGCCGCGGGCCGGAGTGACTTCACCCCCGATGAGCTGCGCCGTGATCCGCTCCGGCGCCTCCAGGTGGACCGCGTGGCCGATGTCGGCGACGACCACGAGCTCGACGCGCGAGAGCTCCCGCGCCATGCGCTGGCCGATCGCGCGGAACTTCTCGTCCCGCTCGCCGACGATCAGCACGACGGGCATGCTCAGCTCCCCCAGCCGCTCCCAAAGCGAAGGCAGCGCTCCCGTTCCGCGGCCGCGCCGCGCCGCGGCGAGCCCCGCCGGCGTGCTGCGCAGCCGGTCGGCGTGCGCGGCCGCCTTCACCTCCGGCGACTGGCCCTCGAGCACCGGGGTCGCGGCCCATCGCGTCGCGAACTCCTCGATCGTCGCTGCCTCGATCTCGGCCGCGAGCCGCTCGTCCGCGGCGCGACGTGCGGCGCGCTGCGCCGGGTCGGCAATCCCGGGGCTGGCGCCGATCAGCACCAGACGCTCGACGCGCCGGCGGAGCGCGAGCGCCGCGTGCAGCGCGATCCGACCGCCGAGTGAGTAGCCAACGAGGGTAAACCGATCCTGCGTGAGCACGGCAACATCGCCGATCACCGCATCGAGCGTCAGCGGTCGCGCCCGCGAAGCCGACCCGTGGCCGCGGATGTCGGGTGCGATCGCGCGATAGCGTTCGCCCAGCGCCGCGAGAACGGGTTCCCAGCTGGCACCCGTGTTCGTGAAGCCGTGCAGCAGGACGACGGTCGGCGCCATACCCCGTGCATCATGACCGCCACCGCTGATTCCTATCTGCTCCTGCGCGCGCTGTGCGACGAGCTCGGCCGCTGCGGCATGCGCGACGCATGCACCTCACCGGGGTCGCGATCGACCCCGATCGTCCTCTCGCTCGTCCGCGAGCCACAGATCCGCTGCTGGTCCCACATCGACGAGCGCTGCGCCGGCTTTTTCGCCGTCGGCGCGGCCAAGGCAGGCGGCCGGCCCGTCGCGATCACTTGCACGTCGGGGACCGCGGCCGCCAACCTCGCGCCCGCGGTGATCGAGGCGCGCGAGGCGGGCGTGCCGCTGATCGTGCTGACCGCCGATCGGCCGCCCGAGCTACGCGACGTCGGCGCCGGGCAGGCGATCGACCAGATCAAGCTCTACGGAGACGCAGTCAAGTGGTTCCTCGAGCTCGGTGTCCACGACGCGAGCCCGGAACGGCTGCGGTGGATGAGGACGCTGGCCTGCCGTGCGTACTGGACCGCGCTGGCGAGCCCACCGGGGCCGGTGCACCTGAACGTGCCGCTGCGCGAGCCGCTGGTGCTCGAAGAGCCGCTGGCGCCGGACGAGAGCGGGCGGCCTCACGGAGCGCCCTGGGTGACGCTCAGCTCGCCGGATATCAGGGTGACCGGAGTCGAAGTCGCTCGCGAGCCGCCACCACGGTCGGTGATCGTCGCCGGGCGGTACGGGCCCGGCCCGCATCCCGCGACTGAGCTGGCCATGTACGCGGCAGGGCTGAACCTGCCAGTGCTCGCCGATCCCCTCTCGAGAGCCCGAACGGGCGACGCGGCGATCGCCCATTACGACCTGCTGCTGCGAGACGACGCGTTCGCCGCCGCGCACCGCCCTGATTTCGTTCTCCGCGTGGGCGACCTGCCGACGTCAAAGCCACTGCGCGCCTGGCTCGCCGGTCTGGATGCTCAGCAGGCTGCGCTCGATCCCGATTTGGCCTGGCACGACCCCGACGGGGTCGTCGCGCAGCGAGTTCCGCTTCGGTACGACCAAGGCATCGGCCTCTTTGGAGGAGGCAGGCTGCGTCCGCCCGCGGGCGCCTGGCTCGAGTCCTGGCGTGCGGGCGACGCCGCGGTTGCAGGGGCGATAGCGCACGTCCTCGGCGTTGAGCTCTCCGAGCCGCTGGTCGCCGCCCAACTTGGCGAATGGCTGCCGGAGGATGTGACGCTGTTCGTCGCCTCGTCGATGCCCGTGCGAGACGTCGAGGAGTTCTTCCCGGTCCGGGAGGATCCTCCACGCGTCCTCTCGAACCGTGGCGCGAGCGGGATCGATGGGACGGTCTCGGCGGCCTTCGGTGCCGCCGCGGTCGCCGACGGCCCTGTCGTGCTGTTGATCGGCGATGTCGCGCTGGCCCACGACATCGGCGGGCTCATGGCCGCGCGACGACTCGGACTCGCGTTGACGATCGTCCTCCTCAACAACGACGGCGGCGGCATCTTCCACTTCCTCCCGGTCGCCCGGGCGCAGGACGCGTTCGAGGAGCACGTGGCCACCCCGCACGGCCTCGACTTCGCGCAGGCCGCGGGGCTCTACGGTTGCCGGTACGAGCGCCCGGGCAACCTTGTCGAGCTCCGCGCCGCGATTGAGTCCGGCGTCGGGGGCCTCGCCACCACGATCGTGGAGGTCCGCACAGATCGGGTCGAGAACCTCGCGCTCCACCGGCGGATCGCGGAGGCGGCGCAGGCCGCGCTGGGGGGCTAGGCGCCTCAGCCCGCCAGCACCGGCAGCATCGCCTCGAGCTTGATCTCGCTCTCCGCGAGCTCGGCGCTGGGGTCGGAATCGCGCACGATCCCACAGCCGGCGTAGCAGTGGGCGACGCGGCCGCGCAGCAATGCGCACCGCAACGCCACGCAGAGCTCCCCATCGCCGGTCGCGTCGATCCATCCGACCGCGCCGGCATACCAGCCGCGGTCCAAGCCCTCGAGTGCCGGGATCATCTCGAGCGCTCGCTCCGACGGCTCTCCACCAACTGCGGGCGTCGGGTGCATGAGGCCGACCAGCTCGACGGCTCCCACGGGAGAGGCGAGCTGGGCGCGGATCGGCGTCGCGAGGTGCTGGATGTTCGCCACCCGGACGATCACCGGCTCGGGGGCGGTCGTGACCCACACCGAGTGAGGAGCCAGCGTTCGGACAATCCGGCGGGCGACGATCGCGTTCTCCTCCCGGTCCTTGTCGCTGCTGAGCAGCTGCTCACCGAGATGATTCTCGACCGCCGGGTCGGCGCTCCGCCGCATCGAGCCCGCGAGCGCAACCGTGCTCACGCGCTGGCCCTCGCGTCGCAAGAGCAACTCGGGGCTTGCTGCGAGGAAGGTCGATTGGCCGCGGCCGACCGCGAACACGTAGCACGTCGGAAACGCTTCGCGCAGGACGCCAAGCACGGCCGCGGGGTCGTGCTCCACGGGCGCGTGGACCTGGACCTCGCGGGCGAGCACGATCTTCTCGAGCTCGCCGGCGCCGATCCGCTCGACGGCGCGGGCGACGGCGTGCTCGTAGTGCGTGGGCGGCATCGGGCTGACGACGCGGTACGCGCCCGAAGGAGCCGGGTCGAGCAGCGGCAACGTATCCGTGCGGAGCTCTCCGAGCCGCCGGTTCACCCGGGACACCAGATCCTTGACCGTGTCGTCCGGCGTCATCTGCAGATTCAGCGTCAACCGAACCTCCTCCCCACGCCGCGCGAGCGACAGCTCGGGAACGATCAGGGAGGCAGGTTCGAAGCCCGCCCACTGCGGCGAGCCACCGCCCGCGGGAGCGAACGAGAAGCCGCCCAGAGCGACGAGCCCTGAGCCGGGCGGGCCGTCGGCCGGGTCGGCGAGCGCGGATGCCGTCACCGATCGCCACCCCGCCGCCACGGCTCTGAATCGGCCCGGTCCTCGGGCCTCGATCGTCCGCGCGCAGCCGACGGCCGCGAGCGCGGCGCCGTCGCGGTCCGGCTGCTCGAGGCAGGCCCACGGCTCACCGGCGCGGCGCGACGCGCAGATCACCGCTGTCGGGTCGACGCCGCGGGCGACGGGCGCGCTGAGGCTGGCGAGGATCGCCGAGCCGGTCGCGCGCGAGCGCCTCAACGCCGCCTCGAGCCGCCGCTCGAGGCGGACCCACGTCTCGGCATCAAGCCAGACGGGCGCCGGGGTTCCAGTCCGAACTGCCGCCATCCCGACCGAGGTTACCGCTGGCGCCGAGCGCGCCGGACACGAGCCCGGCGGACCCCCCCCGCCCCGCCTACGTCTCGCTGCGTCCCCGGGAGATCGCGATCTCGCCCGTGCGGGCCATCTCGATCAGGCCGAACGGCCTGACCAGACGCTCGAACGCCTCGACCTTCTCGTAGGTGCCGGTCACCTCGACGACGACCGAGCGCTTGGTCACGTCGACGATCTTGGCGCGGAAGATCTCGCAGATCTGCATCACCTCGGCGCGGACGGCACCGTCGGCGTTGACCTTGAACAGCGCGAGCTCGCGAGCGAGGGTCTCATTGGGTTCGAGGTCGCGAATCTTCAGCACATTGACGAGCTTGTGCAGCTGCTTGGTCACCTGGTCGATCGGGTGCTTGGCGCCGTCCAACGTCAGCGTGACCCTGGACACCGACGGGTCGTCCGTCGGCCCGACGGCGAGCGTGGAGATGTTGAATCCCCGCCGGGCGAACAGGCCGGCGATCCTGGTCAGGACACCGGGGCGGTTCTCGACGAGGATCGACAGGATGTGCTTGCGGCCGGTCCGCAGCCCAGCCGTAGCCTCGAGCTCGTCGAGCGAGAGGATCTCCTTCGTTCCCGGCTCACCCATGTCAACCGACCATGTCCCGTGCGGCCTTGCCCGCCGGGATCATCGGGTACGTGTTCTCCTCGCGCGTGACGCGGACGTCGACAAGCACCGGCCCCTCGGTGGCGATCGCCTGCCTCATGTCCGCCACCAAGGTGCTCTTGTCCTCGAAGCGCAGGCCGGTCGCGCCGTACGCCTCCGCGACCTTGACGAAGTCGGGCCACTGGCCCATGTCGACCTGGCTGTAGCGCTTGTCCCAGAACAGCTCCTGCCATTGCCGGACCATCCCGAGGTAGCCGTTGTTCATGATGAACACCTTGATCGCGATGCCATTCTGGGAGCACGTCGCGAGCTCCTGCATGTTCATCTGAACCGAGCCGTCGCCGGTCACACACACCACGGTGTTCTCCGGGCATCCGATCTTGGCTCCCATCGCCGCCGGAAGGCCAAAGCCCATCGTCCCGAGGCCCCCGGAGTTGATCCAGCGGCGCGGCTTGGCGAAGTCGTAGTACTGGGCCGTCCACATCTGGTGCTGCCCGACATCGCTGACGACGATCGCGTCGCCGCCGGTGGCCTCGTAGAGCGCCTGGATCATGTGTTGGGGCTTGATCTCGGCGTCCGTCGACGGCTCGTACACGAGCGGGTGGCGCTCCCGCCAGGCGCGGACGCGCGACCACCACTCGTCGAGACGGGCGGGATCGGGCGCGAGCGCTCGGTACTCGGCGGTCAGCCGCGGCAGGATGTTCTTCGCGTCGCCGACGATCGGAATGTGCGCGGGGACGTTCTTCGAGATCTCTGCCGGGTCGACGTCGATGTGGATGAACTTCGCCCGCGGCGCGAACTCAGACAGCTTCCCGGTGATTCGGTCGTCGAAGCGCGCGCCGATCGCGCAGATCAGGTCGGCCTCGTCCATGGCGTAGTTGGCCGTCCGGGTGCCGTGCATCCCGAGCATGCCGAGCCACTGGTCGTGCGGCGCGGGGAAACCGCCCAGACCCATCACCGTGCAGGTGACCGGGAACCGGTCGGATAGGACCAGCTCGGTCAGGTCGGCGGCTGCGCCCGCGTTGATCACACCACCGCCCGCGTAGATCACCGGGCGCCGTGAGTTGGCGAGCGCCTTCGCCGCGAGGCGGATCTGCTTCTGGTTGCCATCGGTGGTCGGCTGGTACCCCGGCAGGTGAACGTCGGTCACCGGCTCGTAGGGAATATCCGCGCGGCTCAGGTCCTGGGGGATATCGACCACCACCGGGCCCGGGCGTCCGGTCCGCGCGACGTGGAACGCCTCGTGGATGAAGCGTGGTAACTCGAGCGGGTGCTGGACCATGAAGCTGTGCTTGACGATCGGCATCGTGATCCCGATCGTGTCGGCCTCCTGGAA
>PMOY01000190.1 GCA_003165655.1 Solirubrobacterales bacterium
AGCGCGCCATGGAATCGGCCGGTTGGGCACTGCCTTATAGATGACGCACAAGCTCCCGAACAGGAGCAGCAGCGCGAACCCCAGCGAGATCCGGTACACAACCCCCCCAATCCGAGCAAGGTCAAACGGCAGATCACGGGCACCCGCCTGCAGCAAGCTCACCACGGTCGGCGCGGCGACCATCGAGACCATGAACACGAGCAGGACGAGCAGCATCGCGAGTCCGAACCGCTTCTGGGCCCACCACGATCGCGACGGGACGTCGTAGATACGGCTGAAGGCGGTATCGAGCGCGCCCCAGAACGAGGCTCCGAACCACACCGACGCAACCAGCGCGAGCACCCCAGTCTTCGTCGTCGAGACCCGGACCTCGGAGAGCAGCTTCGCAAGCGTGGTCTTCGTCGCCCCGGGAAAGATCTCGCTCAGGTCGCGCAGCACGCTCTGCTCGACCGACGCGCTCTTCAGCACCTGGCCGGCGATGAACAGCCCCAGCAGCGCGACCGGAACGACCGTCAGCAGCATCGCGTATGCAAGCATCGACGACAGTCCGGTGACGTTCGACCGGAACACGATCCCGAAGAAGCGCCCGACGGTGCTCCGGACGCGGCGCACTGTCCCGGTCAAGCGACCACCGCCGCGGGGGCACTGCGGCGATCGCCGACGTCGACACGCACGCATGGCTCACACATTGCGCACCTCTTCGGGATCGCGCATGAAAAAGAGTGTGACGCGGGGCGTCCCGGAGCGCGAGCGTGTGCGCTGCACGCAAGGCGGTCTGCAGTCGGGAATCCCTAACCCGAGCGGGTGGGTCAGCGCCGCCGAGCGCCCGCCCACACGGCCGCTTCGGCGAGGCTCCGTTCCCCCACAAACCAGCGCGCATCGACGCTGAACGCAGGCAGCTGGGTCACGCCGAGCGCCAGCAGGCCACGGACAGCGGTCTCGGCGGACACGTCGTTCGCCGGGTCGCGCGCCGCGAGCATGCAGGCGTCGAGTCCGATCCCCGCCGCCGCGGCGGCCTCAGCGAGGTTCCGTGGATCCTCGAGGTCGAACCCGCCGCAGAACGCGAGTCGGCACGCCGCGAGAGCGAACGCCGGACCCACCCCGATGCGGACGGCGTAGACGGCGACCCGAAGCGCCGCCGTCCCCGTCGATGGGCAGCGGTCGGGCCATACCAGTGGGAGCCTCAGCTCGGCCGCGCGACGCTCCGCCCTCGCACGGAGCGCCACGCCGACGTTCGGATCAGACCACGGAGCCTGGCGAAAGGCGCTTCCGTCCACGGGAATCCATTGGGCGCGTGGGAAGCGGCGCTCGACCCGCTCGGCGGCCAGATACGAGAACGGACAGCACGGATCGAAGCAGAACGCGATCGGCACGCTGTCCCATCGTCCGGCTCCTCGCCCCGGGGGACGAACCACGTCCCCACGCGGGCGAATCGACCGTCGCTCGGCTAGGACCATGAGGTCGCCCATGCTCGTACTTCGGCGCGGATCGAGCGCAGCATGAGCCCAAGGCCGCCTCATGCTCGCGGCGCAGATCAGCGGCGCACGCTCCAAGGGCCACGGTTTTGGGTACGTTAACCAGGAAGTTGGTCCGTGGGATCGTCCACCGAAGGGAATTCCCTTTGCCGCAGACACCGCCACCCAAACGGCATCCATACAACCAATGGTCACCCGACGCGCGCGCGCTCGATCTCGTCGGCGACAAATGGACGCTGCTGATCGTCCGCGATCTCGCCGCCGGTGCGCGCCGCTTCGTCGAGCTGCAGCGCGTCCTCCCCGGGATCTCCACCGAACAGCTTCGTTCGCGGCTGAACCGCATGGTCGCCGACGGCATGCTCACGCGGCAGCGCTTCCGCGAGGTCCCACCGCGCGTGGACTACGAGCTCACCGAGCGCGCCCGTGAGCTGCTGCCGGCGCTGGCCGAGCTCGCGCGCTGGGGCTACCAGTGGGCGTGGAGCTCGCCGCGCGAGAACGAGCTGATCGACATCGGGGCGATCATTCGCCTTGCACCCGGATTGGTGCGCCCGCCACACCGCCTCGGAGGTTCGGTAGCGCTGCTCGTGACCGAGACAAGCAAGAGCGGCGGCACCTCCACCTATCTCGTGACGGTCTCGCGCGGCGTCGTGACGCTCGCCGAGCGCGACGACGACGGCGCCGATGCCCACGTGACCGGCACCGAAGAGGCGTGGATCCGTGCGTTCGCTCCCGACGGAGATCGCGGCGGGCTCGCGATCAGCGGGGACCGGGCGCTGGTCGCGACGGTGCTCGACGGCCTCGCACTCAGCGCCCACGAGGCGCCCGCGGCCACCAACGTCGCCTGACGCGGCCGATACCCGGGGCGGGACTCGAACCCGCAGGGCTCTCGCGAGCAGCGCTTTTTAAGAGCGCCGACTTTGCCAGTTTGTCTACCCGGGCTCCAGGCGGGATGCTACGCGCCAGGACGCGGATCGGGTTCGCGATCACGCCCCAGAACCGCAACTAACGCGCTGCTACGGTGTCGTAAGAGGGAGGATCCTCTCACCCGTGGAAGTCTCAGCTCTCAATTACTCCGGAGTCGGCGGGCTGCACGGGCGCTCGCCGCTTCTGCGCCTGCAGTCCGACGAGCGCCTCGTCGTCCTGATGCGGCGCGGCAACCATGCGGCATTCGAGCACCTCGTGGGCCGGTATCAGTCGCGCCTGCTCGCGTTCTGCCGACACATGCTCGGATCGGCCGAGGACGCAGAGGACGTCCTGCAGGACGTGTTTGCCGCGGCCTTCAACGCGATCCTCGCCGATGACCGGCCGATCAACGTGCGGCCCTGGCTCTACAGGATCGCCCGCAATCGCAGCCTCAATCATCTACGCCGGGTCCAATCGATCGGCGTGGACTCGATGGACGTCCACTTCTCCGATCACGGTGAGACGGCCGCCGATCAGGTGCATCGGCGGGAGGAGTTCCGCCTGCTCGTCGGAGATATTCATGACTTGCCAGAGACCCAGCGGACGGCGCTGCTCCTGCGAGAGATGGAGGCCCTGTCCTACGACCAGATCGCCGAGGCGATGGAGAACACGATCCCGGGCGTCAAGTCGCTGCTCGTGCGCGCGCG
>PMOY01000046.1 GCA_003165655.1 Solirubrobacterales bacterium
AACCCAACAACAGCAACACCCTCTCGCAAAGCCCAAAGCTCAGAGAACCCGGAAGAGGAGGAGATGACATGTCCGAGCAGTCCCTGCCCCGGCGCGCTGATCTAGCCCAGCTTCGTCGACAAGCGAAGGAGTTGCGCGACGCGCTTCGTGGCGGCGAAAAGGGAGCGATCGAACGCCTTCGACGATACTCCCAGGTCGACGCTGAGACCGTGACCTTGTCTGCCGCGCAGCTGGTGATCGCCCGCGAACACGGGTTCCCAAGTTGGCCACAGCTGAAGGAACGCGTGCAGACATCCGTGCGGCCGGCTGAGTCGCCGGACTCGCTCGCCGACTCAGCCCGCAACCACATGCTTAAGCACCGCCTGTTCGCGTCCGGATTCAGCCGTGCGGTTCCCGCGGTCGAGCTCGAGGAGCGGGAGCTCGTCGCAATCGAAGGCCGCGTCTTGGCGAACGCCGGTGATACCGACGACGGCTCGCGCGTCCGGCTGACGATTGTTCAGGCGCTCGGTCCGCCGCCCGGGGATCAGCCGGATCCGCACGAGGCTGTTCTCATCTGTCCCGCGGACATGATCCTGCCGACCGCACGGCACTATCTCAGGAACGCTGACATGCCTCACGGGTCCGGCATGCACCTTCCCAATGCGTCACTGATATACGAGGACGCGCTGCCCGCCAGAGACGTCGTCTCCGGGCAGGTCGTCATGTTGGATGGCCAGTTGGTCTCGACCGACGGGGAGCCCGCTGACCCCGGCCCGCTTCGCCTTACCCTCGTGTCTGGTGTCCGCCCGCCGCGTGGCTCGTCGCCAGACCGCCGGGAGATTTTCCTCGTGTGTTCGCGCGAGACGATCATGGCGACGGTCACTCGGATGGCGGGTTGGCCGGTAGATAAGAGCGTTGCAGCCGATGAGCTCGAGGACGACCAAGCTGTCATCCTGAAAGGCCGCGTCGTGGGGTGCACGAGCGATCCAACAGACCCCGAGCGCGTGCGCTTTACATTCGTCTCATCGCTGGGGGATCAGCCAGATGAGCGCGAGCTCGTGCTCTCTGTCCCACGGAACATGGAGTTCGTGACGATCCGCGAGCGCGAATGACGTCCGAGGGGCTGCGACACCGGGCCGAGCCGATCCTGTCGGCGGTCGCTTTCGGCCCAGTCCGGGTCGTCCGACCGGCATGGCCCGAGCGCGACGACCCAGAGACTGCCGCAATGGACGAAGCGAGGCGGCGGGAGGATGAAAGCAATCGCGGCGACAGCCACATCCGGACGTTCGAGACTGGGCGAATGCACAAGCCGCGAGGCCGGTGCCCGGCGCCGCGTCGGCGCTGGTGCTCGCACGCGATTCCGGATTGTCGCGGTAGCGAGTCTTGTGACCTGTCTAGCCGTTTCGAGTACACGACCTGCAGTCAGCCGGTGTGTTCGGTGAGTTCGTTTTCCACTCGTGTCCTCTGCAGGATGGGGTTGCCCGGGATTTCGTGACGGCCAAGGAAGAGGGACGTCACGGCGCCGGAATCTCGTTCTCGCTGGGGATCATGCCTGGGAGTGAATCGTGGTCGTGATCGTGGCTCGCCGTGAGTGACTCCTTGAACTCTCTGAGCCCTTGGCCGACGGCGCGACCAGCACCGGGTAGACGCTTGGGTCCAAGGACGAGGAGGGCGATCGCTAGGACGATGATCAGGTGGGTGGGCTGAAGAAGGTCTGTGAGCATGGTTGTGCCTTTCGGTTTGTGTTATGTGGGGGGACGCCCGCAGGCGCCCCCCGAGTCGAGCGCCGCAGAGGGCGCGCTGCTAGCTGACGCGACGTTGCGCGGCGTCGGCCTGCTCAGCCAGCTTCATGACGGTCGTGAAGAAGCGGGATGACTGGCCTTCGAACAATCTGTCAGCGGTGAATGACTTGATCGCTGCCTGTGCTCCCCCGTTGCGGTCCAGGGTGGGCCGCACGACCGCGCAGTGGGGCAGCTTGCTGCTGATGAACTCGCACGGATGCGGGAAGATCAGGTTGGCCTGGAACAGCTGCTCGTCTGGATGGGCGTCCAGGTTCGGGATCGTCAAGCCCGTCAGCGGATCGGTGACGGGGGCGATCGGGGCGTTGGCGGCGTTGCCGGCATCGTCCTGCCAGGTAGAGAAGTGCATCGCCTCAGCTCCGCCGATACTCGTCACGATACGCAGCACCTCAAGGTTGGTGACCTTTTCAGCGAGAGTCGCGTAGAGGCTCGACCCACCCTGCTCGATGTAGCCGAAATGGAAAGCCGCGGTGCAGGCGATCGCCTGGATCCGTCGCTCCGCCGGGGTCGTCGGCGGAAGCGGAGCCGTCGTGTTTGGCGGAGTGTCGGTGTCGTTGATGGGGATCGCCGGCTGGTTGTGGATCTCGAACGCCTGCGGGAACTTCGCCCCGAAGTCGGCGTTCGTCGAGCTGCGATAGCGCGTGTACCAGCTCGTGTCGACGTCCAGCGAGGTGAGCGACGTCAAACGGCCGATCTGCCTGGCACCGTTGGCCTTGCTGCTCGGCAGGGTTCGGAAGGCGTCGAGGTTGACCGGCTCGGCACCCTTGGACTCCAGATAGGCGTTGAGAAACGCCGCGTGACTCTGCTCGTCTTCGTTGTTGAGATGGATGTAGGTCGGCATGTCGGAGTCGATATTCGTCAGCGCGGCCATGTACGCCGGGTTGCCGCCGTTGACTCCACCGAGCTCGTCGTACTGCTGCCACAGGTCGGCCTCGATCAGCTCCGCCGCGGCGAGCAGACGCAGGATGGCCACGTCGCCCTTTGTGATGCTGCTGCTCGATTTGGCCATCGCCTCGCTGGCGAACAGCGCGCTCCCGGGCAACACCGCCGCGCCCGCGAGACCGAGTCCCTTCAGAAACGAGCGGCGTCCAGCGACGCCCTGCCAGTGGACGCGGACATCGTCTTCGACTGAGGCGGAGCGTGCCTCGGTCTGAGCGGCGGATGACATTTCGTAGTTCATGACTGATCCTTACCTATCGGAATTGGCGGATTGCGAACACAGGAGGCGCTCTGCGGCTGGTCATCGACGTGCCAGCGACCCCGGCTACGGCTTAAGACTCCGCGACCGGCGGGTTTCTTCCCGCCTACCTCCGATCCGTTCTCCGCCGCGCATCCCGAGTGGACGCGTCGGCTCGCCGTTAATCCATGCGCGTGCGGCGGTCGACCTGGCTGGTCCTGCGCCCAGCCGGCACTCTCGGGTCGCCCGAGGTGTATCCGGCGGCCGGGTGCGTCGGGGACCAGAAGCCCGGCGACGCGAAGGGGCAGGGCCTCAGGGACCTCGGCCACACGTGGACGGCGGACGCCCCGGGCGCCGGTTCCGGTAGCGCCCCCGCGCCGGCCGCCTCGACTACGTCATCGAGCGGTGGGGGCAACGGGTACTGACCAGCATGTCCAGCGTCCTGCGGTCATCTGCGGCGTGGGCCGTGGTCGTGAGGCGCCAGCACCGGCCAGAGTCGTCACCCGGCTTGACCGGTCAAAACATCGGCCGCCGCGAGCGCGTGGTCATCCTGCCGGCTGACCGATTCCGTCTTGACCACCGGCCGCACCTTCCACCCGACAGTGCAAGCCGTCGACGGTGAAGGGTACGTGGTCGCGACCCTCAACGACCGCGACCCTCACGGGATGTAGCCGGGCTCAGCGGTCGTTCCAGCCGGCGCCGGTCGCTGCGTACTCCTCGACCCGTGCCTGCATCAGCGCCTTCAAGAGCTCGATCGGCAGCTCGCGCCCGTACGGGAGTTTGATGAAGCCCTCACCGGCCTCATAGCCAGCGGCCTCAACCGCGGCCTTCTGGGTGGCAAAGAATGGTGGCGGGAACCGCAGCGAGCAGTGGTTCTTGAAGTTCTGAAGCATCCACAGGCTCGTCTTCTTGCCGCGGACGTACACCGGCAGGTTCCACTTCAGTTCCTCCCGCGCCTCCGAGTCGGCATCGAGGCTCAGCTCCCTGAGCGCCTCGAGGTGCGGTCGCTGGACGTCATTCAGTTGCGCGAAGAAGTCATCGACACTTGACCGCTTGGGCATTGGCATGGCGTCAGCGTACCTCCCTGCAGAGCACGCTGCTGGCGCTCATCGTCCTTGGCCCACTCCTCTCGCGGGCTCGCATGGCGGCGTAGGTGGCGGGTCAAGCTCGCCTCGGATCAGGAAGTCGGCGAACGCGTGCTGTTCGATCCGGGCGGTCCCCGAGTTCGACGTCGTCCCCCTTCGCTTCGCGGCTCGCTTCGCGTTGGCGGGAAGTTTGGGCGGACGGACGGCGGTAGCGTCCGGTGATGTGGTGATGAATCTGCGTGGCTACGGATGCTGTTCGTGATCAGGTCTGGCGATACGAGCGTCCCGTTAGCGACGGCGCGCGCTGTGGCCGTCGCGCATGGCGTCGAGTGTGACGACGCTGTGGTGATCGCGTCAGGTAGCAACGTTCTGGTGCATCTGAAGCCTGCGCCGCTGGTCGCACGGGTGATGGTGGGCACGGCGGTTCTGCACGATGACGTTTCGACGTGGCTCCAGCGGGAGGTTGCGGTCGGCGTCTTCGTGGCGGAGCGAGGCGGCCCGATAGTCCCGCCGAGCGACCTGCTGCCGCCCGGCCCTTATCAGCACGATGGGATCTGGATGACTTTCTGGACGTTCGTCCCGCACGACCTATCGGACGTACCGCCGGACGCGCGCGAGGTCGGTCGGTCGTTACGGGAACTACACCGCGTTCTCGCGGACTTCTCGGGCGAACTGGGATCGCTCGCCGGAGTCCGCAACGACATCGAGCGCCAACTCGCCGAAGTGCGCCCATGTTCATGGCTGAGCGCGCTAGACATCGACCTCTTGCGCTATGAGCTCCAACGGCTGACGCCGGCGGTGTTCGAGACCTGCTTGCCTACCCAGCCGCTCCACGGTGACGTCTCGCTGAGCAACGTGCTGTGCAGCCGTCCCCGGCTCCTGTGGAATGACCTCGAAGACGTATGCGCGGGTCCGATCCGGTGGGATGTAGCTGGACTCGTCACGAGCGCGAGAGCACGCGAGCGAAGCGACAAGTACGTCGATGAGATGCTCAGCGCCTATGGCGGACCTGGTCTTGACGATCTGGACGCCTTCGTCGCAGCCCATGGCCTCTACGCGGCCGTCTGGCAAACGTTCGATGTCCAACGAAGGTCATGTGCGAGAACCACGGCGCCAAGGGGCCTCGCGCAGTGGCGCGAACAGCTCGTCCACTAGCCCGCTGGGGTCCCCGGCTCGATTCCAGGCGTCAGCTCCGCGGGGTCGCTAGGGGACCGCCATGTTGTCTCATTGCGCGCGGAAATAGGCGCCGGGTGTAGTCCCGGTTTCCCGTCGAAAGGCCGCCACGAACGCGCTCGATGTGTCGTATCCGACCGCCGACGCGACCTGGCTTACTGACCGCCCGGCCGCCAGCAGTGGGAGTGCCTCGCGCATACGAGCCGCGGCGCGCCAGCGGGTGAATGTAATACCGGTGCCGCTGAGAAAGCCCCGGCTGAGGGTCCGGGCGCTCGCGCCGATGTGCCGGCCCCAGGCCGGTAGCGACCGTCGATCGGCGGGGTTGACCAGGAGCGCCTCTGCGACCTCGCGCGCGCGCTCGTCTGCGGGCAGCTCGAGGTGGATGGTCACGGCCCTCACGGGCTCGAGGAGATCAGGAAGGATCGCCTGCGCTCGCTTGGCTTCGGCGGGCGTGAGTTTCCGGCCGAGATGGAGCAGAAGCTCAGCCAGCAGTCTGCTGACAGCCACTGGCTGCGGATCCCTCCACACGACAGGGCATTGGGTTGGATTGAGATAGACGCCGCGCAGGATCGTCGGGCCGGTCGCGGTCGTCTCATGCCTGACGCCCGCGGGAAGCCACAGAGCGCGGGTGGGCGGCAGCACCCAGGTGCCGTCGTCAGTGGCGACTTGGAGCACGCCGGAGTCCGTCCAAACGAGCTGGTGGACGGGATGAACGTGCTTGGCAAAAACGGTCCCGGAAGGCATCGGTATCGCCGACACCACCAAGGCCGTGGCACCGGTTTGTCCGTTTCGCGACATCAACTGGAAGCGTACGTCCTTGCAGGAAACGGTCATCGGCCATACGGTCGGCGCCATGAACGAAAACCACGCCAAACTATGCCCGAGCCCCGACTGGGCCACTTTCCTTCACGCTGAGGTCATGCCCGCCGTGGCGGGCGAACGCGACCTCGGCGACGAGCTGATCGAGGTTGGGCCAGGTCCTGGTGCGAGCACCGATTGGCTCCGCCACCGAGTTCGGCGTCTCGTGGCCGTCGAGCTCGAGCGCTCCGCCGCTGACGCACTCACAGATCGATTCGCCGGCACGAATGTCGAAGTGATCAATCAGGACGCGACTGCGCTGAGCTTTCCCGCAAGCTCATTCGATTCGGCCGCATCCTTCACCATGCTCCATCACGTCCCCACGGCAAGGCTGCAGAATCAGCTCCTCGCCGAGCTGCTCCGGGTTCTGCGCCCGGGCGGCGTGCTCATCGGGTCAGACAGTCTCGCTAGCGATGCACTGCATCGGTTTCACGACGGCGACACCTACAACCCAGTCGAACCGGCCAGCCTGCTGACGAGACTCCAAACGCTCGGCTATGAACGCATTACGATCACCGTTGACTACGGGATGAGGTTCGTCGCTCACAAACCGGACTCGTCTGTTACCGAACTGGCTGATCGCCGCCGAGCGGAACCCGTTGGCCGCCAGCAGCGCTGTCTCCGCGCGGGTGGCTGAGGGCTCGAATTGTCAAGAGTCGCGAAAGTGTCCACGGCCGGCGCAGTCTGCGCGCGCTGGGCTACGGAGGTAGATCTGCAAGCTGCCATAGTTGTCGCGGGTGTCGGGTCGATCAGGCGGAACGAAACCGTCTTGCCGGCACCGGTGAGAGCGAACTCGTACGTGTGAGACGGGCTCGGCTTGACCAGGTGGCAGATTGCCCTCTTGAACGCAAAGCCCAACCCCATGGTCTGGACGAGGGTAGCGCGGCGCTCGAGCGCACCCGCTTCCCGAGCACCTCAGGAGATGATCTGGGCCATCTCGTTGTGGGAGAGGTCCTCGGGGCCGAGGACCGGGACGCTGTCCTGCCCACTCCAGGCGTGATCGAGAAGCAGTTCGGCGGCGATGGTCGTTCCGGCGGTTCACCAGGATCTCGCCTCACCCCAGCGGGCGGCCGACCTGCTCTACGGTGTCGAGCTTCGCGAGGTCGTCCGCGTCCAGCTGGAGGTTGATCGCGGCGAGGTTCTCCTCGAGGTGCGCGACGGAGGTTGTCCCGGGAATCAGCAGCATCCGCTCGTAGCGAGCGGGCAACCATGCGAGCGCGACTTGAGAGGCG
>PMOY01000227.1 GCA_003165655.1 Solirubrobacterales bacterium
CGGTGACCGCGACCAGCAACGACGGCGAGACCGGTACGGCGAGCGTCGCTTACACGGTGGCGGCGGCCCCATCGATCCAGATCACCACACCCGCGAACGCCGCCAGCTATAGCCAGAATCAGGTCGTGGACGCGAGCTACACCTGCACCGACGGCGCGTACGGGCCCGGGCTGCAGCGCGGGAGCGCGGGATGCGACGCGACCGGCACCAGCGGTGCGGTCGCCGACGGCGCGGCGATCGACACCACCACCGTTGGCTCGCACACGTTCGCGGTCACCGCGACCAGCAGCGACGGACAAACCACCACCCAGACGGTTAGCTATACCGTTCAGGCGGTCGCCAAGACAAGCGACGTCGCGGTAGCGATCACTGCCCCGCCAAACGCGCAGGACGGATCGACCTTCATGGCGACGGTCAAGACCTCGAACTACGGTCCTGCCGTCGCGACTAAGGTGATAACCGGGCTGATCATCCCCTACGGGCTCACCGCTAACAGCTTCGGCGGCGCCAGCAACATCGGTTCGGCGCTCTACTGGACCGATAGCTCGATCGCAGCGGGCGCCAGCGTGACGTACACGGTCACGTTCAAGGTCACAACGACCGCGCACGGGAACGTACTGATCCCGGCAGCGGCCGCCTCGACGCAAGTCAAGGACACCAACTACGCCAACAACGCCGCGGCGGTGATTGTCACGCTCGGCTCGTCCACACCCCACGCCAGCCAAGCCGGCAACCAAACCAACCCCCTCGCGACCGGGCAAAGCATCACCAGCCACCTCGGCGAGAAAACCCTCGGGCGCTAAACGCGACCCAAACCATCCGCGGCACAACGCGCCAAGGCACCCGAAGAACCGGCGTGCCTTGGCGGCCGGCGGCTACAGCTCGTGGCGGTCGCTCACGCCGAGTTTTTGCATCGCTCGGTAGAGGTGCGATTCGACAGTTCGTACGGACAGGACCAGGCGGTCGCCGATCTGTGCGTTGGAGAGTCCGCGGGTGGCGAGCTCGACGAGCTGCCTCTCGCGGGGGGTGAGCGAGACCGCGGCGGTGTCGATCCCTTCGATCGGGGGGGGTAATCCGCCTTGGCCCCGGGCCTGTAGCTGGCGGCTGCGCGCCGTGGCGCGGCGGGCGGAGTCCTGACGGCCGGCGCGGGCGAACGCGCTCGCGGCGTGTGCTGCTGCCTCGGTCGCGTAGCGGAGCGCGCCGATCTCCTCCATTTCGTCGACGGTTTGCAGCAAGGCTCGACCGTCATCGGCTGCGAGAGCCACGGCGTGGGCCGTGTAGGCGGCGAGCAGGCGACCGTCGCAGCGCGCCTGTAAGTGGGCCAGCTGTCCGGCGAGTCGGCGGGCGGGGCCGCCCGCTCGGATCGCCTCATAGGTGAGTCGGGCAGCGTAGACCGGCATCGCCGAGAGCTCCTCGGCGGCGCCTAGGAGTAGCCGCTGCGCTCGCGCGGGGTCGCCGTCGGCGTTCGCCGCCCAAGCCTCGGCGCGCACGAGGTGGGGGAGCTGGTTCGGAAGCGGGTCCTTGCCGCCCAATGCTGCCCGACAGCGCTCCAGCGCCGGCTGGACTTCGGCTGTGCTGCCCGTGAAGCACGCGACTCCGACCTGTAGGGAGTTGGTGATCGCGAGCAGGCCGATCGCGTCGTGGTGCTCGAGCTGAAGCTCGGCTTCCGCGAGCCATCTGCTCGCGTCGAAGTAGCGTCCCTCGGAGAAGCGCAAGCCGCCTAGCCCGAGCGCTGCGCGGCCGGACGCCGCGCGGTCGCCGAGCCTCACTCCTTCCTGGAGCGCTTTCATGTTCCACGCTTCGAGCTCGCGCCAGCCTTCGCCAGTTTCGATCGCGATCGTGCTCCAGAGGACAAACGCGAGTTCGTCGGTCAGGTCACGCAGCGGCAGTAACGGTCGAATGCGTCGCGCGAGCTCGTACGCCTCGCGCGTGCGGCCGCTGTAGAAGAGGCTTGCCGCGTGCAACGGCTCCGTCTGTCGTCGCACCTCAGGATCGAGATCCTCGGAGCTCAAAATCTCAGCTGAGATCACGACAGCAGCGCCCGGACCGTCGGCCGCCGCGACGCGTAGCCGCAGCGGAACCAGACGGTCCTGCCATCGGCTCTCGGGCCACCACGTTTCGGCCCGGGCGAGCAGCTCACGCAGCTCCTCGGGTCGTTTGAGCCCCCAGTACAGGACTTCGGTTTGCTGCTCTAGGTAGTCGAGAGCTGTTCGCTGGGTGTCGATCTTTGCCTCTGCTGCCGAGAGCACCGTTTCCGCCTGCTCGTGTTGGTTTTGGATCGTGTGGGCGCGGGCAAGGAGCAGCGCGGCTTGGATACCGGCACCGGCGTCCATCGCCCGCGCGGCGAGCTCGGCGCCCAGCGTGGGGTCGCCGGCGAGGTTGGCTGCTTTCGCGGCTTGCACGAGAAGTGGTGTAGGAATCGATTCGCCGGCGTCGAGTAGCCAGCGGGCGATCCGCAGCTCGTCCTGGGGCTGTGGCTCGGCACGGCTTTGAAGTACCGCGGCGAGCCGAAGCCGCACCTGACGGGCTCTGAGCGTTGGCAGGGTCGCTCGGATCGCTTCGCCGTACAAGGGGTGCGCGAGCTTGACGTGGCCGTGGCGCGAGCCGTCGACATCGATCAGACCACGCGCTTCGGTGCTCGTGAGTTGTTCGGTGCCGCTCAGCGCGATCATCTCGGAAAGTGGCAGAGGTTCGCCGAGTGCGAGCAGCTCGAGCGTCTCCCGCTCGGGGCCGGAGAGGCCGGCCATGCGCGCGGTGATCAGCTCCGCGATCGAAGCGCTTACTGGCGGCCGAACCGGCAATCGCCAGTGCCCGTTGACCTCTTTCAGCGCTCCTCCTGCGAGCGCGCCGAGCACGAGCTCGCGGACATACAGCGCGTTGCCTCGACTCGTGTCGCAGATCCACCGGCGGGCTCCCTGTTCGATCGGGCCGCCGACGATCGCCTCCGCCAGCGTGCCGCTCTCCTCTTCAGCCAGCGTTCCAAGCTCGAGTCTCTGTGCGCCGGCGTCTTTCCACAACGTGGTGATCGCGTCAGGACACCGTTCGCCAGCGCGGATCGTCGCGACCACGAAGGCAGTGGAGCTGATCGCAAGTTGGAGGACCAGCGCCGCGGATGTTGGGTCAAGCAGTTGCGCATCGTCAACGCCGAGCACCAGCGTCCTGGTACCCGCGAGATCCCCGAGCGCCTTGACACTAAGTCGCATCAGCTGGAGCAGATCGTCGGAGCGTGCCTCGCTCGGGACCACGCCCGCGAACGCGCCCAGCGGAACGCTTGCTCCGCTCCGCGTCGCCTGAACCCATGTCGTCGACGCACCCGCCTGCTCAGCCTCAGCGAGCGCCTCGCGCGCCAGCCGCGACTTCCCCACCCCAGCAGGGCCAAGCACGACGATGCCGCTCGCGCCATCCAGACGCGACCGCGCGATCTGCTTCAGCTCGCTGATCCGACCGATCAGCGGCCACCCCAATACCGAGCCCGAAGGCAGCACCCACCACCTCCACTAGCGATCAAGACAGCCGACTATAACTGCCCCGCCGGCCAGGTCACGAGACCCAATAGCGGCGGAGACGCGGATTGCAGTAGTCGGCTACTGAGGACACGCGGCGCCCCGCCCGACAAGCTCGCTGTCACACCAATGGCCACGCTCTTTTCCGATCACGAGTTTCAGTTCGGGTTGGAGAACGCCCTCGGCGCGGTGTATCGGCGGGCGGCGGACACGGGAGAGGTGTTCGCTACCGCCGAGCGGATCGCCGATAGGGATGCGGATTCGTGGGTGCGGGAGTGGACCGCGACCGCGGGAGCGGTATGGGCGGCTGCTGGCGAGGCCGCTGACCGGGGCCATCGAGTCAGCGCGTTAGCTCACTATCTCCGCGCCGCGACCTACTACGCGACCGGGCTTTACCGGATCGCGCACTCCAGCGAGCCGGACCGGCAGCTCGAGATCTGGCGCCGCCAGCGTGACTGCTGGGACCGGGCAGTCGATCTGTTCGCGGTCCCCGGCGAGCGCGTGACGATCCCTTACGAGGACACGACACTCCCGGGGTACTTCTTCCGCGCGCCAGATGCCGACCCTGGCGAGCGGCGGCCGCTGATGGTGATCAACAACGGCAGCGACGGCACCACGTCGCAAATGTGGACGCTTGGGGGCGCCGCGGCGAGTGAGCGCGGGTATCACTGGATGACGTTCGACGGCCCGGGGCAACAAGCGGCGCTGTTCGAACAGGGCATCTCCTTCCGACCCGATTGGGAAGCGGTCCTCACGCCGGTGATTGACGCCATGACAGCGCGAACAGACGTCGATCCCCAACGGCTCGCGATGATCGGAGTCAGCCAAGCCGGGTTCTGGGTTCCGCGCGCGCTGGCGTTCGAACATCGGATCGCGGCCGCCGTCGCCGACCCCGGAGTGATCGACGTATCGACCTCGTGGATGGATCCACTGCCGATGCAGATGCGCGAACAGCTGCGACACGGCGACCGGGACGCATTCGACCGCGAGATGCACCTCGCCGAGCTGTTCTCACCGACAACGGCCGCGACGCTTCACTTTCGCGGAGAACCCTACGGCTCCGACGGGGGCTCCCGGTTCGTGCTCTACGAGAAAGTCTCGACGTACCGCCTCGGCGACGAGATTGCGCAGATCACAACGCCACTGCTCATCACCGGGCGGTTTCGATAGCGACCCGCTTGGCATCGTTGGCGGTGGCGGTGGCGGTGGCGGTGGCTCGTCACTTGCCCCGGCCGCGGGGTCGGTCCATGCCAACACGACCGATCTCCCGCCCGAGGCGACGATCTCCTACGTGGTTCCGTCCGCGCCGGCGTGTTCGGGCGATAGCGTTTCGACGGCGTTCCAGACGGCAAAGACGGTCACCTTCTCGTGCACGGGGACGGATATTTCGTATTCGCTGACTTCGGGTCCTTCGCACGGGTCGTTGGGGGCGATTAGTGGCGATCAGGTGACCTACACTCCGGACGCCGGTTTTCACGGTAGTGACAGCTTCGCGGTGCAGGCGACCGGCGCGGTCGGCAGCCCGGCGACCGATGGGGTGACGGTGACGGTCTCCCCGCCAGCGGTGACGATCGGGCCGCCGACCGTTACGATCTCGACTCCTGGCAATGGCGTGGCGTACACCCAGGGTCAGGTCGTTGACGCCAGCTTCAGGTGCGCGGAGGGGACCGATGGTCCGGGCTTGAAGAGCGGCGCGGCTGGCTGTAGCGGCACCGTCCCTGACGGTTCGGCGATCAACACCGCGGCACTGGGGCCGCAGGTGTTCTCGGTGACCGCGACCAGCACCGACGGCCAGACCGTGACACAGACCTCGGACTACACCGTGGTCGCGGCAGCGAAGCTCGCCGATGTGAAGGTCTCGATCACGTGTCCGGGCCACGCAGCGGACGGGTCGACGTTCTCTGAGGCGATCAAGGTCTCCAACGCGGGGCCGGCCGCGGCGACGAGCGTGATCACCGGGCTGATCGTCCCTAAGGGCCTCAGCGCGAGAAGCACCGGCGGCGGGAGGAACTGGGGATCGGAGATCTACTGGACGGCGCCTTCGATCGCTTCGGGCGCGAGCGTCATGTACACCATCACGTTTGAAGTCGCCGTGAAAGCTCGCGGCAACGTGCTGATCGCTGTCGCTGCGGCCTCGACGCAGATCAAGGACCCCAACTACCACAACAATGCTGCCGCGACGGTAGTCACGCTCTGACCGATCCCTGGCCGCGGGTTACGCGCAGAAACCACGCTCGCGGCTGATCAAGTCCCCTGGATCGGAACTATTTTGATCGCGGTTCCCGGAGCGGGCGTAGACTCGGCCAAACCGTCGAGCGAGGAGCTCTGCCCATGATCCGCAGCCCGTATCCGGATGTCGAAATTCCGGACGCGACCTTTACCGACTTTGTTCTCGCTCGTGCGGGCGCGCTCGGAGACAAGCCCGCTTTGATTGACGCCCCGAGCGGTCGGACGATCACCTATGCACAGCTGGCGGAGTCCGTGCGTGGGGTGGCCGCGGGCCTCGCCGACCGAGGCTTCGGCAAGGGCGACGTGTTCGCGCATTACGCTCCGAATCTGCCCGAATATGCGGTCGCCTTCCACGCGGTCGCGACGGTCGGTGGGGTGAACACGACCGCCAACCCGCTGATGACCGTGGAGGAGCTCGCGACCCAGCTCCAAGACTGCGGCGCCCGTCTGCTGGTCACGGTGCCTGCGCTGCTGGAGAGGGCGACCGCCGCGGCCGAGCGGGCCGGCGTGGAGGAGATCTTCGTCTACGGCGAGGCCCGCGGCGCGACGCCGTTCGCCTCGCTGCTGCGCTCGGGAGGCGAGCCGCCCGAGCCCGCCATCGAGCCCGCCATCGATCTCGTCGCGCTCCCGTATTCCAGCGGCACCACGGGACTGCCCAAGGGGGTGATGCTCACGCACCGAAACCTCGTCGCGAACATCTGCCAGATCACTCACGACCGCCTCAGCGAGGATGAATGGGAGTACCACCGCGTGATCGCCGTGCTGCCGTTCTTTCACATCTACGGGCTCATGTCGATCATGAACGCAAGCCTGTACAGCGGTGCCACCGTGGTGACGATGCCGCGGTTCGATCTGGCCGAGTTCCTGCGCGTGGTGCAGGACTACCGGATCACGGCCGCCTATGTCGTCCCGCCGATCGTGCTCGCGATGGCCAAGCATCCGCTGATCGACGAGTTCGACCTCTCGAGCCTGGAGTTCATGCTTTCAGGCGCCGCGCCGCTGTCCGCCGAGCTCGAGGTGGCGTGCGGCAAGCGGCTGGGCTGCCGGATGCAGCAGGGCTACGGCATGACCGAGACGAGTCCGACGACCCACTTCGTTACCGAAGACCTCGCCGGGCAAGCGCCCGGCTCGATCGGGACGCTGGTCCCGAACACCGAGTGCCGGATCGTCGATGTCGCCACCGGCGAGGACGCTCCGTCCGGTGAGCCGGGTGAGGTCTGTATCCGCGGCCCGCAGGTGATGAAGGGCTACCTCAACAACCCCGAGGCGACCGCGCTGACGATCGACCGTGACGGCTGGCTCCATACCGGCGACCTCGCCCGCGTCGAGGAGAACGGCTCGCTGCGGATCGTCGACCGCATCAAGGAGCTGATCAAATACAAGGGCTACCAGATCGCCCCCGCCGAACTGGAGGCCCTGCTGCTCACGCACCCGAGGATCGCCGACGCCGCCGTCATCCCGCTTGCAGACGAGGATTCGGGCGAGGTGCCGAAGGCCTTCGTCGTGCCCAGCGGGCGGATCACGCCCGAGGAGGTGACCCGGTTCATCGCCGAGCGCGTCGCCCCGTACAAGAAGCTGCGCGCCGTCGAGATCGTCGAGGAGATCCCGAAGTCGCCGGCGGGCAAGATCCTGCGCCGCGTGCTGATCG
>PMOY01000364.1 GCA_003165655.1 Solirubrobacterales bacterium
TGGGTGCTGCCGCTGGCCGCGCTGGGGACGAGCCTACGGTTGCGCCGTGCGACCCTCGCGTTCACCGTGTTCCTGATGCTCTCGTTCATTCCGGCGACCCAACTAGTCATGGCCCAACTCAAGCTCAGCACGATGGACGGCTCCGCGAGCCAGGCATCGCTCGCGCGCCAGCAGAAGCTCGAGCATTAGGGCGTGGTCGCATGGCGACCGCGGATCGAGCCCTTCGAGCTGGCGGTCCTCGCCGTGCTCGCGGTGCTCTCGTGCTGGGTGCTCGGTCTCGATCTCTGGCAGGTCGTCGTGCACGGTCGTGCGTGGACCGGGACCGATGGATTGTTCCTGACCGACCAGATGCAGTACCTCGCGTGGATCAGCGACTCCTCGCGGCACGTGCTGGCGTCCAATCTGTTCGTTCTGCACTCCACGCCGGCCGACTACTTCCAGCCGCTCGTCGTGGTGTCGGGGGCGATCACGGCGCTCGGCGTGGCCCCGTGGCTTGCGCTCCTGCTCTGGAAGCCGGTCGCGGTCCTCAGCGCCTTCTGGGCCGTCCGGGCGTACGCGCGACGTTGCCTGCCGGGACGCTGGACAAGGCGCGCCGCGCTGGTGCTTGGGCTCTTCTTCGGCTCGTGGGGGGTCCTCGGCGACCTCTGGCTCCCCTTCTGGTCGTGGGGCTATCCGTTCGGGCTGATCGCGATCGCGGCGTTGGCGGGCGCGCTGCTCCTCTACGACCGCGCCCGCACGCAAGGGAAATGGATCGCGTGGGGCCCGCCTCTGCTCGGGGCACTCGCGAGCTCGCTGCATCCGTGGCAGGGCGAGACGTTGATCCTGGTCGTGATCGGCGCCGAGCTGCTGACGTGGGGGCGGACCGGGTGCGGGGTCGGGGGGGCTGGAGCCGCCGGGGCTGAAGCCGCCGTCGTCGCTCGACAAGCACGGGGCTTGCGGTGGCGGGATCGGATCGGGCTGCCGGCCGTCACCGTCGTCGCGACCGCGCTTCCGTTGGCGTATGTCGCGATCCTCGGTCGCGCCGATCTCTCGTGGCGACTGGCCCGCGATCAGAGTCACCACACGTACCCGCTGGCGAATATCCTCCTGGCGCTCGCGCCGCTCTTGCTGGTCGCCGCGCTTGCGTACCGCGAGCGCCCGCGAAGCTTCATCGCCGCCGCCACGCGAACCTGGCCGGTCGCCGCGCTCGCTGTGTACCTGGCCTCCGAGACGAGCCTGAGCGCGACGCCGCTGCATGCGTTTGCCGGCATCACCATTCCACTGGCCGTGCTGGGCGTCGAGGGGGTCCAGCGCGCGGGCTGGCGGCGGGTTCCGGCCCGTCGTGCGCTCGGAGCGCTCGCGGTTGCCGCTGCCACTATTCCGGCCACCGTGTACGAAATGAGCATCGCCCGGACGTATGTGACTCCCGCCACCGGCAATGCGAACTTCATCTCACACGATATGCGCCGAGCGCTCGATTACCTGCACAGTGACGATCAGCCGGGCGGCGTTCTCACGCGCGCATACCTCGGCGTGATCGTGCCCGGCGAGACGGGCCGCAACACGTTTGTGGGGGGCTGCCAATGGTCCCAGCCGCACTGCGCGCGGCGCGTCGAGGGCGCCCGGGCGCTGTTCGGGGGATTGCTGAAGCCACAAGCGGCCCAGGCCCTCGTGCTCGGGACCCACGCGCGCTTCGTCCTCTCCGGATGCAATTGGGGCGGGAACCTCGCCACCGCCCTCGCCCCGATCACGCGGTCGGTCCACCGATTCGGATGCGCGAGCGTGTACGAGGTCGAGTAGCGAGGCACGGTTGTGCATCAGTCGGGCGTTCCGCGCGCCTGGCACACTGCCCCCCATGCGGCTTTTTGCCCTACGGGGCGCGAACAGCGTGGCGGCGAACACCGCCGACGCGATCCTCGCCGCCACCGATGAGCTGGTGCGCGAGCTGATGGAACGAAACGCGCTCGTGTCGGAGGCGATGGTGAGCTGCATTTTCACGCTCACCGACGATCTCAACGCCGAGTTCCCGGCGGTCGCGGCGCGCCGGCTGGGACTCGATCAGGTGCCGCTGCTCTGCGCGCGCGAGGTGCCGGTGCCGGGCTCCATGCCGCGCGTGATCCGGGTGCTCATGCACTACCACGCGGGAGAGGATCATCAGCCCCGCCATGTCTATCTCGGCGAGGCGCGAGCGCTGCGGTTGGACATCGAGTCGGCACAATAGGAGGCGAGATGCCCATCGAGTTCGCAGCGCGGATCCGCCGCATTCCCGTTTACCCCGTCGCCAGCGGCTACGAGCTCGGCGCCGACGTCGCGATGCTCGCGAGCAACGAATCGCCGTTCGGACCGCTGCCCGTCGTGGTGGAGGCGGCGCGCCGGGCGCTGGTGGGCGTGAACCGGTACCCGGACCCCTCCTACGCGTCGCTGCGCAGGGCGCTGGCCGACCGCTACGGGATTCCACCCTCCCGAATCGCTGTCGGCAGCGGGTCGTGCGACATCCTGCTCGCGGCCGGCGAGGCGCTGCTCGAGCCCGGTGCGGAGGTCGTGTACGCGTGGCCCGCCTTCTCGGTCTACCCGCACCTGGCGGCGGCGTCCGGCGCGCGCGCGATCGAGGTGCCGCTCGATTCCTGCGAGCGTCACGACCTCGACGCGATCGCCGCCGAGGTGACGGTCGCAACGCGTCTGGCGGTGATCTGCAACCCGAACAACCCGACGAGCACCGCGCTCCCGCTCGAGCACATCGAGGCGTTCCTCGAACGTGTCCCGCGACACGTCTGCGTGATTCTCGACGAGGCGTACTGCGAGTTTGCGCTCGCGCTCGGCGACCCGTTCGCGTCGCTCGAGCTGCTTGCACGCTGGCCGAACCTCGTGCTCCTACGGACCTTCTCGAAGGTGTACGGACTGGCCGGACTGCGGGTCGGATACGGGCTGTGCGGCGACGAGCGCTTCTGCGAGGCCGTCGATCAAGTGCGCCAGCCGTTCTACCTCAACGCCGTCGCCCAGGCCGCAGCGGTCGAAGCGCTCAAGCATCAGGACGCCGTCGAAGACCGGGTGACGCGCACGATCGCCAGCCGCCTGGCCCTCGAGGAAGGGGTTCGTGGGCTCGGCCTCTCGCTCGCCGACTCGGAGGCGAACTTCGTCTGGGTACGGCTACCCGACTCGGACGACCAGGAACGCGACGAGGTCGCGGTCACGCGTGGTCTCGCCGAGCGTGGCGTGATCGTGCGGGCCGGCGCCATGCTCGGTCAGGAGGGAAGGCTCCGGGTCACCGTCGGGACCGACGTGGAGAACGCGCGGTTCGTGGCGGCGCTCGGCGAACTGCTGTAGCCCGCGGCGCGCGGGCGATGCCGGGCCGCCGGCCCGGGGCGATGCTTGGCCGCGGCGCCGCTTGCCAACGGCGCGGGCCGATGCGTCGCCGCGGGAGTGGATTCGGCGCTTGGCATCGGCGCCCGCCTCTGCTACAACCCGACACGCGCATGAGCGATCGCAGCCACCGACCGGCCAGCAGCACCCCGCCGACCTTCGGCTGCTTCTACGCGCGCTTCTACGCCTGGCGATTTAGCTAGGCGCTCGGCCACCCTCGGCTCGCACAGAGGCCGCCGGGGACCCGGAACCGCAATCCGCGCCGAAGGCGCGTCGCGATCTCTGGTTCGAGCGCCGCAGACACCCCGGGACCGTTCATCGGTCCCGACCCGCCCGGCGAACGTCCGTCCGGGTCGGGCCGGGACCGTTCATCGGTCCCGACGCCCCGCGGACGTCCGTCCGCGTCGGGCCTTCCCTAGAGTTCCAGGCGCAGAAAGGACCAACTGATGATGATTGTCATGAGACCGACGGCCACCGACCAGGAGGTGCAAGCCGTCATCGACCGCGTCGAGAGCGTCGGAGCGCGCGCACACCGCAGCCGTGGCGAGGAGGTCACGGTGATTGGAGCGATCGGAGACAGCGAGCACGTCCAGCGGCTCGAGCTCGAGGGCGCACCNNCAGAACTTCGCGCTGATCGCCGGGCCGTGCACGGTGGAGTCGCGCGAGCAGACGCTCGAGACCGCGCGGGTCGTCCGTGACGCCGGCGCGACTTTGCTCCGCGGCGGCGCATATAAGCCACGCACGTCGCCCTACGCCTTCCAGGGCCTTGGCCAGGAGGGCCTGCGCCTGCTCGCCGAGGCCAAGCTCGAGACCGGCCTGCCGGTCGTCACCGAGCTGATGGATGCGCGTGATCTCGAGTCGGTGCTCGAGGTCGCCGACGTGATTCAGATCGGCGCGCGCAACATGCAGAACTTCACCCTGCTCGAGGCCCTGGGCGAGATTCACAAGCCGGTGATGCTCAAGCGCGGCCCGTCGGCGACCGTCAAGGAGTGGCTGATGGCGGCGG
>PMOY01000308.1 GCA_003165655.1 Solirubrobacterales bacterium
GCGGTCTCCATCTCGATGGCCAGAGCTCCTTGGTTGGCCCAGTAGTGCTCGCAACCGTTGTTGTCGTAGAACAGGTCGGTGGAGACGATGGGGCCTTGGCGAAGGTCTTTGTCGGCCTGTGCGATGGCGTTGGTGAGCTCCGGGTTGGGCTTGACTGTGGTGGTGGCTCCCAAGGCCTTGCTGGTGCCGTCGGCCGCCAGCGCCTCGCGGGCGAGGATGAGCTGGCCGAGCTCGAGGGTAGGATCGAGGGCGCCGCAGGTTCCGATGCGGATCAGGCGCTGGGCGCCGAGTGAGGCGAGTTCGGTGATCACGATCGCGGCGCTGGGCCCCCCCATTCCGGTGCTCTGAATGGTGAGGGACTCCCCGTCGGTGGCGGTGCCTGTGTAGCCCCAGAGGCCACGATGGTGGTTGAACATCCTCGGCTCGTGAAGCACAACCTGGGCGAGTGATAGCGCGCGCCCAGGATCACCAGGCAAGAGCACGCGCTCGGCGAGCGTCGCCGTCGGGTGGAGGTGGATCGGGCGAGCGCTCACGTCGGATCTGGCTCGGCGAGCAAGGCAAAGGTCCGCGACACGAACCGAGCATAACCACGAAGGCATATATACGTGTCAAAGCATGTTCCCGCCGGGGCAGACCCCGTGGGTAGACTCCGCCGCGAACGCCCGGCGAGGCGGCGGCTGTTGCGGACCCACGATGAGCGAGTTCAAATCCGAGGCCGAGTTCCGCGAGGTCATCAATCGTGCCTTCGCGATCATGAGCGACGACCCGGAGATGGGACCGCAGTTGCGCGCCGCGGACACGCCGCAGCGATTCGAGTTCACCGACGTCGATCTCGTCGTCAACATCCGCGCCGGCGGTCCCGAGGAGCCAAACCTGTCTTGGGTGTGGTCCGACGAGGTCGACTGGGAGCCCAAGGTTACGATGACGATGAGCTCCGAGACGGCGAATCGCTACTTCCAGGGCAAGGAGGACATCGCGATCGCGATCGCACGGCGGCGGATCAAGGCGGCCGGCGATGTCAAGGCGGCGCTCGCCATCGTCCCGATCACCAAGCCGCTGTTCTCCCGCTACCGGGCGATGATCGCGGCCGACTATCCGCATCTCGAGCACTAGGCGGGTCCTCGGAGGCGCAGTGAGCGAGCGCGAGATCCTCGAGCGCGTGCGGGCCGGCGGCCTCCTGGTGGCCGGCCAGGGCGTGATCGTCCTGCTGTCCGGTGGTCGGGACTCCGTCTGCCTGCTCGAGATCGCCCTCCGCATCGTCGGCCGCGCCGACCTGCGGGCGCTCCACGTCAACTACGGATTGCGCGATCAGTCCGACGGCGACGAGCGCCACTGTGTCGAGCTCTGCGGGCGCCTGGGTGTTCCGATCGACGTGGAGCGTCCGAGCGCTCGGCCGGAGCGGGGCAACGTCCAGGCGTGGGCGCGCGAGATCCGCTATGGCGCGGCCACGCGAATCGCGCGGCG
This sequence comes from Solirubrobacterales bacterium, assembly GCA_003165655.1. Classification (GTDB taxonomy): domain Bacteria; phylum Actinomycetota; class Thermoleophilia; order Solirubrobacterales; family Solirubrobacteraceae; genus Palsa-465. Next base: position 1,465 of record PMOY01000308.1, read on the forward strand.
GACAGGCGCCGACGTGGCGGCCGGGCATACGGCGACGGATCAGGTCGAGGGCGTGCTCTACCGGCTTGCCTCGGCGCCGAGCCGGCGCGCGCTGCTGGGGATGCGTGAGCGCAACGGAATGCTCGTGCGTCCCCTGCTCGAGCTGACACGGGAGGAGACCGGCGTCTACTGTCGCGAGCGCGGCCTGGACTGGCGCGACGATGCCACCAACTCGGAGCGCACTTATACGCGCGGGCGCGTGCGAGGAGAGCTCGTCCCCGCGCTGCGGGCGATCCATCCCGCGGCGCAGGCCAATGTGCTCGCGCTCGTGGAGATCCTCCGCGACGAGGCGGCCGTGCTCGATTCGCTGCTCGACGACGTCCTGCAGGCCCGCCGGGAGATCGAGCTCACGCGGCTTCGAGAGCTGCCCGCGGCGCTTCGCCGGCTCGTGGTCCAGCACCTGGCCGACGTCGCGGCGGGGCGGCCCGCTCCGGGAATCGCCGCCCGCGCCGACGACCTGGCGGCGCTCCGCGAGCAGGGCACGGCATCGCTCGATCTCGGGTCCGGCGTCCGCGCCGTCGCCGAATACGGGATGCTGCGCTTCGAGCTCGCGACCGGGCCGGCGCCCGTTCCGGCGGCGGTTCGCTTGGCGGTCCCCGGGAGCGTCGACTTCGGTGCCTTCGAGGTTCGCTGCGAGGTCGGACCGCCAGAGCGTCGTCCGGGTAGTCTCGATCGCGCGGCGCTCGGGCCCGAGCTGCTCGTGCGCACGTGGCGTCCCGGCGACCGAATGGCGCCGCTCGGGCTCGGCGGCACCAAGAGCCTCCAGGATCTGTTCACCGCCCGGCGGGTCGCGCGCTCGCGGCGGGTGACGGTCCCGGTGGTCGAATCGAGCGGCGAGATCGTGTGGGTCGCGGGCGTGGCCACATCGGAGCGCTTCAAGATCACCGACGCCACCCGTGAAGCGGTGCATTTGAGCTTCGACGAGCCGCGACGGGGACGCGGGCGAGACACCACCTAGACTGCGACCCGGTGGACGACCACGCCATCGGGGACATCCTCGTGAAACCCGACGAGTTGCAGAATCGGGTGCGCGAGCTCGCGGCCGAGATCTCCCGAGATTACGCCGACCGAGACCTCGTCCTGATCGGCGTCCTCAAGGGCGCCGTGTTCTTTCTCTCGGACCTGATGCGCCAGATCGAGGTGCCGTGCGAGGTCGACTTCATGGCCGTCGCCTCGTACGGATCGGCGACGAAGTCCTCGGGCGTGGTGCGGATCCTCAAGGATCTCGACGCGGTGATCGAGGGTCGCGACGTGCTCATCGTCGAAGACATCGTCGACTCCGGCCTCACGCTCCAATACCTGCTTCGCAACCTCGGCGCACGGAACCCTCGCACGCTCGAGGTGTGCGCGCTACTGACCAAGCCCGAGCGGCGCAAGGTCAATCTGCCCACGCGCTACGTCGGTTTCGAGATCCCCAACCGGTTCGTGATCGGGTACGGGCTCGATCACGGCGAGCGCTACCGCAACTTGCCCTTCGTAGCGGTTTTGAATGAATGACCGATCCTCTGAGGTGCATGAAATGCAGGTGCTACGCTTGACGACTCCCCGCGGAGATCCCCGGGCCCGACGCGAGGGACTACCACCATGAGCAGGTTCTTCAAGAGCGCAGCATTCCCGATTCTCATCGTGGTCGTGCTCGCCTTCTTCGCGCAGAAGCTGATCGGCGGGACGAGCAGCACAGCGAAACCGACGTTCGGACAGCTCGTGTCCTATCTCAAGAACAGCGAGGTCAAGTCGATCTCGCTCGACCAGAAGGACCAGAGTGCCTCGGTGACGCTGACGCCCGCCGGGGCGAGCGTGGCGGGCGTGACGAAGTTCTCGGTCGGGTACCCCAACAACTACGTCCAGACGCTGATCAACGAGGCGAATACCGACCTCGCGAACAACGGCGTCGGCGCCAAGGGCCTGGACGTCCAAAGCACCTCGAGCAGCGGCTGGCTTTCGCTGCTCACCTACATCCTCCCGTTTGTGATCTTCATCGGGCTGTGGATCTTCCTCATGAACCAGGTACAAGGAGGCGGATCGAAGGTGATGTCGTTCGGCAAGTCGCG
>PMOY01000079.1 GCA_003165655.1 Solirubrobacterales bacterium
CGCTGACACCCGCTGCTCGCATACCGTGAGAGAAGCTCCGCGCAATTCTCGGCGGAGCCCACGCAGACGCGCTCGCGGAGCTCGTCGACGGGGCGGTTCAGCAACGGGGCGAGCACATCCGCAAGGATGCGCTCGCGCTCGGACTGGCTCTCTGTGATCCAAGTCCACATCGTTACGAGTGCATTCGGGAACTGCTCAGCGTGCCGGCCCTGGCGGCGAAGCTCGTCGCCCAGCAGCCCATTGGCGGAGGCAAATTGGTCGGGAGTGGTGTTGTAAGCAGATGCCAGCCAGCCGTCGCCCAAGCGGGCCACGCGGCGCAGTCCCGCCGCCGATCCCCAGCTTCCGATCCACAGTGGAACGCCGCCGTCTTGCAGAGGCGCCGGCCTCAACGCAAGATCATGCGCGGTGAAGTACCGCGTGTCATCGGGCGGGCTCTCTTGACGAAGCAGCGCCCGCAGAATCCGCACCGACTCATCGAACCGCTTCCACCGGTCACGGAATGGGATCCCGACGGCGTCGTAGTCGCGTTCGGAGGATCCCGGACCGACCCCAGCGATCACCCGCCCGCCGGACAGGACGTCCAGCGCCACGAGCGCCTTTGCCAGCGGCACGGGGCCGCGCAGCGCCGCCAGCGCGATTGTCGTCGCCAGCGTCATCTCGCCCGAGCGGTCGATCACCGCCGCCAGGGCCGTCGGACCGTCCAGCCAGGGGGTGGAGAACACAAAATGATCATTGGCCGAGACGGCCACGAATCCCGACTGCGCCGCCGCGTCGACCGCTGCCTGGAGGCGGCCCAGGGACTGTCCTTCATCCCGGAACTCCATTAGAGGCAGATGCACGCCAAGCTCCACGCTGTCGATGCTCCCACAGACTTGAACTCCGCGAACGCTGCCGGCTATAGCGAAAGCTCCGCAACCGACAACGCTGCCTCGCGAGACTGATCGTTTGGAACGAACGCGGCCACCTCGGCCGGTTCGACGTCCGCTTCTGCAAAGTCAACGAAAGGGGCCACACCGCGTCGGCGTGACCCGTGTAGGCGTCAAGGAGCAGCGCGTTGCCGCGCAGCGGGCTGCCCCTCGGGAGCGGCAGACCGTAGCCTCACTCGGCACCGTTACCTATGCAGATCGGCGATTCTGCACGCCGCAGGGAAGAGGAGTTCGACACCTGGTTGGGTCGCGCTCGCTACGAGCGCAAGCCCGAGGCCGGGTCGGGGAAGCGCAACGGGTTCCGGCCGCGGCATCTGCAGACCGCGGAGGGTGAGCTGCGGATCGAGATCCCGCAGGCACGCGAGGCGGCGATTCCGTTCGTCTCGAAGCTGTTCCCGAAGTGGCATTGCAAGCGGCTGCTGCGGACCGACCCGTTGAAGGCGCTGATCATCGGCGGGTTCGTCCGCGGGCTGTCGATGCGCGACGTCGAGTCGCTGTGCGAGGAGGCGGGGCTCGGGAAGACTTCGAAGTCGACGGTGGCGACGATCTGTGCGGAGGTTCGCGAGCGGTTCGAAGCGTTCTGTCGCCGCTCGCTGTACGACGTCCATCTGGTCGTCCTGTTCCTTGATGCGATCTACCTGCCGGTCCGCCCGAGCGGCCCGAAGGAGGGCGTGCTCTGCGCCTGGGGAATCACCAAAAACGGTGCAAGAGCACTGGTTTCCGTGCGGTTGGGGATGCGCGAGTCAAAGGAGGACTGGCTCGAGCTCGGCCGTGATCTCACCAGCCGCGGGCTCGCTGCCCCACGCCTGGTCGTCACCGACGGCGCGCCCGGGCTGATCTCAGCGGTCGAGGAGATCTGGCCGCGCGCCGATCGTCAACACTGCGCCGTTCACCGCCTGCGCAATCTCATAGCCAAGCTGCCCAATTCAGAACACGATCGGATCCGTTTCAACTACTGGAGCGCGCTCACCGACGCCACGAGCGTCAAGGACGGCAAGCTCCGCCTCCAGGTCCTGATCTCAGAACTCGAGCACAGCGGCTACGAGTCGGCCGCCCGCTGCCTCGCTGAGGACCTCGACGCGCTCGTCGTGCACCTGCGCTACCCGCTCAGGCACCGCGAACGGTCGCGGTCAACCAATCTCCTGGAGAGATCGCTCGGCGAGGTCCGCCGGCGCACGAAAGTGATGGCCGGTTCCCCGGCGAGGCCAGCTGCGTCTCGCTCGTCTGGGCGGTGCTCGACCTGTTCTTCAGCCACGCCAGCAACGGCGCCACGTTCACCGTTCACCGACGTCGACCGCCAACACCTCTACCGCATCAAGTACCACCAAGCCGACCCAGACACGCTCGACGAGGAGGTGACAGCCGCCTAGACTCACACCCGGGAACCTAAACCGCGAGCGAATTTACAGCGGTAACTGGAGTGCGCCCAGCGTTTGGAGGTTGCTTATCGAGTAGCTGACCGAACATAAGCTCGTCGTCGCCTGCGGGTGTGAGTCCCAGAACTCCCCGGCGTAGAGGGCGCGGAACGTTCAGATGGTGGCGGCGGGAACTGGGGAGGCCCTCCCCGGCCCGGCAGCCTGCGGTGTTGTGCTGCCGGAGCGACGGGTCCTATAACCGGTGTTGAGCCGGGAAATGGATCGCGAGCCGGGTGGGCGTCGGAGGCGGCCGTAGTACCGATCGAGCCGAGCGGACAACAGAACCGTCGGGGAGGGAAGGGCCGCTGCTTCGTTCATGCGTGACGTACAGGGAAGGGCTGGTGAGTGCCACATCGTGGCTAGGGCCGCCAAGCAGGACAAGGTCCGAGAACTGCAACGAACGCTTTACCGGGCGGCCAAGGCCGATCCCGGGCGAAGGTTCCATGCGCTCTACGACAAGATCTACCGCAGAGACGTTCTGGAGTGCGTGGGAGCTGGTGCGCGCTAACCGTGGCGCGGCCGGCATCGATCGACAGACCATCGCCGACGTCGAGCAGTACGGCATCGCCAAGCTGCTCGATGAGCTGGCCGTGGATCTCAAGGAGGGACGGTGGCGACCGCTTCCGGCCCGCCGGGTGTTCATCCCGAAGCCCGGCAGACCGACGGAGCAAAGGCCACTGTCGATCCCTGCGGTTCGCGACCGGATAGTGCAGGCGGCCACGAAGACGGTGATCGAGCCGATCTTCGAGGCCGACATGCTCGAGTGCTCGTTCGGGTTTAGGCCCAGGCGCTCGGCGCACGACGCCCTCCAAGTTCTCATCGACGAGGCGTGGAGGGGCAGGCGATGGGTGGCCGAGTCGGACATCGCCAACTGTTTCGAGGCGATCCCGCACTCGGGGTTGATGTCAGCGATCGAGGAGCGGATCTCAGACCGCCACGTCCTGAAGCTCTTGCGGGCGATGCTGCGTGCGGGAGTCATGATGGACGGCGCGGTCACGCGCAGCACAACGGGTACTCCGCAGGGCGGGGTGCTTTCACCCTGCCTGGCCAACGTCTACCTGCACCGGCTCGATCGGCAGTGGGCAGACCGCGGCTGTGGGGTCCTGGTCCGCTATGCAGATGATCTGCTGGCCATGTGCCACAGCCACCAGGAAGCCGAACGGGCGCTTGCGGCGCTCTCGGCGATCCTGGAGGAGCTTGGCCTTGAGCTCAAGCAAGCCAAGACGCGGATCGTGCACATGACCGACGGTAGGGAGGGCCTGGACTTCCTCGGCTTTCACCACCGCTGGGTGCGCGGCAACACACCGCGCTCACGGCACCTGTCCTTCCTCGTCCGCTGGCCCTCACGGCAGGCGACCCAGCACGCCCGCGACCGGATCCGGGAGATCACCGACCGGCGCAGGCTGCTGGTACCCGTCGAAGACGTCGTGCAGGATCTCAACCGGTTCATGCGCGGCTGGTCGGGCTACTTCCGCTACGGAAACTCCGATCGCTCCTTCGACAAGATCAACCACTACGCGGTGGACCGCCTCGCGCGGTTCGTCGGCAAGCGCCACAAGCACGGCTGGGGTACGGCATGAAGGTCGTTGCATACCAGTCGCCGAACCGCCTCGGACTGATCAACCTCAACGGAACCATCGTCGCGCCACGACCAAACCGGCCGTGGCGGCCGGGACGCTGAATGCCCACCGGTGAAGAACGTCGGGGAGCCGTGTGCGGGAAAATCGCATGCACGGTTCGATGTCGGCGGCGGGAGGAAACCAGGCCAGAAGACCGTGCGGCCAGGCGCCTCCCGCCGACCCTACCGCGACCTGGTCGTGCACGTCACCCCTGCGTTGGGCGGAATCCGCGCACGCGCAAGCCCGTGTGCTTGCAGGATTCGTGCAAGCGGTGGGGTTGAAACGGTGGGCGGCGGCGACGTCGGCCCGGCTCTCGCAAAGGACCAAAACCAGCGATCAGGATGGCCACTCGGCTCCCCGCCCCTATCGCGTGCGACCAGCGGCGCCGCCCGACTGCTGGCGCCTACCCCCGTCCGGGCTAGTGAACGGCTCCGATCCTCGTTACCTCGCTTCACCAGGGCGGTCGGGCCGAGGAACATGCGCTGCTTCAGCGACGGGGGGCCCGCCGGGACAAGGAAAAGCGGTCGCGCAGAATCACTCGATCGCCCTCGCCGCGCACAACGCCAACAACTGGCCGGTCGCCATCTCTGGGTCATACGATATCGCTCGAAGCGCCGGATCCAGCCACACGTAATCCTCGAGCTTCTGCCCGGCCGCCTCCTTCGCAAACCGGCGCAGGCACACAGGCGCCTGAGCCTCAAGCCCGCCAGGATCTTGAGGCGCAGTCAGCTCAGCGACACGGATCTCGTCAACGAGCCCCGGCGTCAGGCTCGCGCGGTGCCTGCGCACGAACGCCAAATCGCCGGCCTGCAACGCCGCATGGAAGCGAGAGAACGGAATATGACCGGCAAAAAACCAGACACGAACGTATGTTCGCATCGGTGTCGGCGCCGTGTCACCGGGCTGCGAGCGTGCGCCAGTATCCCACCCCCTGACCGGCTGTCACGCAGTCGTCCGATCTCCTCCGGATGGAGCCACGCTCCTGCGCTACCACGATTGCCCCCAGGCCAGCAGCCATCCGCGTCCGCGGCGGCCACGCCTGGTCGCCGGCCATAACGAGCGGCGCGCGCATCAGCATTCCGACCGCCGACCGCGCTAGCTGAAGGAACTCGCCGACGCGGCGGCTCGCTATTTGACCGCGATCACGTCGATCGGACCGATGTCAGGTTCGGCGGCGAGCAGGTCGTCGGCGACCTGCGCCAGCGCCTTGGGGATCTCACCGGCGATATGCGCTTGGCGTGCTTCCTCGGTCTCGAACGTGTCGAAGATGCCGTAGTGCCTGTCGTCTACTTTGAACGCGTACCACGTAACGGTCCCCTGCTCCGCAAGCGCAAGGGCCCGACCGGCTTGCAGAAACGCTCCGAGCTCGTCGCCCTTTCCCGGCTTTGCCTCGAGCTGCGCGATCAGTCCAAGCTTGACGGTCATATCGGCCTCCTGGTTTGTGACTTCGGTTTGAGAGTCGGTGGCGCGGCAGGCATTACGACACATCCCAGATCTCGCCGTTGGCCCGCCCCCGGATGTGCTCAAGGAGCACGCTCGCTGACCGCTCTGGGGTGATCAGGGTGCCGCTTTGCTGCATTGTGATGAACCGCTCGTGCAACGCGGTCCCGATCCGCTCCGGATCCTGCTTGCGGATCCATCCTTGCATCGCGGTGTCGACGGTCCCCGGTCGGAATACGTTGACCGTGACGCCCGTGCCGGCAAGCTCGCCGGAGAGGTTCAGCGTGTGCGCCTCGAGCGCCGTTTTCGTTGCCGTGTAGGCGTTGGCACCGATCATCGCCGCCGGGTTCGCCGCCACGCCGCTTGAGACGTTGGCGATCCGTCCCCAGCCACGTTCAATCATCGGTGGCAGCACCGCGAGTGACAGCGTGACCGGGCCTATCACGTTGATTCGCGCGGCCTGCTCCCAGTCGGCCGGGTCGATGGTTGCGCTCGGGCCGAGCGGCCAAACGACTGCTGCGTTGTTGATCAGGATCTCGACCGGCCCAAGCTCGGTCGTCACCCGGCTCACCAGCTCCCGAATCTGGTCCGTGTCACCGACATCGGCGGCGACCGCCAGCGCGGTCCCACCTTGGGCACGAACTTCGGCGGCGACTGCGTTGAGCTCCGCCTCGGTGCGCGACACCAGCGCGACAGCCGCTCCGTCGCTGGCGAGACCCAGCGCGATCGCCCTACCGATCCCGCGTCCCGCGCCTGTGACGAGCGCGACCCGCCCGTCGAACGCGTCCGTCGTCATGCCGAGAGCTCGTCGAGCGCTTCGAGGATCGCGACCGGCTCGGAGCGCTCTCGTAGAAAGGGGGTGCTTGGCAGCTCCTCGCCTCCAGGGATAACCGGATGGACTTGCGTTGCTAGCGAATACATCTAGACCGCGACTCGGCCGCCGTCGACCGGCAGGATCGCGCCGTTGACGAAGCTGGCCTCATCTGAAGCGAGGAACACGATCGTGCTCGCAATCTCCTGCGCATCGGCCGCGCGCCCGAGCGGCAGGGTCGCGGCCAACTGATCGATCCCGTCGCCCATCGGCTCCGTGCCGGGCGTGCGGGTCGGGCCAGGAGCAACAGCGTTGACGCGGACGCCGGCCGGGCCATATTCAGCGGCCCAGGCCTTGGTCAGCAGCTCAAGCGCCGCCTTTGACGCGCCGTAGGCCGACATTCCCGGCAAGCCGAAGCTCGCGACCATCGTGGACACATTGACGATCGCCCCACTTCCACGCTGCACCATGCCTGGCACGAGCGCGGCGACGAGGGTAAACGGTGCCACCACGTTGAAGTCCAGCGCCGCCTTGACATCGTCGATCGCGATCTCGTGGCTTGGGCCGAACGGGAAGACCCCGGCGTTGTTGACGAGCACATCCACCTGACCTGCTGCCTGTGCGAGTTGCTGCGCGCCACCCGGCGCCGCGAGGTCGGCAGCGATGAAGCGTGCCTGCCCGCCACCGGACTCGATCGTGTCGACGACCTCCCGGCCCCGCGTCTGATCGCGGCCGGTCACGATCACCTGCGCGCCGGCGCTGCCGAACTGCCCTGCGGCCGCCCGCCCGATACCTGACGTGCCGCCCGTAACCAGCACGGTCTTACCTTCGAAGCTCATTTGATCTCCTAATCGACGTGGACCAGATAGTCCAAGTTGGTGTGCGTGAGCTTAGCACCTACTTGGACCGAGAGGTCCATGTAGAGCTAGACTAGGTGTCATGGAGAAGGAACCGAGAACAGTCCGAGGTCGCGCGACGCGAAAGCGGATCCTCCGAGCCGCGACCGAATTGGTCGCCGAGCGCGGCGTCGCAGGCACATCACTGGATGATGTGCGCGAGCTCGCGCACGCGTCCAAGAGCCAGCTCTACCTCTACTTCGCCGACCGCGACGCCCTTCTGCGCGCCGTCGCCGAGTCGACCTGCGAGACCGTCCTCGAAACCCAGGCGGACGCTCTCGCTGGCTTCGACTCGATCACCGGCATCGAGCGCTACCTCGACGCGATCGTCGCGCTACAGATCGAGCGCAACACCCCCGGCTGCCCGATCGGCTCACTCGCCGGACAGCTCGTCGAACGCGACGAAGCATCACGCCTGATCCTCGCCGACGGGCTCGAACGCTGGGAGCTTTCCCTGCGAGCCGGGCTGGAGACCATGGCCGCACGCGAAGAGCTCCGACCCGACGCGAGCCCGTCCCTGCTCGCAACACAGACGCTCATGCTCCTGCAGGGCGGACTTCTGCTCAGCCAGGTTCGCCGCGACCCGAGCCAGATGGGCATAGCCGCAGACACTGTGCTGGGACTCATCGAAGCCGCACGGCTGGCTCCAAAGCCCTAGCGGAACGGGCCAAACGGCCCCGAAGCAGAAGCTGCTGTTACGTGTTGCACGATAGTCGCCCGCTCTCGATAATCGTGCGATGGGCGACGATCAGGCCCCGACCGTGTTCCGCCCCGGGGACGTGACATACCTGCACATCCCCTGCAGAGAGCCGATGCGGGCGGCAGCTTTTTACGAGGCGGTCTTTGCTTGGAAGCTTCGGAGAGACAGTGATGAGCCCGCATTCGCAGACGCGACCGGTCACGTGATTGGGCACTTCATCGTGGGCGGGCCTCCGCAAGAGGCCGGAATCATCCCGTACATATATGTTGACGACCTCCACCACACGGTTGCGCTCATCACGGACAGCGGGGGCGTCATCGCGGGAGAGCCTCGTCCCGAGGGCACGCTCCAAGTCGCGACTTTTCGTGATCCTGAGGGCAATCTCCTCGGCATCTGGACCGAGACGGCGGCCTGATCTCCCCGAACCCTGACGGCACTCCGCTTTCGCCAACCAGTCGCGGCGCGGCTCGACAAGTCCCCTCGTATGCGCGGATTGGGGGGAGACGCGGGGCGGGATCTCGGTGGCAAGGCGCGGACCGAGCGCCGGGTCGCGCTTGCCGGGCGCATAGCGAGGCTGTTGTCGCGCGCCTCGAGATGCCGGTGCCGGAATGGATGCAGGACTCGCCGATCGGTGGCGCGCTTCCGCTCGACGCTGTGGGAGCAACCGGGCCGGCAACGGCGCCGTGACTGCTCCGTCACGGATCGAGCAGTCGGCGGAGGTGGTCGGCAGACGGTTGCAACTCGTCCGGGGCAGCGACGAGGTCAGCGTTCACGACGGCTATTGCTCGCGAGGGGATCGGACTGCGGCTAGCTTGCCTCAATCCGACGCACGACACTCGGCCATCGCACCTTCGCCTCTGATCAGCTGATTTCCCGTCAGTTTCAGCGCCACTGAGCATTAGGGCGACCGAGGGCGGCGGTGGGATGCAGATCGCCCCGGCGAGGGCTCGGACGGCGGGAGAGTCGGTGATGATTCGGCCTACGGGGAGCCACCGAAGATCGACATCGCGCCGAGTCCGAGTTGGGTGAGCGCATAGACGGTATTGGTACTGTCGTTCACGGCGAGCCCGAGCGGCGAGGAGCCGACGGCTTGTTGAGGGGCTGGTCGGTTGCAGCCGCTAGTCGTCTCGGCATTGCAGGTCGAGCCGTCGATGATCGATACGGTCGCGCTCGCGTAATTGGTGACGTAGATCCGATTGGTGCTGGTGTTGACCGCCGCGAGCTGCGACGCCCGGCCTACCGGGATGCTGGGCACGTGTCCGTGGCACCCGGTGCTGTCGGCCCCGTTGCATGTCGCGGTGTTGATCAGCGACACGGTTCCGGGGTGATCGCCGTCGGCGTTGTTGGCCACGTACAGGGTGTGCGTCAGATCGTTCACTGCGGCCCCATCGGGTCCGAGCCCGACGGTCACGGTGGCGGCGGGCTGGCCGCAGCCGGAGTGGGTGGTCCCGTTACATGTTGCGCCGTTGATCACGGCGACCGTGTCGCCGCTGTAGGACTGGCCTGCGCTGGGGGCGTAGATCGTGTCGGTCGCGACGCTGACGGCGAGCTGGCTCGTGAACGGGCCGACCGGAATGAGTGCGGGCGTCTGTCCGCAGCCGGCGGTCGTCTGGGCGTTGCAGGTCGCGGCGTTCAGGACAGCGACGTGCTTCCCGTTCTTGCCGACCGCGGTGTACAGGGTCTGGGTGGTTGGGTTGAGCACGGGCGAGCCCGGATTTGGACCGGGCATGGTCGTGGGCGGGCGGGCGCTGCAGCCCGATGTGTTGGTGGCGTTGCAGGTCGCGGTGTTGATCAGCGCGATCGTGCCGGAGGTGCCGTCGGCGGCGTACAGGGTGTGGTTGGCGTCATCGATCGCGCCCACGTTCACGCCGGGGTGTCCGATCGGGATGTGAGCGACCGGCGCGCATCCGGAGAGGTCGTGGGCGTTGCAGGTCGCTCCGTTCAGCACGTCGATCTGCGGCAGGTTGACGTTGCTGGCGTAGATCGTGTCGGTGGCAGGGTCGATCGCGGCCAGGTGTTCGTGATCGGGAACGCTGGGGGCGTTGACGCGGCAACCGGAGGTGTTGACGGCGTCGCAGCGGCGGACGTCGGCGATCGCGAGAACGTTGGAGCCGCCGACGTTCAGGATGTAGGCGGAGCCGGTGTGCGGGATCAGCGCAAATTGGGTGGGGAACTGGGCGTATCCCGGGTCTTGGTTGGACCCTGCTTGTTGAGCGGGCGCCAGCCTGGGACATGCGGCTGTCGAGTTGCCCGTGCAGCGGCTGGTGTTGATCGCCGAGAGCGTGTCGTCGAAGCTGTTGAGAACGAACGCGGTGTGCACGTTTTGGTCGATGCCGACGAATCCCGCTCCCGCGCCGGTCGTCACCGTCCGGGGTGCCTGCCGGCAGCCCGAGGCGATCTTGGCGTTGCAGCGCGCGCCGTTGATGACCGAGACGGTGCCGTCGTTGAAGCTCGGGACATAGATCGTTTCCGTGGCCTGGTCGACCGTGACCCAGAACGGATTCGTGCCGACCTTGATCGTCCGCAGCGGCTGGCCGCAGCCGTGTCCGTCGCTGCCGTTGCAGCTGGCCCCGTCGATCACCGACACGGTGTCGCCGTTGCCCGTGGGCCCGTCGTTGGCGGCGTAGACCGTGTCGGTCGCAACGTCGACCCCGATGGCAGCGGGATCGCCGCTGTCCCTGACCTTCCTGACGCGCTGCCGGCACCCGGTAGTCGTGATCGCGTTGCAGCTCGCGACGTTGATCACGAACACCTCGCCCTTGATGCTTACGGTGTAGAGCGTATGGGTCGTTGGATCGAGCGCGCCCGCGACCGTGAAATTTCCTGTCTTGATCGTCGCGACGGCCCGCTTGCAGCCGCTGGTCACCGTGGCGTTGCAGCGAGCGCCGTTCACCACCGAGACGCTCCCCGACTTCGGCGTCCCGTTGACCACGTAGATCGTGTCGGTCTGCTCGTCGAGCACGGCGTCGAGCGGGCTGGGTCCCACCGCGACCCTGGCGAGTACCCGGCAGCCAGTGATCACGTTCGCGTTGCAATGGGCGGCGCTGATCACATCGAGGACGTGACCGAGAACGGGAGTGGAGCAGAAGCTCGCCTTGCACTGAATCGGCACGTACACCGTGTCGGTGCTCGGATTGGCGACCGGGACACCGGGGCTCCCGTCGAGCACGATCGATCCGCGCTGCGCATCGTTTGGCCCCGTGCCAGAGGAACTCGCGCCCGCGCCAGCAGCCAGCAGCGCTAGCATGATCAGTAGCAGGACGGCCGGCTTCACGGCACGGGAGATAGCGAGGATCAAGTTCAGGCGCGTGTTCATGCGGGCTGCTCCTGAATCGAGCTGATTGACGAGCCGAGCTTCTCCGAAGTGGATTGCAGATTGCTTGCAACCTCCTTGCATTCGACGTGAAAGGCGTAGAGTTCGCGCGGGTTGGTCGAGTTCTACGTGTTGGGGCCGCTCGGGGCCGTGGGACCGTCCGGGCCGGTGACGCTCGGCGGCGGCAAGCCGCGGGTTCTCCTGGCAGTCCTGGTCATGCGCGCGGGGGAGTTTGTGTCCCGCAGCGAGCTGGTCGACGCGTTGTGGCCCGAGGCGCCGCCCGCCAGTGCGTCGGAGTCACTCGAGTCGTACGTGTCGCGGCTGCGGACGGCGTTGCGCGCCTCCGGAGCGAGTTCCGAGACGTTGGTGTCCGTGCCCGGGGGTTACCGGCTGGTGCGCGACGGTAATCGCTTTGACCACGAGCTGTTCATCGCGCTCTCGGACGGAGCTCGGACGGCTCTGACCGAGGGAGACGCCGAGGGAGCGAGCGATATCGCCACGCAGGCGCTGGCGCTGTGGCGGGGGCCGGCGTTGGCGGGTATCGCCGAGGAGCGGGCCGTCCGCCCGGATGCCGCCGAACTCGAAGACCGGCGTCTGGCCGTAATCGAGACTCGGGCTGAGGCAGACCTCGCCGCCGGCCGCCCTGCGGAGATGATCGCGCAACTCAGTGCGGACGCGTCCCGGAATCCCACGCGTGAGCGGATCCGCGAGCTCCTCATGGTGGCGCTGTATCGCGCCGGTCGCCAGACGGAGGCGCTCGAGGTCTACCGCGAGATTCGCAACCATCTAATCTAACCAGCGAGCTGGGGCTCGAGCCGGGACCCGGCCTGCGGGAGCTCCAGGCGCGGATTCTGAAGCATGATCCGAGCCTCGTCGCGCGCAAGGACGAGGTGGGCGCCGCGGGCGCGCCGACCCTCACGCGTCGGCGATCCGGACGCCGCGCTCTGTTCCTAGGCGTGACGTTGCTCCTGGCGGTGGCGGCCGTCGTGGGGATCGTTCGGGGAGCTCAGAACCCGGGCGCGTCCGCGGTTGGCGGGAGGCTGCAAGTCCCGGCTATCGGAGAGCTGGCGATCCCAAGCGGACGGCCGCAGAGCGCGGCTGGTCTGGGCGCAATCCCGAGCGACATCATCGCCGGCGCCGGGGCGGAGTGGGCGACCTCCTACGACGACGGGACTTTGACGCGGATCGATCCGGCCACCTCGACCGTTGTCCAGACGATTCTCGTGGGTCACGGTGCCAGCGGGATCGCGATCGCCTCAGGCGACGCATGGGTCGCCGATTCCCTCGATGACCGCCTCGCGCGGGTCAGCATCGCCACCGATCAGATCGTTCAGCAGATCGCGGTCGGGGGGGATCCAGTGGGCGTCGCTGCGGGAGCCGGCGCGATCTGGGTCGCGAACGCCGGCAGTGGGACCGTGACTCGAGTCGATCCGCTAACGGGCACCGTGCTCGGGACAACGCGGATCGGCTCGTCGCCGGTCGCCGTCGCGGTCGGTGACGGGGCCGTCTGGGTCGCCCTCCAGGGCTCGAGCGTCGTCGTGCAGCTCGACGCTCAGACAGGTCAGGTCGTCCAGACGATCTCAGTGGGGTCGGGACCGTCCGCGATCGCGATCGGCTCGCGCGGCGTGTGGGTCGCCAACGAACTCGATTCGACCGTATCGCTGATTGATCCGTCCAGCGACACGGTGGTCTTGACACGCGCCGTGACCGGATCGCCGAGCGCGCTCGCCGCGACCGGAGGCGACGTTTGGGTCGCGGGGGACGAGCCCGAGCTGACCACGGTCACCCCGTCCGGACAGGCCCGTGAGATCGCGATCCCGTCGCCGGCGACCGCGCTCGCACCGGGTCCCCGCGGACTGCTCGTCGGCGTACGCGGGATCGGCGCCGATCACCGCGGCGGAACTCTGATCGCGCGCCTGGAGGGGCCGATCGACCAGATCGACCCGGGCTCATGTTGCGACCTACCCCCTGACGTGCGGCCGCTCGCATACGACAGCCTCCTGTCGTTCTCCAACTCGCCGGCCAGCCCCGACACGCTCGTCCCCGACCTGGCGCTCGTCATCCCGGCGCCGCGGGATCACGGGCTCGTCTACACGTTCCGCCTGCGGCCCGGCCTGCGCTACTGGACCGGCGCGCCAGTGCGCGCCTCGGACTTCGTGCGCGGCCTCGAGGACGCGGCCCAAGGCTCCGACGTCGAGGCGTCGTATATCGGCACGCTCGCCGGGGCGCTCGCCTGTCCGGGTGCGCGGAGCTGCAACCTGGCGCGGGCGGTGATCGCCGATGACCGCGCCGGCACCGTCACGCTGCACCTGTCGCATCCCGACCCAGACATTCTGCTCGCCCTCGGCCTGCCGTATTTCGCGCCGAAGCCGCCGGGCGGGGGGATCAGACCGGGCACCGGTCCGTATCGCATCGTCCGCTACGTGCCCGGGGTGCTGATCGACTTCGAGCGCAACCCGTACTTCCACGAATGGGCGCCGGCCGCCCAACCCGCCGGCTATCCCAACCGGATCCTGGTCTACTCGAACGGCACGGCGACTGCCGACATCGATGCCGTCCTCGCCGGCCGTGCCGATTACACGTTCGATCAACCGACCCCGGGCCAGCTTCGGACGATCCTTCTCCAATATCCGGGGCTCCTGCACACCGAGCCGCTGCCCGACACCGATTGGATCAGCCTCAACACTCACGAGCCACCGTTCAACAACCTGCTCGTGCGGCGGGCGCTCAACTACGCGATCGACCGACGCGTGATCACCAACCTCTACGGCGGCCTCGAGGACGCCTCACCGACCTGTCAGATCATTCCCGCAACGATCCCCGGCCACCAACCGTACTGTCCGTACACGCTCGATCCAAATGCCTCTCGACGCTGGACGGCGCCTGACCTCGCGCGCGCCCGTCGGTTGATCGCCGCGTCCGGAACCCGGGGTGAGACCGTGACCGTCCTCACGCAGGGGGCGGCTGGTGGTCCCACGGGCGAGCCGGTAGGCGCCTATACAGTCGGCTTGCTGCGCAAGCTCGGGTACCGCGCACGCCTCCGAGTCGTTGCGCCATCCCTGTTCATCGCGGTGCTCAACAACTACCACGCCCCCCCGCAGGTCGACACGCAGTCGTGGACCGCGGACTACCCGTCAGCGTCTCAATGGCTGACCCTGCAGCTCAGCTGCGGTGCTTGGCATCCGCCGGCGCAGGTGGCCAACCATTCGGAGTTCTGCGATCCCGCCGTGGATCGTCTCGCCGAGCGAGCCGCAGAGCTCCAGGTGACCAACCCGTCCGTCGCCAACAGCCTATGGGCACAAGCCGACCGCCTGACCACCAACCTCGCCCCCGTGGTGGCCACCGTTACCGAGAACGAGACCGACCTCGTCTCACAGCGCGTCGGCGACTACCAATACGTGCCGACCATCGGGGCGCTGCTCGACCAACTTTGGCTGCACTGATGTCCAGGCCGGTGTCGAACCGGCGCTCGTAAGTAGCGCGCTCGTCGTCGACGTGCCGCTCTCGGCCGCGATGCTGCTCCGGACACAAGCGGCCACGACGCCCACGTCGACTGGTGCTGGGCGCCTCGGACCGTGCTGGTCACTGGCGGGCACGCTCCGGGCTTGCGCCACACTCGTGACCGCGACCATGGCGCTCGTGGGGGTGATGTCCTCGCATGGTGAGGACGTCTCGAGACCTCAGCGGACGTCCGGGGGAGTGGCTGCGAGCGCGAGCTCGACGGCCTGGTGCGTAGCCAGCGTTTGTCCTCGGGCGCGGGCGTTCTCAAAGCCCGCATCACCCATCGCGCTGGCGAGCGTGCTGACGGTGCGCTCGTAGTGCGGTCGCTCGTCAGGCGGCCACGCGGCGCCTTGCGCGGCCATCATCGCGTCGGCTGCACCGATGAGCGTCGCCGCACGCTCGAGTTCGCGGCGCTCCGCAGCGACCGCTGCCAGGCGGCTGAGCAGGTAGGGGAACATCCATTCGTCCTCGCGCCGGAGAGCGATCTCAAGCGCTTCGCAGGCGAGCGCCTCGGTCCGGTCGAGGTCGCCAAGTTGGTGCTCAACCATTGCGAGATTCGCCGCTTCTGCGGCAATCCCCCCGTACTGTCCGAGTTCGCGGGCAAGCACCATACGCTCACCCATGAACTCGCGCGCGTCGGAGAGGTTGCCGGCCATCTGGGCCGCCACCCCGAGGACGTGCAGCGCGTTCGCGCGCCCGAGTGGACTTCCCTCGCCCTGGCTCGCGGTGAGCGCTTCGCGGCACAGCTGTTGCGCGTCGTCAAGTTGGTTCGACCGGAGCGCAATGCGTGCGAGGCCGGTCAGGGCGAGCGCGGATATGGTCGCATCGCCGCTCCGTCGGCCAACCTCAAGCGCTCGACGGTGAAGCGCAGAGGCCCGGTCATCGTCACCCCGCCAGAACTCGACGAGACCGGCCTCGAAGCAAGCACGACCGAAATAGGCCTCTGAACCATTCGCCGCCGCCAGGATGTGGCCAAACAACTGCGATCCCTCCTCGAGCCGACCGGTTGCCGTCCAGAAGCGCGCGAGCGCGTTCGCGATCCGCATCGCCCCGTCGGGCTGCCGCTCGTCGAGGAACCAGGCGATGGCCGCGAGCAGCTCGCGATGTCGCTCCTCGAGCTGGGCAAACAGTGCCTTGCGGTCGAGGCCATCCAGCCCCCGCCCGGACTGCTCGGCGAACCCGGCTAGCGCATGTGCGATATCACGATCCACTGACGCGATCCTACGCCCGTCGCACCCGCATCACGAATACGGCCGCCGCACCAATGCGGGACGCCGGGGCGCCGTCGCCCATAGTCCCGAGATTCGCCACGAGCGTGTTCTTCGCCCGGGTGGCGATGTTCATGACGCCTCGGTCGCCGCGCCGTTCCCCGCCAGCCGCGCTAGCGAGGGCGACCGCGAGCACCGGCGGTATGCCCGAGGCATCGCGAGAGCGGTCTCTCTGCTGCCGGCTGTCGGGACTGGGCGTCATTCAGCCCGGTGCTTCAGTGGATCGGCGTCTCAGGCTCGAAGCGCGATGGCACGCCGGCCGCGGGGCGACCGGACTTCCTCGTCATCGGTGAGGGCGGTGAGTTTTACCTCGAGGCAACGACCGTCGGGTACTCCAAGGACGCGATGGCGGCTCTCAGGCGGCGGAACGTCGTGCTGGACCTCGTCGATGAGGCACAGAACCCAGACTTCTGGGTCGCCATCCAGGTACCGGGCGAAGGGCCGCAAGACCCCATCGCGCCGCGACATCGTCCCCAAGCTCGAGGCGCGGCTGAACTCACTCGACTGGGCTACGGTGGTGAACTCCGACGGTGCGCAGCCGGAGTTCGACCTACACGCTCAGGACTGGGTGCTGCAGTTTCGGGTACATGCGCGAGACGAAGCCATGCGCGGCGATCCGCTGTTCCCAATGATCGGCATGGGTTCGAGCTGGGCCGCTTACGTCGATGAACGTCAGTACATCGAGTCCGATCTCCGTGCGAAATCGACTAGGTACGGTCGGCCCGACAAGCCGTTCGTGATCGGCGCGCTGTGCCTGCGCGATTTTGCGACAGACGAATCGATCGAACAGGCGCTTTACGGCCCCCAGGTGATCAGAGTGCCGGTGGTCGACGGCACCGGATCGATCGGCGATGGCGAGGCGGCCCGAGACCCTCACGCTTTCTGGCAATGGGGACAGGAGCAACGTGCTACCCGGGTGTCTGCGGTCCTTACTGCGCGGCACATCAATCCGTGGGTCCTCCTAGAGCCGCACTTGACGCTGTGGAAGAACCCTTGGACATCCTTGCCGCTCGAGGTGGAGCTCCCGTTCCGGACCGCCACGGGAAACCCTAAGCAGAACCGGCGCGAGTTTGCCGATGCGACCGCGGAAGCACGCGACAGTCTTGGGCTCCACGACGGGTGGCCGGCACCGCCCAGCGAATAGCCGTCCATCGCTCGGCATCTGGGCGGCGAGAGTTGGGGCGGTGGGGAAGGCTGACTGCGACCATGTGAGGCGGTTGGTTCGGACCGGTTGTAATGAAGCCGGCCTTCTCGTGGATGTATAGGTGCTGCCACGACCGAGAGAGGCCCGATGCCACCGATGATTTGCTCTGACGACGAAGTTGACCGCCTGCTGAGGTCCGTGGATCCGGTTAATCGCAGGGCGCTTGAGTTGGACACCGTCGCCGATGCCCGGAATGCGCTTCGTGACGTCGTCGCCCGTGAGGCTCTCGTTGGCCACCCACGCGATGGTTGGCATCGAGGAAGGTCGCGGATTCGGCTGCGGGGTCGCGGGCGGCGGCGGTTTGCTGTGCTGGCGGCGAGCGTAGCGGGGCTCGCGGCCGCTGTCTTTGCGGCGAACGCGCTGCTGCCGCAGCAGCAGCGAGGAAGTAGGGAGCGTTCCTTTGGTCCCGGGCCGGCCTCGGCCGCGGTAGTTCTAGAGCGCGCCGCGTACACGGCTCGGCGTCAGCCGGCCGTGTCGCTGACCGCCCACCAATACGAGTACTTGAAGACCTTGAATGGCCTGACCTCCTCTGGCGGAAGCTCGGACAGCGCGGGACATCGTTTCGGGGTTCGGTTCTGGCAGACCAACACCACGCAGTTGTGGCTCAAGCGAAGCGGGGAGAAGCGGGTTCGGCTGACCGATTTGCGAGAGCGGTTCTTCGCGGCCCGGGACGCTTTGATCGCCCGCGCACATGGGATGACGCTCGCTCAGCTTGATCACGTCGCCTCTGATCAGGGCAGTGACGTGATCTGGCCGCCGAACCCGTACGTTCACGGATTGGGCGGTGGCGGTGGCTTCTTCGGGCCTGCTCTCCCGACGGGGCCCGCCGCGCTGCTCCGCGCGATCAAGGAGGAGGTGCGGACCATCAATAGCCCACCCGCGCCAAGCCACGCCATCAATAGCCCACCGACGCCAGCCGAGGTGTTCTCGCTGATCACCGGTCGGCTGCTGATCGATGCGACCTCACCGACGCTGCGCTCTGCGCTGTTCAGCGTGGTCGCGCACCTTCCGGGTGTGCGGCTGCTCGGGCAGCGGAGCGATGAGATCGGCCGGCGGGGAGTCGCGGTGATAGGTCCAAGCGCGAGTTACACGGGCCAGGTGATGATCTTTGATCCGAACACCAGCAGGGTGCTCGAGACCGAGCTGATCTACCTCAAGCGCGTAGGCAGCGGCACCCCGGGCGCGCCATCGTTCCCCGCTGGAACCCCCAACAGCTACACGGTCTACCTCAGCCAGGCGATCGTCAATTCCATCGAGGATCTCCCCAACGGACAGATGGTTTCCGACCGGGACGCGCAGAAGGTCGTTTATGAGACAAGGCGCTGACTCGCCGGACTTCAGCGCCCTGTACGACCAGACCAACGCCGACCTCTTGGCGTTCCTGCTGCGACGCTGCCCGACTCCCGAGGACGCAGCCGACTGCCTCGCCGAGACATATCTCGTTGCTTGGAGCAAACGCGACCGAATCCCGGGTGGAACCGACGCCCGCCCGTGGCTATTCGGCGTCGCGCGGAACGTGATGCGACGAGCGCACCAGCGGCAGAACCGGTTCGCGACGGCCACCGACGCACTCGCGGACGAAGTCCGGGCAGCTGACGCCCTGAGACTTGATCCACTCGGTCAGGAGCAGGAACGGCTGCGCGACGCGCTCAACGACCTCGCCGACATCGACCGCGAGATCATCACATTGATCGCCTGGGACGAGCTCACCCCCGCCGAGGTCGCGCAGGTCCTCGGGCTCTCGGCCAACGTGGTCCGCGTCAGAGCTCATCGAGCTCGAGCAAGGCTCCGGGCTCTTCTCGGTGCCAGCGCCCCAGAGAACGAGCAATCTTCGGTTGAGAGCGGACTGTAGCCCCGTCACGAGCGCGACCATCGGATGACAAAACCGGCCAGGCTGCTCCCGCCTCCCTCTCGATCGCGTTCGCGCTCCGCCACGAAGGTCTCGGTCCAACGTCTCAGGGGGATCCGCCAACGCACGCCCGCGGACTCAGGGAGCCTGAGCCAATCATCAGCCGCGATCTCGCGCCCGGCGTCGCACATGAGGTGTTCGCATGTTTTCGCACTGACGGGGCTATGCGCCCACGGCGCGATCACGTCGGACCGCTCGGCGGTACCCGCGTCAACACGAACGCAGGGCTGGCTGCGCCTCCAGAACCGACCTGCTTTCCCGCGTGGCGAGCATCGGGTCGCCTTCGGTGTTGCTTCCGGGCCGTGAAGGGCAGCGGGATCGAGAGTGTCGGGGTGGCGTGAGGTTGTCGGAAATTCATAGGTAGTCGGCCATCGTTGTCTATAACGTCGTACAACGAAAGGAGAACAAGATTGAGCGGCAGGTCTCGCGCTTACCGCTGCTTCGAATCGACGAGCGGCAGTCTCAACAACGCTGCCGACTTTGAGCACGACCAGATACGCGACCGAGCCCAAGCTCAGTTCTGCATTCACCAAACGAGGAGGTGTCGCCGTTCCCTGGAGCGGCGGTTGATGCTTCTGCTCCCGGCGGATTGCAGCCGTACGTTTCGGTCGGCATACAGCCGAGACCTGTCCTCGTGTCCCGGCGCAACTTCGTCGCGGGTCGCTCGGAGACCCGCTTTTGACCTTGACCTCAACCGGTTAGTGCACCGCCCCTTGACGTCCGTATCGTCTCATCCGATCCGAGCGCTGTCGAGCGAAGGCCGTAGGCCGAAGCGAGTCAGCGCTCGGGGCCGCCCGTGTGGAGCCCGTCGATCAGCGCGGTGAGTTTCTCTGCGGGGGTTCGGAAGCCGAGCGTCTGACGGGGCCGGTCGTTGAGCTTGCGGGCGACCTCGTCGAGCTCTGCTTGGGTCACCCCGGCGAGGCTCTTGCCTTCGGGAGGTACTGGCGCAGGAGGCCGTTGGTGTTCTCGTTCGACCCTCGCTGCCAGGGGCTTCGGGGATCGCAGAAATAGACCTCGACGCCGGTCGCGATGCTGAACCGTCGGTGCTCCGCCATCTCCTTTCCCTGGTCCCAGGTGAGCGAGCGGCGCAGCTGGGCGGGCGGCGTCCTGATGCTCGCCTTGAGTGCCTCGCAGACCGGCTCGGCGTTGGTTCCTTCGGGCAACGCGACGAGCTGGCAGTAGCGGGTCTGGCGCTCGACCAGGGTCGCGATCGCCGAGTCGCGGGTTCACATCAGCAAGTCGCCCTCCCAGTGCCCGGGGACGGCTCGGTCGCAGACCTCCGGTGGGCGCTCGGAGATCATCACCATCCCGGCGATCCGGCCGGGACCCTGGCCACGGTTGGAGTGTGCCCGGGCGAAGCGCTTCTGACGCCCTGTTCTGAGTGTCATGAAGGAGGCCTCCCTCGGTGGCACGCTCCGGCGTGTCACCGAAGGAGCGAGCCCGAAGGAGGCCTGACTTCATGTTGCGCGCTGGATTGCATTTGAGTTGTCGTCGGTTGGACTATTGCCTGCTCGATGAGGAAGGTGAGCGGGTTGAGATGGCTGCCGCGCCTCCGGATGGCGACGGTCTGCAGGGATTGGTGGCCGGCGTTGAGCGGTGGCACGGGCCGGTGGAGGTGCGTGCAGCGATCGAGTCGATGAATGGCGCGAGGTTCGTGCACGACACGCTCGAGCGGTGCGGGTGGGAGGTCGAGGTCGCCGACGCGCAGAAGGTCAAGGGGCTGGCGCCGCTGGCGTGCAAGAACGATCGGATCGACGCGTGGGTAATGGCCGAGCTCTCTCGTCGAGACCTGGTCCCGGCGATCTGGCTGGCGTCCTTCGAGCAGCGTCAGGAGTGCGAGCGGGCGCGCTGGCGGCTCTACCTGGTCCGCAAGCGCTCCTCGCTCAAACACCGCATCCATGCGCAGCTGCTCGCGTTCGGGCATACCTGCCCGGTGAGTGACCTGTTCGGCCGCCAAGGGCGAAAGTTGCTCGCCCGCTTGGACTTTCCCGAGCCGTGGCGTGGCGGCGTGCTGGCTGCGATCGCGATGATCGACGACCTCGAGGCGCAGATCACCGACATCGACCGGGAGCTCAAGGCGCTCGGCGCCGACCACCCGTACATCCCGACGCTGATGACCGCGCCCGGGATCGCGTGGGTGCTCGGCTACACGATCGCCGCGGAGATCGGCGACATTCACCGCTTCAGCTCGCCCGCGAAGCTGTGCGGCTACACCGGGCTGTGCCCCCGCGTCTACCAGTCCGGGAACACCGACCGCCGCGGGCCGCTCACACACGCCGGCCCGAAGTACTGCGGTGGGCGCTGATGGAAGCCGCGACCCACGCCTGCCGTCACCCCGTCTACCGCGACCGCTACCAGCGTAACAAGGCCCGGCTGGGCAAGCAGCGCGGCGCGAAGGTCGCCCAAGTCGACATCGCCCGCCCCCACGCCGAGGCGATCTGGCGCGGCGCGAAGGTCGCCCAAGTCGACATCGCCCGCCCCCACGCCGAGGCGATCTGGCACATGCTCACCCGTGATCAACACTTCGCTCCGGCAGGCGCCACGGCGTCTCTGGCCGCATAGACGGCCCTTTCTGAGATGCGCCACCGGAGCCAGACACCCATAGAACCTGGTCCTCACGAGATCAGGCGATAGAGAGTTGCGTCAAGCTCGCCACCACGACCCCTGCCGAGGACCACGACACCACCACCAGATCATCGATCAGTTGACAACCCGCCGTCCTCCATAGAGCGACGCCGGGTGAGCTCGCGGCGCAGCGACCCGCGCGCCTGGACGTACAGCGCCCGGTAGATCGTCTCGTGCGAGACCTGCATCTCGTCATTGTCGGGGTATGAGAATCGCAGCCAGCCCGAGATCTGCTGCGGGGAGTGATCCTGCCCGAGCCGCTCGATGACAAGCTCACGCAGCTCGGGACAGAGCTCGAGCTTCGTCAGCCGAGGACGTCGCGCCCGACGCCAGGCCGCCCGCTCGGCCGTGTGGGCGCGGTAGCGCCGACGGCCGCCGCAACGGTTGATCTCGCGAGAGATCGTGGTGTGGGAACGGCCGAGCGAGCGACCGATGGCCCGAGCTGACCGTCCTCGCGCGATCCCGCGCGAGATCTCCTCACGCTCAGCAAGGGTCAGACAACGCTCAGGCCGACAGCCGGCCTTCGGCCGGATCCCTCCCATCCTCTACAGGTACTTACTCACCGTCCGCTTCGGCAGGCCGAGCCGGCGGCCGATCTCGGCCTCGCTCACACCCTCCGCTCGCAGCACCCAGATCGCGTCCTTCACAGCCTCGGTCAGATAGTGACCCTCGGCATCTCCGCACCTCACCTCGTTGGTCAGCGAATCGCTGACTTTCTCGGGTGCTGCGGCGGTAGCCTGAGACCGCTCACGAAACTGGGGTCTGCCGACGGCTTGCGCTTTTGTGCCCATCGATCCATTCAGCTCGCTTGTGCAAACGCGTGTGAGCGTCAGCGAGACCTGTTTCGGCCCGGCCCGGCCCGAGGCCGCGTGGCCGGCGACTTCACACGATAGGGGCAGCGATGGGCGCGACCTGCTCGACATCAAAGCGCAAGCGCGGGAGCCGCTGGTCAGGTCGATCGACGCGCTCCGGTGACCGCGTCCGGCACGCTCGGATTTGGGCGAACGCGATCGTCAGCTGTGGCGCTGCTCCCGGGCCGATCCGGACCGGAAGCTGTCGCTGCAGGCGGGCTGCCACGCTGCGCAGCCTCAGCCGCTCTGGAACGAGTAAGGGATCTTGGCGAGCTCGTTGAACGCGGGGCCGGAGGCGACATCGTCTACGACGTAGAGATCTCCGGCGATGTACCTTCCGTCGGCCGGGGTGGGGGTGAACGTGACGGTGACCTTCGCGCTCCCACCGGGCGGGATGGTGACCGGTGTCGCGGCGGGGGCGTTGGGATCGATGGTCGCCAGCTCGGCGTCTCCCGTCGACGAGCTGACCGACGGCTCGAACGTCCGCGTCGTGGCGATCATCCCGGCGGTGGCGGTGGCGACCGTGGGTCCGGCCAGGGGCCCGACGAGGGCTGGATCGATCTCCCATTCCACCGGGGCCACCTCCCGCGCGCTGAACGTGCTCGACGCGTAGTCTCCAGAGCCCGTTCCGAGCAGCGACGGGTCGTAGAACCCCCAGTCGAACTCGACGGGAGCGGTCGCCTTGACGGCGGCCTGGAGCGTCGTCGTCTGGGTCGGGATGAGGAAATGCGGCGACGAGCTCGTGCGCGGCAGCGTGACGGTCGCGTGGTTGAGCGGCACGAGCGCGTACTGCGAGCTCGTGTAGCGGCGCGCATCGAGGAAGACGCTGATCGGCGACGGGCCAGGGTTGGTCACCGTGACCGACGCCGTTCGGCTGCCACCGATTGGGATCCGGGCCTGGTAGCCGTCCGGCACACCGGTGGCCGTGACAGGGACGGGCGCCAGTGAGATGAGGCCGGTGAACGTCGGCGCGATCGATGTCCCGCCCACCGGATCGTTGGCGTACTCTTCGAATGTCCAGCGCCCGGGCAGCGGCGCGAGGTGGTGGAGCTGCATCACCTGGTTTCCGGAACCGTCGTCGACCGTGCCCCCCTCCGCGCTCGTTTCGCCGTCGGGTCCCACGAGGAAGCCGTACAGCTGCGTGCCGGGCGCGTTCGCCAGGCTCACGTTCACGCCGATAGCGGGAGTTCCAGGGGGCACGTCGAACTGGAAGGTGTCCCGCGAGCCGATCCCCGAATACCCGTCACCGCCCGTGACGGTCCCGGTGAAGGTTCCCCGCCCGCCGTTTAGCGGCACGAGCGTGCGCACCACGACGGGCACGACGCTCTGCTGGCCGACGCCGTTGCTGAGCATAAGGTCGTCGCCGCGATCGCCGGGCGTCGCCGACGGCGGCAGACTTACAACGACGGTGCCGTGGCCGCCCGGCGGGATCACCAGCGACGTCGGCCGCACGGCGGCGAGCGAGGTGAAGCGCGAGAATGTGAAGTCGTAGAGCACGCTGCCGCTGAAGCCACCCGACTGGGGGGCGTAGAACACCGCCGTCCACCTTCCCGGCGCGGGATCGCTGACCTCGGCGCGACTGTAATCGGCGGGACCCGGGGCCACGGTGTAGTTGGCGAGGCGACCAAGCGGGTCAAACAGCGTCATCTGCACGGGCAGGCCATCGCCGGCTTGCACCTCGGACGCGCCGAGCAGATCGACGCCGGTCGGCACGGTGAAGGTGACCTCTTGGTAGCTCTGCGTGGTGCCGAAGTCATCGACAAACGTCGGATCGGTGGCGGGGTCGAGGGTCACCTGACCCTGCTGGTGGGCGAAGGGCACGCCCAGCGACCGGACACCGGCGGAGATGCGCTCGGCCACGGCGGACGGGTTGCGGACGGTTACCTGGCCAACGCTGCCGTGCCCGGCCGTCGCGACCAGATCAAGCTGGCCCGGCGAGGCGAGGAAGACGGGCGCGCTCGGGGCCGAGCCCGCCGAGCCGGTGGGGTTGTCGGCCGGCGGCGCACCGTCACCGTAATCGATCGTCTCGGCCGCGTGAACGGCAGCCGCGGCATCGACGAGACCCGCGCCCTGCTCGCTACTCGGGTAGCCGAGGTCGTTCGCGGTGCTGAGCAGGATCTGGCGTACCAGCCCCGGCGCGGGGCTGGCGCCCCCGTGGGTGTTCCGGTAGGCCTCGATCACCAGCGCGGCGACGCCAGCAACGATCGGCGCCGACTCGCTCGTCGCCGAGAAGTAGGCCACATCCGACAAACCTGTGCCGAGGCTCTGGCAGTTGAGGTAAAGCGGGTCAGGCGTGCACGTCTCCAGGCTCTGATCGCCCGGAGCCACGAGATCCAGCGTCCGCCCGTTCTCCGTGAACCCCGAGGAGCTGAAGTCGCTGATGCTGTCGTTCAGCCAACCCTTGCCGACCAGATCGCCGCCCGCCTCCCCGGTCTCCGCCAGCGTCCGCAGCTGCGTGCTCGCGCCCACGGCGATCGCGCTCGGGTCGCTGGCCGGGGAGATGATCATGTTGCCGGCCCCCTCATCACCGCTGGCGGCAACCACGGTCACGCCCGCCGCCACCGCCTGCCGGTTGAACTGAACGAGGAGGTTCTGACCGGTGTCCGGGATAGCGTCGATCCCCACCGACTCGTTGAGCACGTCGACGTGGTCGACCGACACGGCCCAATCCATCCCCTCCAAGATCGTCGACAGCGGCGTCCGGTCGTTGCCAAACACCTTCATCGCAGCGAGCGACGCGCCCGGCGCGACGCCGCGGAAGATGACATCGCAGCCCGTTGGGAGGGGGTGCGCGGGATTCACGAACTTGGAGAGATAGTGAACCGTCGTGCCCTGCGCGGCGATCGAGGACGCGTCACCGAACGCCTCGAAGTCGTAGGTCGGCGTCTGTGTGGAACCCCTAGCCGCCGCGGCCCCGCGGCAATCGATGAGCGCCGCGACTATAACGTCCCGTTCCCGGCGACGCAAGGCGCCGAAATGTGGGGGAGGAGCGGCGCAGGAGGCCGGGCTGGACGAGGGTGCGCAGCGCTATTTGCTAGCGCCGGGCGCGGTGGCGTCGACGTGGATCCGCTGGCGCCCATCGCGCTCGCAAGACGCAAGGACGCGGGAACCGCTCAATGACGAGGCCCGCCGGGTCAGGTCTGGATAGGCGTCAACGCTGCGGCTTCGGCGACCTGCCGCGACGACCGTGCACGCTACCAAGCGGTGACGGATCACTCCCTCATGGGTGCGTCCGCTACCGCGGCGCGGGCGAAGGCATTCGTCCTGCCGCCGAAGGCCGCGACGCAAGCGCCTCGCGACCAAGCATCCGTCCGGGTCGGCCGGGATCAGCGCCACAGCTGACGACCGCGTTCGCCCAAATCCGCTCGCGCCGGACGCGGTCACTGGAGCGCGTCGATCGACCTGACCAGCGGCTCCCGCGCTTGCGCTTTGATGTCGAGCAGGTCGCGCCCATCGCTGCCCCTATCGCGTGGAGTCGGCGGCCGGACGCTACGCGCGAGGACCGACACGATCGCCGCTCGTCCCACGCGAATCCGACACTCCGCTCGCGGCGGGCGTGCATGGTCGTCGAGGCGCCCACACGTTCGTGGGGCGCCCCTTTCGATGAGCGGTGGTTCAGAGTGTTGCGGCGAGGGCTTTGAGGTTGCTTGCCTGCCCAGAGGTCAGCCAGCCGGTAGCGGCGAGGCCATTGACCGCGGTATCGTAGGCCGCGATCAAGGCCGCAGTCTGCTTCGCGGTGAGGCGAGCGCTGATGCTGTTCAGCGGTCGGCACACAGCCGTGACGAGTGCCTCGATCAGGCGTTGCTGCGCGGGCGGCAACGCCTGGAACTTCGCGGAGCCCTCGACGTACCGCCCGGTGAGCAGGCACAGCGACGCGGGTGTCACGGTCACCTTCACCGGCTCGGCGTCGGTGGCGCTGGTCACGGCCTGGTTGTTGCTGTCGCCGTTGTAGGTAACGACCCAGTAGTCGGTTCCGACAGCGGTCGGTGTGTAGGACTTACTTGTCGCGCTACCGCCGACGAGGTTCTCCGTGTCGGTGAACAACGGTGTGCCGGTCCCATTCGAGTTGTTGTAGACGTTGAACGTGACCGTCCCGGTCGGGCTATCACCACCTGAGACCGACGCCTTATCCGCGATCGACGACCCGACCGTCGCCGAGGCCGGCTCCTGCTGGGTGCTGATCAACGGCGTGGCCTTCGGGATCGTCCAGCTGATCTCAACCTCCGATGCCTGGGAGGAAGACGCGGTGGTGATCGAGATTCCGTTCGACGGGCCAGCGCCGCCATAGCTCGATCCGCCGCCACCAGACCCGAGGAAATTAGAGCCGCCACCGCCGAACCAGCCGCCGCCACCACCGGCACCGTCATACCCACCTGGTGGATCGTCATTAGAGCCTTCGCCCCCCGTGGCCGCCGTGCCCGGCGCGCTCGGCGTGCCCAGACCGCAGCCGCCGGCGCCACCGCCGTCGGAACCGTCGGTCGGCCCCACCCCGCCCGTGCCACCCTGAGCACTGCACCCGCCGGCGCCTGCCCCAGTGACCGTTGAGTCCCCGGCACTGCCACCAGGCGTGAAAGACTCCCCGACCCCCCCCGCCCCCCCGCCGCCACCGCCACCGCCGGCGACCAGAAGCCGCGCGTCGGTCGCTAGGTTCCCAGTCAGCTGCCCAGTGCTCACTGCCGTCGCGCGTGGCTCAGTCAACACCGCTGAGGACCCGCCACCCCCGCCATCGGTATATTCACAACCCGCGTTGCTGCCGCTCGGCCCACCGTCGGGAAAGCCCCCCGGCGCCTGAATTGAGTCCGGGCAAGTGGTGACGGCACCCCCACCTGGCCCGCCGACAACCACCCACAGCGTCGACGCACCCGTCGGCACGGGAAGGCCTGTGTTCACGACCACAGCACCCGCGCCCGGAACATCACCGGCCAAGGATCCGATGCCACCGGACGCCCCCACCGCAGTAACGCTCAAGCTCGTGACCCCTGTCGGAACGCTGAACGTGTCCTCGGTCCCTGCGCTCGTGTACGCGCATGTCGCCGTCGTCCCCGACGTGGAGTAATCGCCGGTCGAGCCGCACGGAGCGCCCGCCGCGGCCCCCGACGACACCCCGACCGCCAACCCGGCACCCGCCACCACCACGACCGCCAGGAGTCGCCCAATGCCAGTGCGACGCGACCTAGTTCCGATCAGTTCCACAGCAGTCTCCTCCCCCGCGTTGGATAGGCGATGACACGACCCATCAGTCCCCCGAGAGCCGCGGGCCCAATCGTCCGCCAAGATCCCGCCGCTGTCAACCCGGACGGCGCCTTACCCACCCCCAAAGTGCCGCATGCGCGAATACGAGCACTCTCAGACGAATTGATCAGACGGCTGCATCGGGCTGCCCGCGGCCAGTCTCGGCGAGCCGCTTGACGCGGCTGTTCGGAATGCACTGGGCGGTCTCGCCGAACGCAGGGTCGCGTCCCCTATCGCCATAAACGAGCCACCTAGAGCGCCGCGGCAGATGGCTCCTCCGGCGATCTGGGCAACCGGCTCGACACTGCTGATCGACCGGGTCGAAGCCCAACCCCGTGCAGCCGTGCGGCTGCTGCTTTCATGCTGGCGAGGCTGGCGCCCTCACTGCTGCAAACGCGTGAATTCGCGAGCGCGCCGACTCGGCCGGGTTTGACGCCGGCGGACCTGAGCTGTGCGTGGCGACGGTGCCTCTGTATTCGGCGGATTCTGCACGCCTCTGCCTGAGCCCGCTTACGGCGACCGGCGAGGTTGGCGTGGTCGGGTCGTGTGATTCTGGCGCGCCCGCCTGCACGTGGGAGCACAGGCAGGCGCCGGCTCGTCAAGGCGAAAATGTCTCAATGTGCTTTATGGACGCCTCAATCCCCTGGTGGAGCTTCAGCTGCGCAGCGACTCGAAGAGTTGTGGCCGACGCTGCACCATGACGACGACCCAGGTGAGGCTGGATGTCCGTTCCGCATCTTCGCTCGGCGTATACCTAACAGCCCGGAGTCCCTTGCGCGGGCCTGTCGGCTCATCCGTAGCACAGGGTCCCACGGGTGCTGTTGGATCCAAGCCGCATGGTTCGAATGTGGTATAAGCGCGCGCACTGGGGTCGAGTCGCGTATACGAGGAGTCGATCAGCATGCTGTTGGGGCTTTCGGGCTTGGATTGGCGCCGTTTCCGGTTTGTCGTTTCGATGCTCGTAGCGGCGTCCGTCTGCTTGGCGGGAGCTTTCGCGGCCGATGGTGCGTCGGCGGCTACGGTGACCTATTCGGGGCACGAATCTGAGACCACCGACAATTTTGGTGGGATCAGCACTTGGGACATGGAGTTCAGCTGGACTGCGACGGCGACGGGGTCGTTAGACCAGCTGCAGAACGGTGAAGCCGACTATTCCTTGACCGCGAGCGGGACGATCACGACCGACAACACCGGCCGTGGCACCAGTTGCAGCGCGGAGATCTCTGGTCCGGGATCGGGCAATGTTCCGCTAGGAGGGGCGCCGCTCAGCAGTATCTTTAGCTTTGGTTCCAGCTTCGCGGCGGCGGCCGACTTGGGCGCGGTCCAGAGCGACCTCACGGCGGCGGTGATATCGCACTCTGGGCCCGGGCCGCCTGATTGCGGCATGGTTGACGTCAACGGCTCGCTGCTTGATTTCTCTTCGCTGAGTCCCGCTCAGCAGGCTCAGCTTGCCGCTGCGTCCAAGCCGGAGACGAGCGAGAGGCTTGAGGATGGCCTGACCTCGCAGAGCTTCGATTTCGGGCCGGTGACCAGTTCGCCGACGGCCTCTGACTCGGACGGTACATGGATGCTCGACATCGCATCGACGATCTCGGTGCCGCTGACCTACGTCGCGCTGGGCGACTCTTTCTCGACGGGGCTAGTACCGCCGTATGTTCCCGGAGGTGGCGCCCCGTGCTACCGCTCTCGAGTCTCGTATCCCCTGCTTTATGACCCGAACGCTCTTTTCGTCGCGTGCAGCGGAGCCACGACACAGATTATGGAGACGAAACAACTCGGCCCCGGCGTGCTGAGTGGTAACACCAAGATCGTGTCCTTGACGGCGGGCGGGAACAATTTCGGAATCTTTGGTCTCTTGACGAGGTGTTTGACCCATCTCTGGTTCCGCGCGCACTGTCAGCAGGAGATCGACCGTGCCGTAGGTGGCCCCCACGGCCTCAGCAAGGTGAGGAATGACGTTGGTGAACTGTTGAAGTACATCCACGCAAGGGCCATGAACGCACGTATTTACGTCTTGGGCTACCCGAACCCGATGCCGGCGAAAGTGCCCCGTGTCTGTCCTGAGCTCACGGCCTTTGGGCTCGGGTTCCGTGAGGGGCTTGAAATAAGTGTCCTACGCCGCGTGGACGCCGTGCTTATGCACAACGTACTCGATCAGCTCAACATGTACATTGAACAGGCGTCTCGGCAAAACGACGCAACGTATGTCCCTCCGTTCACAGGGCATGATGTTTGTGAAGGGCCTCACGAGAGTTATTTCTATTCGCTTTTGAGCACAGTTAACGGGATTACCGTGCTACATCCAAACGCTTACGGAGTGGTCCAGATGGCAGCGGACCTAAAACGGTACGCGGATCCGCCACCGAGTTAGACCGTGAGGCTCGGGCCGTACCACGCGCTTAGGCGAGACCGTCCGAGGTTCCCCTGGCGCGTTGGTGCGCGAGTGACCGCGCACCTCTAGCTCGACGAGGTGGCAGCGATGACCTCGGCCGATGCCCGAAAGTAAGGACCACTTAACGCCAGGACAGCCGCGGACACTCACCAATCGCTGATGTTGTTGCTGATCTGACGCTACCCAGCGATGGCTGGCACTCGCTTTCGTCGACCACACCGCTTGCCGCCGGAGTTGCGCATTACGACGCAGCCGAGCCTCGCGCCGATGCGGCCGGCACTTTGTGCAGTCGCCGAGTTCCGGGCCGCGACGGCAGCCGCCGATGGGGCGGCAGGTCCCAGGCCACGCAGCGAAGTACATACGTATCGCGCCTATTGTGCTCACCATAGCGTTGGCACCGGTTTCGGCGATCAGGGATCCTGCCAGGTCTGGGGACCAGCCGCTGGTCGAGCTGCTGGTGTTCGATCGAACGAGCAGCCACAACATCTCGGTCTAGAGGGACGGCCATGGCAGCAAGGCCGAGGGGTGTCGCGGAGGCAGCGGCGAGCCGTCAGGTCGCGGCGTTCGGCGCCACCTTATCCCGGCGGTCGACTCAGGGTGGCGACAAGAACTTCACCCTTCTCGAGGTCGACTTGCCCGAGGTACGCATGTTGGTAACCCCCCAGCGTTACCAAGTGCTGACGAAGCAGCACCTGAAGCCGATCGAACAGACTCTGGAGCCTCGCCGCATCTGCTGCCACGTCCCGCGGTGGATCGTATGGCGACCACGCGTGGACCAGTTCGCTGAGAAAGCCATGTTCCCGGCCCCAGTCGGCCTTTTGGAGGAACTCCTCGGGAGACGGGGCATCCAAGCCCGTCTCCCGAGCGGAAGTGGAGGATTCCCACCGAAAGGCGATCCATCGCCGCCCGAGCGTCCCCTCAAAATCCCCGATTTGCAGGGCCTCTGCGAGTGGAGCCAGCCGGGATCGAACCGGCGACCTCCTGCTTGCAAA
>PMOY01000114.1 GCA_003165655.1 Solirubrobacterales bacterium
GCTGTGTCATATCGTTCTCCTCGTCATGCGCATCGTCAGCCTCGTCCCCTCTGCCACCGAGATGCTGTTCGCGCTCGGGCTCGGGCCTGAGGTTATCGCCGTCACCCATGAGTGCGACTACCCGCCCGGGGCCGGGGAGCTGCCCAAGGTGACCCGCGACGTGCTCCCCACGGGCCTCAGCGCGGCCGAGATCGACGCATCGGTGCGCGAGCTGACGCTCGCGGGCCAGCCGATCTACGAGCTCGACGCGGAGATGTTGATCGAGCTCCGCCCCGACCTCATCGTGACGCAGGCACTGTGCTCAGTCTGCGCCGTCTCGCACGACGACGTGCAGGCGGTGGCGAAGGAGATCGACAGCCACCCACTCGTGATCGCACTCGACCCGCGCACGGTCGGCGAGGTACTCGGGGACGCACGCACGCTGGCCCAGGCCGCCGACTGCACGGATGCCGCCGTCGCGCTGATCCGCTCCGCAGCGGAGCGAATCGATCGCGTCAGGCTCGCCGTCCGCGGCGCGAAGGCCCCACGGGTCGCGGCGCTCGAGTGGCTCGATCCCCCCTTCGCCGCCGGTCACTGGACTCCGCAGCTGATCGACTACGCGGGCGGCGAAGACGTGCTCGGATTCTCGGGCGAGCATTCCGAGCAACGCAGCTGGGAGGAGATTGCAGCCGCGCGGCCGGACATCGTGATCGTGATGCCATGCGGGTATGACGCCGAGATCGCGCATCGGGAGGCCGAGATGCACCGCGACGAGCTGCTGGCGATCGGCGCTGGCGAGGTGGTCGCTGTCAATGCGTCGGCCTACTTCTCGCGCCCGGGTCCCCGGATCATCGACGGCCTCGAGCTACTCGCGAGCATCCTGCATCCCGACCGCGTGCCCGAGGCTCCCCGCGAGGCGCTGGCGGTCGAGCTGTGACCGCGGCGTCGTCCTCCTGCTGCTACTCCTCGCGTCCGGATGCCCTCATAGCGTCAGTCCGTTTGGCGTCAGCCCCGTCCCGCCGGCGACCGCAATCGCTCCCACCACGCTGAGCACCGCCACCAGCGCGCAGCCAGCGAGCGCGGCCGCGCGCATGCCGCGTCGCTCGCCGAGCTCCACGACCAGGGCGCCACAGATCAGCCCCGCGATGAAGCCGCCGATGTGACCGCCGATCGAGATTCCCGCGAAGGTCAGCGAGAACACGATGTTGATCACCAGCGTGATGCCGAGGCCACTGCTCCAGATCGGAATCCGGCGGTCATGCGCCACGACCATCAATGCTCCGAGCATCCCGAAGCACGCCCCGGAGGCTCCCACCGTGAGGGAGTCCGGCTGGAACAGAAGCGCGCCGAACGATCCCGCGAACAGCGATGTGAGGTACACCGCGGCGAAGTTAACTCTGCCGATCGCCGGCTCGAGGATCCGACCGATGAAGAACAGGAAGATCATGTTGAAGAGGATGTGCTCGAAGTTCAGATGCAGGAACCCCGAGGTCAGGAGCCGGTAGTACTGGTGACCCATCGAGATCGCCGGGCCGTCCAGCCCCCCCTTCAAGAGGACCGTCCCGGCCGCGCCGCTGCCGGTGAGCGCCCCCCCACTCGAGCTCTCGGCCAAGTACGCAATCACGCAGACCGCGATCAGCGTGTAGGTGACGACGGGGTCCGAGGAGCGCGAGATCGAGCGCGCCGTGTGGACCTTTGTCCGCTGCCGAGAGCACTCGGGACAGCGCATCCCGACGGACGTCGGCGTCATGCAGTCCGGACAGATCGGACGACCACAAGAAGAGCACGACACGCCCGTCTCGCGAGAAGTGTGGCGGTAGCAGACAGGCACTGGCAGAAGGACGCTATCAACAGCGGCGACCCGTCCCAGCGCATGGGGCGCTCGCGGGCCGGCCAGACCGTCGGCGCGGCCCTACCGATCCGGCAGGATGCGCCGCGTCTCTTCGGCGATGTCGTGCAGCGTGTGTTCGGCGAGCTGCCGCAGGCTGCTCGACTCTGCCTTCCGCGAGCGGTGACGCGCCCGAACGCGCAGCAGAACCAATGCCGTCCCGGCGGTGGTACCGATCACCGCCGCGGCGACGGGACGTGCCCAGTTCCGCGGGTCGCGCATCGCTGAGAGCTCCCACGACTCGAGCTCGTCCTGCGCTAGCTCGGTCAGGTTGACAAGCGTCAGCTCGAGGCGCTGCGCCAGGTCCGCGGGCGGCTCGACCGGGGAGAGCGCCTCGCGCAGGAGCGCTTCGAGGTGCGCGGCGCCGCTTGTCACGCCTGGGTGTCCTCGGAGCTCGCGACGATCCCCTCGAGCTGTCGGATCGCGCGGTGCAGCAGCACCTTCGTGGCGCCGTCGGTCCGGCCGAGCGCGCGCGCGATTTCGCGGTTGTCCATCCCCAACGCAAAGCGCATGATCAGCGCCTCACGACGGTCGTCCGGAAGCTGGGCGACGC
The DNA here is from genome assembly GCA_003165655.1 of Solirubrobacterales bacterium. Taxonomy (GTDB): domain Bacteria; phylum Actinomycetota; class Thermoleophilia; order Solirubrobacterales; family Solirubrobacteraceae; genus Palsa-465. The sequence goes on from PMOY01000114.1 coordinate 2,421, forward strand.
CGGCGAGAATCGATTGCAGCTCCTCTCGTCCCTCCACCAGTGACTCCGTCGTGTGGACCGAGGAGATCACGCCTGCATCCTCGATCGCCGACTCGGGCTTACGCGAGCGGTCGCGATAGAAGTTGGCTGCGAGATTGTGCGCGATGCGGATGAGCCAAGGCCGCAGCGGTCGGCCGTTCGACTCGCGCATCGCTCGCTCGAAGTGCCGGTATGCCTGCAGGAACGTCTGCTCGGTGAGGTCCTCGGCGTCGTGATGGTTGCCGACGCGGTAATACGAGTACGAGTAGACGTCGCGCAGGTGCGCGCGGTACAGCTCTGTGAAGCGGGCATCGAGCTCCGCCTTGCTCTTTGATCCGTCATCGTCGCCCACATCGTGGAGCCTACCTTCGCTCAGGCCGCGCGGACAGGTCGCGGAACCGAGGCAAGCGCCGGCGCCGTCACCGTTGCGGTCCACTGCTCGGGCTCAATCCGGCCCTCGACCAGCGCGGCCAGTCCGTCTAGCGCCGGCGTCGCAAGACCTCCGTCGCGTGCCGCGCTCGCCAACATCGGTACCGAGTCAACCGCCTCAGCGGCGTGACCGAGCGCCGGCCCGATCTCGGCGGCGGGCATGCCCTGAGCGAGCAGCTCACCTGCACGACGGTTGTGCGAGCTCTCGGAGGTCACGGTCGCCGCGAGATCTCCAGCACCGGTGAGCGCGAACGTTTCGGGTCGACCGCCGCGCAGGCGCGCGAGCGCGCCGACCTCGCCGAACACCTTGCCGGCGGCGGCGCCGGCGACGCTGGGCCCTCCGGCAGAGGCCGCTGCGGCTGCCAGCGCGGCGGCGTTCTTCGCGCAGCCGGCGAGCTCGACCCCGGTGACGTCCGACGTGCGCGTGACGTCCAGGCCAGCCGCGCCGAACAGCTCCGCGAGCTGTCGTGCGAACGCTGTGTCGACCGAGGCGATCACCATCGATGCCCCGCGCTCGAGCACCTCACCGGCCTGCGCTGGACCGCCTAGAACCCCGACGGCGCGGGCGCGGACCCGCTCGGCGACGAAGGCCGATGGCAACGTTCCGAGCGGCGGGACGAGTCCCTTCGAGAGGACCAGGACGCTCGCGCGCTGCGGGATCCGCTCGCCGTGAGCGGCCAGTACCGCGGGCAGCGACCGTGCCGGAACGGCGAGGCACACCAGATCGTGACCTCCGAGTTCGAGGTCCCCGGCGCGCTCCACTTGGATGGAGTCGGGGAGCTCGACTCCAGGGAGGTAGCGAGAGTTCTCGCGGGTGAGCGCAAGCTCGGTGGCCTGGTCGCGGGTTCGACATCCGAGTTCGACCTCGAGACCTGCGCGAGCGAGCGATACGGCGAGGCTCGTGCCCCATGACCCGGCGCCGATGATCGCCGCGCGGCGTACCGATGGCAGGCCGCCGAGCCACTCCCACTGGAGCATCACGCACGGCCAGATGCGCTCGGTGACGGCGGTCGCGAGCGCGGGCGAGGGTTCAGGGACGAGCGGGAAGACGAGCGGGCTCCCGGCGCGAATGCGCACCTTGTGCGGGCGGATCCGCCACCCCCGCCGCACCGCCTCAGTACCGATGACCGCCAATGGAACGACCGGCGCGCCCGTCTCGAGCGCCAGGCGTCCGACTCCGCGGCGGGGCTTGGCGAGGGAGCCTGGCCGGATACGAGTGCCCTCCGGGAAAATCAAGACGATGTCGCCGCGCGCGAGGATCGCCTTCGCGGTCTCGATCATGTCCGCGTCTCCGGTCCCCCGCTCGACGGGGAAGGCGCCGAGAGAGCTGAGGATCCACGCCGGCAAGCGGTGCGAGAACAGCTCTAGCTTGGTCACGTAGTACATCGGCCGCCTCGCCATCGTCCCGATCACGAACGGATCGAGAAAGCTGCGATGGTTCGAGGCGACGATCACCCCACCCTCGTCCGGAATGTGCTCGCGTCCGATCCGACTGAACCGGAAGTAGATATGGAAGAACGGCTGGAGGATCCCGCGGACGAACCAATAGATCAGCGGGGTGACACCCTGCTCGCGCGCCCGTTTATGGAGCGAATCGTGATCCATCGCACAATGGCGTACCCGTTGGCCCCTCGCCCGTTACAGTTGCTCATCTTACCATGGCGATCGACCGGACCCGAACGCTCCGAGGAGCCGCATGCGGCGCCGTAGCGTCCGCCATATGGGCACTTCAGCAACCACTCGACAAGCTCGCGTTCGGGAGCCGCTTCGATGACGTCGAGCTGCTCGGCAGGGTGTTCGAACGCGGCGACGGTTGGTATCCCGCCGGATTGGCGCTGCACATGCAGAACGGGGCGATCTTCGGCGCCGTCTATGCGAACGTGGCGCCGCTGCTGCCGCTCCCGCCGGTGGCGCGCGGACCCGCTGTCGCGCTGCTCGAGAATGCGCTGACGTGGCCGCTCGGCCGACTCTCTGACCGCTTCCACCCCGCTCGCTCCGAGCTGCCCACGCTGACTGGGAATTACCGTGCGCTCGCGCAGGCGACCTGGCGGCACCTCCTGTTCGGCTTCGTGCTCGGGGAGCTTGAGCGCCGTCTCAACGCTGAGCCCGAGCCAGAGCCAGAGGCCTACCAAGACGGGTTCTCGAGCAACGGACACGGGACGCTGGCGCACGCAGTGTCGGTCGAGCCCGCCTCCTGATCGGAAGCGGGAGCCGAGGGCCCGGCACGTTGGTCATGGCTCGCCGCCGCTCCCATGAACGCCTGGCCCGCCGACACCGGCCGGAGGCCGGAATTTCCCCTGCGGCAGACGATGGCCAACGCGGTGGGTTTGCGGGAGGCCAGCCTCGAGAATCGTAAACTGGACTCCGGTCCGCCCGACCAATCGCCCGCCTAGCTCAACTGGTAGAGCACTTCACTTGTAATGAAGAGGTTTTCGG
>PMOY01000348.1 GCA_003165655.1 Solirubrobacterales bacterium
GCGACCTACGCCGACGGCGTCGCTGACGTCGACCTGCGCGCGCTGCTGGCGTTCCATCGCGACCATGGCGCGACGGCGACGATGACCGTCGTGCGCCCCGAGCTCCAGTTCGGCGTCGCCGACCTGAACGGTGACGGCGTGGTGCGCGGGTTCGTCGAGAAGCCCCGCAGCGAGCATTGGATCAACGGCGGGTTCTTCTGCTTCGAGCCCGGGGTCGTGGACGTACTCGAGGATGACAGCGTGCTCGAGCGCGAGCCGCTCGAGCGCCTGGCCGGCAGCGGCGAGCTGCGCGCCTACCGGCACGACGGGTTCTGGGACTGCATGGATACCTACAAGGACGCGGTTTTGCTCAACGATCTGTGGGCCCAGGACCGCGCGCCGTGGAAGCTCTGGCGCTGAGCGAACAGTCGATTCTCGTGACCGGCGCCTACGGGCTACTGGGCGGCTGGCTGACGAGGGCTCTGGTCGAAGGCGGCGCGCGCGTGAGCGTCATCCGCCGCGACGAGCAGGCGCTGTCGGCGCTGCGGATCACCGGGCTCGAATCGGCGGTCGACGTGATCCACGGTGACATCTGCGCCGAGGGGCTGGTCGAGCGTGCGCTGGCCGAGTACGAGGTCGACACCGTCTTTCACCTCGCCGCGCAGACGATCGTTCCGACCGCGAACCGCTCGCCGCTGTCCACGTTCGAGACGAACATCCGTGGCACGTGGACGCTGCTCGAGGCGTGCCGGCGTCACGGCACAGAGCGCGTCGTCGTCGCCTCCTCGGACAAGGCCTACGGCCCGCACGACGCGCTTCCGTACCGAGAGGAGCTCGCGCTCCAGCCGGTGTATCCATACGACGTCTCCAAGGCGGCAACGGACCTGATCGCGCGCTGCTACTGGCACACGTGGGACCTTCCGGTGGCGGTCGCCCGGTTGGCGAACATCTACGGCGGCGGCGACGTGAACCGCTCGCGACTGGTGCCCGAAGCGATCGGAGCCACGCTCGCCGGGCGCGCACCGGTCGTGCGTTCCGACGGCTCGCCGGAGCGCGACTTCCTCTACGTCGAAGACGCGGTCGCGGCGTATGTGGCGATCGCCGACGCGCTCGGACGCGGGGAGGGCCGCGGTGAGGCGTTCAACGCGGGCGGCGGTCGGCCACACAGGGTGTTGGACATCGTCCGCCTGATCTGCAGGCTGGCCGGCACCGACATCGAGCCGGACGTCAGGGGAGCCGGCACCCCCGCGGGCGAGATCGACCGTCAGTGGGTCGACACGACGAAGCTGCGCGAGCTGACCGGCTGGAAGCCCGTCGTCGAACTGGAGGAGGGGCTGCGCCGCACGATCGAGTGGTACCGGGAACATCCGTCGGTGCTGGTCGGCTGAGGGGCGGGGTGGGGCGGGCCGGGGCTCGCGCCGCGGGGCGCGGCGGCCCAGCGCGGGACCCGCTCGTTCGTTTCGTCCGCCACACTCCGTGTCGTCGTGGTGACCGCGAGCCGGAGGAGCCCAAGGACGACTCGAGCCCGGCGCCACGCGCCCGGCGCCGCCCTCGCGCTCGCCGCACTGCTCGCGCTGACCGGGGGGCTCGCCGGCTGTGGCTCGAGCTCCCACCCGAGCTCCCGCGCCCAGACGCTGCAACCGATCGGTGTCGGCCTGCGTGGCCCGGCGGGACTGAAGGCGACGCTCTATGCGACCGGGCTGCCGACGGTGGCGACGCTGGCGTTCGATCCGCACGGTCGCCTATGGGCGGCGGCGGCAGGGCTGAGCAACCATCGCCGCGACGGCGTGTATGTGATCGCGCGGCCGGGTGCGCGGCCCGTGCGAGTCATCGCCGGCCTGGACGATCCACTCGGCCTGCTCTGGGAGGACGGGACCCTATACGTCGCGTCGGTCGGTCGCGTGGACGCGTTCAGCGACCTGCGCGGCACACGATTTACCCGCCACCGGGAGATCGTCGTGGGCCCGGTAGCGCGGGGTGAGAACAACGACCTCGTTCCCGCCACCGGTGGGCGCCTGCTGCTGGGAATCACGGCAACGTGCGATCACTGCACCCCGACGTCGCGCTACTCGGGCTCGATCGTGTCCTTCCTTACCGACGGGCGAGGACTCCGCCTGTTCGCAGCGCGCATCCGGGCGCCGTTCGGGCTCGCCTACTACCCAGGCACGACCCACCTGTTCGTAACCATGAACCAGCGCGATGACCTCGGCGCGCGGACTCCCGGCGACTGGCTTGCGGTCGTTCGGCAGGGGCAGAGCTGGGGCTTCCCAGAATGCTACGGGCAAGGCGGATCGGTCTGCGCGGGGGTCCCGAAACCCGTCGCCGTGCTCGACCCGCATGCCGCGGTCGGCTCCGTCGTCATCGTCACCGGAGAGCTTGGACCGACGGTGGGATCCTCGGCGGCACTGGTGGCGCAGTGGGCGGTGCCGAAGGTCCAGAGGATCGCGCTGACACGTGTGGGATCGACCTATCGGGGATCCGTCGCGCCGTTCCTCACCGGGCTCGAGAACCCGCTTGCGCTCGTCCTCGCACCCGGTCATTCGCTGCTCGTCGGAGACTGGGGAACGGGTCGGATCTATCGGATCGCTCCGTCCTCGTAGTAGCCGGCCTTCCGTTAATAATGGAGCAGGAACGTACGCTAAGCCGATTCGCCGAGGCCGCGTAGTGGCCGGCGTTGTCCTGGCGGCGAGTTCAGCGGGGAGCCGTGAAGGGGAAGTTGCCGAGCATCTTTGATGTGCTCGTCTGTAGCGGCGAGGGCGTTGGAGGTCCTCGTCGGGCTGCCCGGTCGAGCTCGGGCAGCTGCTGGTAGCGGCGGTCCTTGTGTTCGCGGCTGGCCTGGGAGAGCAGCACGTCTGTGACCTGGTCGAGCAGAATCAGCGCATCGTCGGTCGCGTCGGGCGCCAGTTGCCGGACAGCCGCGAGCAGCGTCGCGGTTCGCCGCTGCGGGCTGAGACGACGCGGAGTCTGCGCGTTCGCGCTCAAGCAGTAGCGCGCGAGGGCGCGCAGTCGGCCGGGAGGCACATCGAACGTCAGCGCAGCCACGCCGATCGTGGCGATCGCCGCAAGACGATCGAAGGACTCGGCGACCTCGCTCGCGGTCAGCTTCCGCGGGCCGGCGCGAAGCTCTTCCAGACGCGAAAGCTGCTTGCACGGCGGGAACGTCCAACAGCCCCTGGACGCGAAGCCAAGCTGCGCGGCAGCAGCGTCACAGAGCGCGCCGTGCAACCGGGCGGCCGCACGATCCCGCGCTGCAACGACCGTCCGGGCGACACGCTCGCTCCGGGCGGAGCAGGTGCGTTACCTGGCACGGCGCACGTACCCACGGCATGAGCAGAGCGGGTCGGTCAGGCAGCGGCCAGCGCTAGGAGCCTGTCGAGCCGCTGGTCGGGAGTGCTCAGATGCCCACCGTGTTCATCGATCGTCACCTCAGCGTGCGCGATGTGCGTCGCGAGCCAATCGCCGTGGGCAGCTGGTACGAGCACATCGCTAGCGCCGTACCGAATCTCGACGGGCACTCGCAGCTCTTCGACATCGAAGCCCCAAGGCGTGATCAAAGCGAGGCTGTCGTCCACCCAGCCCCAGATTCCCTGAGCGAACATCTCGCGGGTGGATGCGCGCAGCGTCTCGCGAACGCCAGGATCGTCCAGGATGGCGCGATCCGACGAGGAGAGTTCGAAATCGCTGGCCATCGCGGTCGGATCATCATCAACCGCGTCAAGGGCCTCCTCGGCCTCGCGCTGAAGCTCGCTGGCGAGGGTAGCCTCGCCAGCAAGCGCCCAGCCTAACTCTCGGACATTGCTCTGGTCCATCCCCGCAGCCCAGTCAAGATCGGCAGCGTCATACGGCGCGGCTGCGACGTCGCACCCCACACGAGTGACCCGCCCGGAAAGACGAGCCCCAACCGCAAGCGCGTGCGGACCACCACCCGAGCCGCCGCTGACGGCGAAACGCGCAATCTCGAGCTCGTCCGCGATTGCAGCGACATCACTGACGCAATCGACGACCCGGCGGCCCGGATGACGGCCAGAGCGCCCATACCCGGGCCGGTCATAACTGATCAGGCGAAGGCCTGACGCAGCCACTCGCGATGGGTCGGGATGCCGGCCACTGAGGCGACAGCCAGGCGTCCCGTGCAGCACGAAGATCGGCAGTCCCGCGGGATCGCCGGTCTGCTCATACGCCAATGCGCGACCACCGACGGTCGCGAGAGCCCCGACACTCACCTGGCCCAACAATCCATTAACGCCATGCGTCCAGCCTACTCTCGACGCGACGCGCGCTGAGGTGGAACCTGGTCGAGTAACGCTACTCACAGTCGCGTTACTCGACCATGTTCACCCCCGAGCAGGGCTGCGGTCGGAGCCACGCCGCTGCTTCCGGAACCGCGCGGGGCACTGCCCACGAACTCGCCGCACGACGACGGCGCCCGCTACGCCGACTCGGCGACCGCGCTTAGCGTACGTTCCTGTTCCATTACTACCGGAAGGCCTACCCCCGGCACGCAACGCGACCCCGAGGCCGAGCGCACCCCGCTACGCGGCGCGACCCCGAGGCCGGCTGGCGCTCGGGGTCGCGGTGGGGCTGCCCGGTAGGTGGGGGCCTACATGTTGGGGCAGTTGTGGGAGCCGCTGGGGCGTGAGCCGCCCGTGTGGGAGCCGGTGGGGGCGGGCGTTGGCGTGGTCTGCGTGGTCTTGGCGGCGCTCGATGTCGACGACGTCGCCGCGTTCGCGATCGCCGCCCCTCCGGCGGCGAGCGAACCTGTGATCGCGAGCGTCGCGACGGCGGTTGCGATTCGGTGTCGCATTGTGGGGTCCCTTCCTTTCATGGATGGACTCCGAGTCAACTCGCCCAGTGTCGGAGAAAGCTAAGACAGACCTAGGAACTCGATCAGAGCTTGGCCGGAGCTCTGCCGTCATAGACTTCCGGGAGTCCATGTCCGGTCATTCGAAATGGCATTCGATCAAGCACAAGAAGGCGATCGTCGACGCCCGCCGCGGTCAGCACTTCACGAAGCTCGCACGAGCGATCACCGTGGCGGCGCGCGAGGGCGGCGGCGATCCGGAGGGGAACGCGGCGCTCGGGCTGGCGATCCAGAAGGCGCGCGACGCTTCGATGCCCAAGGACAACATCGAACGCGCGATCGCCAAGGGCACGGGCGAAGGGTCCGACGGCGACCAGATCGAGACGGTGATCTACGAGGGCTACGGCCCCGGCGGTGTCGCGCTCCTGATCGAGGCGCTGACCGACAACCGCAACCGCACCGGCGCCGATGTTCGCCACGCGCTGTCCAAGCACGGTGGCAACCTCGGGGAGCCTGGGTCGGTGTCGTACCTCTTCGACAAGCGTGGCGTGGTCGTCATCGACGCGACGCGCTACGACGAGGACGACCTGATTCCCGCGATCGACGCCGGGGCGCTGGACATCGCCGTCGACGAGGACGTGTTCGAGGTGATCACCCAGCCGGGCGACCTGGCCGGGGTGCGGGCGGCGCTCGCGCAGGCCGGGGTCGAGATCGAGAGTGCCGATGTGACCCAGCGCCCGCAGGCGAAGGTGCCGGTGGAGGAGGCGGACGCGTCGCGGCTCCTGAAGCTGATCGACGCGCTCGAGGAGTCGGACGACGTCAACGCGGTACACGCCAACTTTGATGTCGACGCGGACGTGCTCGAGCGGATCGCCGGATGAGTCGCCGGCGCGACACGTCGGTGGCCGCGGGGAGGGATAGGGGTGGCGAGAGCGCTCCGCCCGCTACGCTGGCCGATCTATGACGACCCGATCCCTCGCCGCTGCAGCCCTGGCCGTTCTCGCGCTCGCCGTCGCGGGCTGCGGTAGCTCAACGGCGCCAGGCATCGACGCCGCGCCGTCCGCCGGTCGCACGCAGCCGGTGGCGACGAGCACCACGACGACTCCGACGACGACCACGACCACGACGACCCCGAAGAGCACCGTGCCGCTGCCCGCGGCGTTCAAGACCAAGCCGACGGTCGCCGTTCCGAGCGGCGCACCCCCGAAGAAGCTCGTGGTCAAGAACTTGATCACAGGCACCGGCCCGGCGGCAACCGCGAGCTCGACCGTGACCGTCCAGTACGTCGGTGTCCTGTACAGCAACGGCAAGCAGTTCGACGCCTCTTGGAACGACGGCACCGGTCAGCCCGTCTCGTTCCCGCTCAGCAGCGTGATTCCGGGCTGGCAAGAGGGGATCCCGGGCATGAAGGAGGGTGGGCGGCGCGAGCTGATCATCCCCGCCAGCCTCGCCTACGGGAAGACGGCACGGCCGGCGTCGGGCACCAAGGGCGATGTCGGAATCCCGGCTAACTCGGCCCTGGTGTTCGTGATCGACCTGCACGCCGTCTCGTAGCCTCCTCGCGCGCCCCCGGTCCAGCGGCTGGCCGGGTTGACCGTGTCGGCGCGGCGAACTTCTTCAGCGCGAGGACGGCGGGCATCGGCTAGCATCGCCGCCCCCGCGGGCGGACGAGATCTCGAAGAGCCGCCCTCTATTCAGCCCGGACCACCGCTCTCACTCATGCTCTCGATCCTCATGCCGGTATACAACGAGCTCGAACGGGTGGAGAGGGCGATCACCGAGGTCCTCGACACGGAGCTCCCCACCCGCTTCGAGCTCATCGTCGTCGACGACGGCTCGACTGACGGGACGCGCGAGCTCCTCCGCGGGCGGGAATGGGGAGATCGGGTCAGGCTCTACGAGCACGACGTCAACCAGGGCAAGGGCGCCGCCGTGCGGACCGCGCTCACGCACGCCGCCGGGGATTACGCCGCGATCTTCGATGCCGATCTCGAGTATGACCCGGCAGACCTGACGTTGCTGATGCCCCCGCTGCTCGACGGGCGCACGAACGCCTGCTTCGGCGTGCGCGCATTCGACGGCTACACGAGCCACTCGTTCCTCTTCGTGATGGGGAACAAGGGAGTGACGCTGGCGTGCAACCTCCTCTTCAACGTCTACCTCCACGACATCATGACCTGCCACAAGATGATTCGGACCGACGTGTTCCGCAGCCTTCCCTTGCGCTCGGAAGGATTCGCGATCGAGCCCGAGATTACGGCTCGCCTGGTACAGAGCGGCGAGCGGATCTTCGAGGTGCCGGTGCACTACCGCGCGCGCTCGAACGAGGAGGGCAAGAAGCTCACCGCCGCTGACGGCTTCCGCGTGATCGCCGCGCTGCTCCGGTGCCGGTTCGGCGCCGGATAGCCGCGCTCGCAGCTCCCCCGTTACCGCGGGGCGATCTGGACGGTCGCCCTGTAGGACTGCCGGACGACGGCGAACGCCGGTTTCAGCTGCCCGTGCAGGTCGATCAGCCCCTTCTGGAAGATCGGGGGATCGGGAAACGGGTTACCTCCCGCCCAATCCGGCCGGCAGACGAAGTCCTGTAGTGCCCAGTAGACCGCGCCCGCGAGCCAAGGCTTACGCGCGAAGACGCTGAGGTGGTAGGCGATCGAGTTGGCCTGGAAGGCGTACGTGCCCTGCTCCTCCACCGGCCCGTCGCTGCTGGCCTCGAAGCCGAACTCGCTCACGAGCACCGCCTTGTGCGAGTAGCAGGCGTGGAACGAGTCGAGGTAAGGACTGAGCCCGGCGCGGTCGGCCGTCGCGCCGTCATTTTCGTCGTACCAGCCGAAGTACTCGTTGAGCCCGATGACGTCGAGCGGGGCATATGCCGGTTGGCACGCGATCCCCGGCCAGCCTTCGACCGCGAGGCCGACCGGTCGCGTCGGATCGAGCCGATGCGCGAGCTTCGCCGCCCCGGCGATATAGGTTGCCTCCGCCGCGTTCGCCGGCGTAGCGAGTTCGTTGCCGATGCTCCACAGGAGGATCGACGGGTGGTTCTCGTTGGCGAGGATGTTGTCCTCGAGCATCGTGTGAGCGAGCTGCACGGTGCTCGCCCGCGCGAGGTATTGCGGTTGCACCTGGTAGACGGGAATCTCGGACCAGATCAGGATTCCGTACCGGTCGGCGAGCTCCTCGAGCTCCGGATCGGCCGGGTACTGCACGCGGATCAGATCGGCTCCGACCTCGCGGACCCAGGCGATCAGCTGTTCGATCTGGGCCGAGCTGAGCGCCCCGCCCGTCTGCAGGTTCGATTCCTGTAGCCCGACGCCGCGCAGGTGCAGCTGTCGTCCGTTGAGCTCGAGGAGCCCGTCGGCGGTGACCTTGATGCTCCGAATCCCGCTGTAGGTGACGTACCCGGCGAGCCGGCCACCGTTCGATCCCGTGAGCGTCAGGCTCGCGCGGTAGAGCGTGGGAGTGCCGGGAGCCCACAGGTGGGGCCTCGGTACCCGGACCTCGGCGCGCGCCGTCCAGGTGGCTCCGGAGGCGATCGTCGCCGCGCCGAAGTCGACGGACCGGCCGCCGAAGGATCCACGCAGCCGGACCCGGATCGGCGCGCCCGTGACGTTGCCGACGAGCGCTTGCTCGTCGATCGTCGCCGCGCAGGCCGGGCAGGGCAGCTCGGGCCGGACGATCACCTGCGAGAGGTTCGCCTCCTGCACCGGGCGCAGATAGACATCGCCGAGGATCCCGCCGTAGTTCCACCAACCCCCGACCGCGGCGGTCCCCCCCGACGCGTACGGGCCGGGTGGGAGGTCCGCCCGGGTGAGCCGGTCGTCCACACGCACGATCAGCCGGTTGACGCCGTGAGCGTGGAGCCCGGTCAAGTCGAGCTCGAAGGGAAGGAAGGCGCCGACGTGCGTCCCGATCAGACGCCCGTTGAGCCACACCTCGGCGCGGTAGTTGACGGACTCGAAGCGGATGATCCACCGTTCGTTCGCGGGACCTTTGGGAAGAACGAAGTCCTTGCGGTACCAGCCGACAGACCCGATGAAGCTCGCTGTCGAGTCCTCGCCGGAGTTGTACGCGTTGGGGACTGTCACGAGGGACCAGCCGGCGGTCGAGCGCACGTCGCGCCAGAACCCCCGCGCGACGCCGACATCGGAGTGGTCGGCCCGGTAGAGCCAGTCGCCGTCGAGCAGATAGCGGTCGGTCCAGCCGTCGCGCGTCAGCGCGCCCCGCGTCGGGGTCGTGGCTCGGTAGACGGGTCTCACTGACGGCGTCTGCGCGCGGGCCGGAGCGGAGACCGCGGCGAGACCGAGGAGGACGGCGACGGCGAGTGAGCGGACGATAGACGGAAGCAAGGCAGCTGTAGCGGCGCGGGTCCTCGCGCCAGGTGGAGGAGCGCGCTGATTAAATCGGGTCGCGGTCCGGTGGCGCGCTCGCGGGGGTGGCGCCTCGCTACAATCCTCCGCTCTCATGCCCGCGCGCGAGTATGCGGGGGGTCAGATCGTCGCGAACCAGCCGTCCTCCCGGTCGCCCGATTCTGAGTCTTCCACCGGTGTCTCAGGGGGCGCCCGCGCGCTTCCGGCATGGTCGTCGCCGACGCAGATCGCGCTCGTCGTGTGCATCGTGCTCGGGTTCGTTTCGGTGGTGACACTGCCGTCGCTGCCGAGCTACGACCCGTTCGCGTGGGTTGTGTGGGGCCGCGAGCTGGCGCACCACATCATCGGTCCCCACGAAGCGTTCATCACCGGCGGCGGCCCGTCGTGGAAGCCCTTCCCGGTCATCTTCACGACCGTGTTCGGGTTCTTCGGGGCGGCGCCCAAGCTGTGGGTGGCCGTTGCTCGGGCCGGCGGGTTGTTCGGGCTGTTCGTCGCCTACCAGCTCGGTTCGCGACTCGCCGCCTCGCCGCGGTGGCGACTCGCGGGGCCAATCGCCGGCGTACTGTCTGCTGTGGGTGTCTTCCTCACCTCGGAGTGGACGCACTACATGTACCGCGGAACCTCCGAGCCATTGGTCGTTACGACGACGCTGTTCGCGATCGAGCGTCACCTCGCGGGACGGCGAACCACGGCGTTCCTCTCGGGTGTGGCCCTCGCGCTGATGCGCCCGGAGGCCGGGGTATTTGTCGGCCTGTACGCGCTCTGGATCTTCTTCGCGGATCCCCGGGTGCGCACGCGCCTCGTGCTCGTCGCGGGGATCGCCGCGATCCCCGTGGGATGGTTCGTCCCGCCCTGGATCGCGTCGGGGGAGCCCTTCCTGTCATCCAAGCACGCCCAGCTGTACAACGGCCAGCTGGGCGCCCACCCGCAGCTCGAGGTCCTCAAGCGCGCGACCAACCTGAGCGTGTGGCCCGTGATCGTCGCCGCGCTGGCGGTGACGCTGCTGGCGATCCGAAAGCGCGACTGGCTCACGGTGACGTTCGCCGCTGGGGGACTCGCGTACGTCGCCGTGGTCGAGGCGATGACGCTCGACCACTATCCCGGGCTCGAGCGTTTCATGCTCCCCGCCGCCGCCATCGCATGCGTGCTGGCAGGATTAGCGGTGTCCCGCTTCGCGCTGTTCGCGGGAGGCGGGCTGGCGTCGCTCGCGGTGGCCGTGGTGCTGGTGGCGATCGCGGTCCCGTTCGTCGACGGACGCATATCGGAGGCGAGCACCGAGCGAGGTACCGCCCAGAAGGCGGTCTCGATCTACAACCAGATGGTGGCGGCCGTCCACGCGGCCGGCGGCACGAAAGCGGTCCTTCCGTGCGCGAGGAGCTATGCCGCGGTCAACCACACGGTGCAGACGAGTCTCGCCTGGGCGCTCGGCGTGCCGCTGACCCACGTGCTCACGGTGACCGACATCGACAAGTCGTTGCGCCGCCCGGCGCTCGCTTTCTTCGCGCCGCGCAACCCGATCAACGGAGGTGCCCCGACGGCCTTCGTCGGAGGCCTGCGGGGAGCGCTCGTCGCGCGCTCAGGAGTCTGGAAGGTGTTCCGCGTGACGAGGCCGGGCAGAATGAGCGAGAACGCCTGCGTGGGGAGGTAGTCCGCCCGAACGCCGGACCGCGGGTCTCAGGCCGAGATGACCCCGCTCTGGCGGCGTCCGCCGAGGTGCACGATCAGCGCGGCCGTGACGTCCGGGTCGAACTGGGTCCCCGAACACCGCGTGAGCTCCTCGACCGCATGCTCGTGTGACTTCGCCGCGCGGTAGGGGCGGTCCGACGTGATCGCATGGTAGGCGTCGGCGGCGAGGATGACTCTGCTCCCGAAGGGGATCTCGACACCGCTCAGCCCGTCCGGATAACCGCCGCCGTCCCAGCGCTCATGCTCGTGTCGCACCATCCGAGCGACCGCTCCGAGGCCCGGGAGCACACGGAGGATGCGCTCGCCGATGACCGGATGCTGGCGCATCAGCTGCCATTCCTCGTCGTTGAGCGGGCCGGGCTTGTGGAGAATCTCGTCGGGGATCGCGACCTTGCCGATGTCGTGCAGGATCGCCGCCGAGCGCACGCGCTCGACCTCGACGGCGTCGCATCCGAGTGTGCGCGCGACCGATACCGCCATCTCAATCACTGCCTCCGAGTGCTCTCCGGTGTAGCGGTCACGTTCCAGCAACGCCACCGCAAGGGCCTCGATCGCCTCACGCTGGGGAGCCTTGGTCGGGTCGATGATCGCGTCGCCCTGGGCCGCGACCGTCGCCCGGCCACCGCCGGTCGCTCGGGATTCGCCGAGCGCATGGCGCGCACTGGCGAGCAGCACCTCCGCGCTCATCCCGCGCTGGAGCGCGGCGATGCCCATCGAAGCTCCGGCCGCGCGCATGGTCCCCTCGCCCGTGAGCTCGAGGTCCACGAGCAGCCGCTCGAGCCCAGGCAGCGCCGCCTCGGCGTCGGTATCGGGGAGCAGCACCGCAAACTCGGCGATTCCCCCCGTGCGTCCGAGCACGTCGTGGGAGCGAGTCGATGCGCGCAGACGGTCGGCAACGGCGGACACGAGGTCGTCCCCGGCCTTGAATCCGTGCCGGAGCTCGAGGTCCTCGAAGTCGTCCACGGCCAGCACCGCGACGCACAGGGGTCGCCGGTAGCGTTGGGCTCGCTCGCACTCCTCAGCCAGGCATCCCCGCAGCGCACGAGCGGAGAGCAGGCCAGTGACGGAGTCCAACCGGAGTCCTCGGGCGTGCTCGGCCTCGAGCTCCCGGATGCGCTCGCGCAAATCCTCGACCTCCGTGAGCAACTCCTCGTCGTGCTCGTATCCGAACATGCGCTCCTCATATCGGCAGATTGCGCTTTGGCCTGGAGGCGCGGGCGGGATTGGAGCGTGCTCGTCGCGCGCGATCTGGATCGTCTGCGGAAGGCGTCCGGCCGCGGACGCAGAATGTCGAACGTATGATCGTCCTCGGCATCGATCCGGGCACCGCCAGCACCGGCTACGGAGTCGTGGAGAGCAACGGCTCGCGGCTGCGCGCGCTCGATGGTGGCGTGATCGAGACGGCCCCCGCGCTCGCGCTCGAGCGACGGCTGGCGCAGATCCACGCGCGCATCTGCGCGCTGCTCGACGAGCACTCCCCGGATGCGCTCGCAATCGAGCAACTCTACTTTGGCGCCAACGTGCGCACGGCGTTCGCTGTCGGGCAGGCACGAGGGGTGGTCCTGCTCGCCGCGGGGATGCGCGAGGTGCCCTGCCGCTCGTATACGCCCCAGCAGGTCAAGAGCGCCGTGTGCGGAAACGGGCGGGCGGCAAAGGACCAGGTGCAGCGGATGGTTGGTCGCCTGCTCGGCCTACCCGAGCCGCCACACCCCGATCACGCGGCCGACGCTCTCGCCGTCGCGATCTGCGACGCGAACCGGGAACCGCTGCAGCAGGCGGTCGCGGCGCTGTGATCGCGCTCGTCTCCGGGCGCGTGGCGGTCCGCCGATCCGATCACGTGGTAATCGAGTGCGGCGGGGTCGGCTACCGGCTCGCGGTCTCCGGCGAGACGCTCCGCCACGTGCCGGCGATCGGCAACGAGATCCTGCTCCACACGCATCTCGCGGTCCGTGACGACGCCCTCCAGCTGTACGGATTCGCGACCGAGGAGGAGCGGGAGCTGTTCCTGCTGCTCCTCGGCGTCCAGTCGGTCGGGCCGAAGGTCGCCCTGGCGGTTCTGTCCGCCGGCCCGCCGCGCGACCTCGTCGCCGCGCTCGCGGCCGGGGACGGCGCCCGTTTCCAGGCGGTGCCGGGGATCGGCAAGCGCACCGCCGAGCGCATCATCGTCGAGCTCCGCGAGAAGGTCGGGGTCACGCTGCCTGTGCGCTCATCGATCACGGTCACCCGCCGGGACGACCCGAGATCGCTCGCGCGCGAAGGTTTGCTTGGCCTCGGCTTCGCCCCCGTCGAGGCCGACGAGCTGCTCGACGGCGCAACCGGCGACCGCGCCGAGGACCTGATCGCCTGCGCGCTCAGGAACGCGCGGCGATGACGCCCGGCGGTCCTCGCATCCAGGCGCCGCAGGCGATCGCCGACGAGGATGAGCTCGAGCGCTCGCTGCGGCCGCGGCGGCTCGAGGACTTCGTCGGCCAGGAGCAGCTGAAGGATCAGCTCGCGGTGTCGATCGCCGCGGCCGCGTCACGCGGGGAGGCACTCGACCACGTGCTGCTCGCAGGGCCGCCGGGTCTCGGCAAGACGTCGCTCGCGCAGATCGTGGCGTTCGAGCTCGATGTGCCGTTCACGCAGACGGCCGGTCCGGCGCTCGAACGAAAGGCGGACATCGCCGCGCTCCTGACCGCGCTCGAGCCGAGGGCAGTGTTCTTCGTCGACGAGATCCACCGCCTGCCGCGCGCGCTGGAGGAGACCTTCTACCCGGCGATGGAGGATGGCTGCCTGCCGATCACGGTCGGCCAGGGCGCCGGCGCGAGGGTGGTGACGCTCGATCTGCCGCCGTTCACGCTGATCGGCGCGACCACGCGGACGGGGTTGCTGACGACGCCCCTGCGCGACCGGTTCGGGATCCAGCATCGGCTGGCGCACTATGGCCCCGACGAGCTCGCGCAGATCGTGCGGCGGTCGGCGCGGCTGCTCGAGGTCTCTGTGCAGGACGACGGCGCGTACGCGATCGCCTCCCGTAGCCGTGGGACCCCCCGGGTCGCCAACCGGCTGCTCAAGCGCGTGCGCGATTACGCGGAGGTCCGCGGCGACGGGATCATCACCGGGTCACTCGCCGCGGACGCGCTCGACCTGCTCGAGGTCGACGCGCTCGGGCTCGACCGTCTGGATCGCGAGATCCTCCGCACGCTGTGCGAGAAGTTCGGCGGCGGTCCCGTCGGCCTGTCCACCCTCGCGGTCTCGGTGGGGGAGGAACAGGACACGATCGAGGAGGTGTACGAGCCGTACCTCCTCCAGTGCGGGCTGCTCGAGCGCACGCCCCGCGGGCGGTCGGCCACGCGACGGGCGTTCGACCACCTCGGGTTGGAGGGGCCGGGGGCGCTGACGCTGATCTGAGCCGCGCGGACGTGGCACGTCGCGGGGCCCCGGCTGACCCGGACCCGACCCCTGGGCGGGGCTGCCCCGCTCTCGCGCGCAGTCCGTCTATCCTCACTTCGATGCCCCACGAGTACCACTTCATCTGCCCCCACTGCGGACACCGGCTCATGGCCGCCGATCGGACCGCCGG
>PMOY01000041.1 GCA_003165655.1 Solirubrobacterales bacterium
GTCGGGTCCGGCGACCGAGTTGATGCCGTTGGCGACGACGCGCAGAGCATCGATGTCGAGACCGGAGTCGGTCTCGTCGAGGATCGCCATCTCGGGCCGCTGCAGCGCCAGCTGGAGGATCTCCATGCGCTTCTTCTCGCCGCCCGAGAACCCCTCGTTCAGGTACCGGCTGGAGAACTCTCTGGGCACCTCGGTCAGCGCCATCGCCGCCTCGACGGTGCGCCGGAAATCCTTCAGCGAGATCGGCTCCTCGCCGTGTGCGTCGCGGTGGGCGTTCATCACCGTGCGGAGGTACTTCGTGACCGTTACACCGGGCACCGAGACCGGGTACTGGAAGGCCAGGAAAAGCCCCATCCGGGCGCGCTCGTCGGGGTCGGCCTCGGTGATGTCCTCGCCTTTGAGGAGGATCTGGCCGTCGGTCACCTCGAGGTTGGGGTGGCCCATGATCACGTTGGCGAGCGTCGACTTGCCGGAGCCGTTGGGACCCATCAGGGCGTGGATCTCGCCCTTGTCGACGGCCAGGTCGAGGCCGCGCAGGATCTGCTTGTCTCCGGCCCGGACGTGAAGGTTTCTGATTTCTAGATCTGCCATCTCCAGCTTTCAGTTCAAGTGAGCAAGGACTAGGCCGCGGTCGCGGTGTGCTCCCCGCGGCGGGAGAACACGGGGCTCCCGGTGTGCTCCCCGCGGCGGGAGAACTCGACCAGATCGGCCAGCGTGGTCTGCTGCAGGGAGCGGATGATCCCTCCCTGGACGCGCGTCCACAGAAGCTTGGTCGCGCATCCGCGCCCGGCGTCTGGCTCGTGCGAGCAGAGCACGCGCTCGGTGTGCTCGTTGACGAAGCACTCCATCGGCGCGATCGCGCCCTCGAGCGCCTGCACGACCTCATCCATCGAAATCTCCTCAGCCGGGCTCGCGAGCCAGTAGCCGCCGTGCGCGCCCCGGGCGCTCATCACGAGTCCCGCCTTGCGAAGCCGGGCCACGACCTGCTCGAGGTAGGCGAGCGGCAGACCCTCGGCCTCGGCGACCGCCTTCAGGCTCGTGGGGTGTCCGGGCGGCTGGCGACCGAGCTCGACCATCAGGCGAACCCCATACTCGGCCTTGGAGGAGAAGATCATCGCGCTAAATCCTACCAGCGCGGTCGGTTAACCGCCGCACCGTTCGTACGAGTAGGGTTTTCCGATGGACCGTGGGGAGGTTCCCCCTCTCGGTAGCTCGGACGATGTCGCCAAAATCGCCGCCGCGGCGCGAGCTTCCGGTCGCCTCGGCATCGACACCGAGTTCATGTCGGAGGGACGCTATCGCGCCCTCCTCTGCCTGGTCCAGGTCGCCGTGGACGATCGCGTGGGCGGCGAGCCCGAGATCGTGCTGATCGACACGCTGCAGGACGTCGACGTCACGCCGCTGGCTGAGCTGCTGGCGGATCCGGGCGTCGAGATCGTGCTCCACGCGGGTCGCCAGGACGTCGCGATCCTCCGCCGCACCTGGAACACCGAGATACACAATCTCTTCGACACCCAGGTCGCCGCCGGCTTCGTCGGCGCGAGCGCGCAGGCCGGTTACGGCAACCTGCTGGGCTCAATCCTCGGTCGCCGTGTCGGCAAGACCGCGAGCTACACGCGGTGGAACCAGCGTCCGCTGACCGCGGAGCAGCTCAGCTACGCGCGCGAGGACGTGGTCCATCTGCTCGAGCTGAGTGATGCGATCCAGGCACGGCTGGAGGAGTCGGGACGGCTCGAATGGGCCAGAGAGGAGTGCCGCCTGCTCCAGTCGGCCACCGACGAGCGCGATCCCGAGACCGTGTGGGAGCGGCTCCCGCGGATCGGGCAGCTCGACCCTCGTGCGCGAGCGGTCGTCCAGGAGCTCGCCGCGTGGCGGGAGCGGACGGCATCCCAAGAGGACCGCCCAGTCGGCTCCGTGCTGGCGGATCCCGCGCTCGTCGAGGCGGCCAAGCGCCGGCCGAGCACCGTCGCTGCGTTGGAGCAGATCCGCGGCATCCATCCTTCGACGGTCCGCCGACGCGGCACGGCGATCATCGAGGCGGTCCAGCGGGGGACGGAACGGCCGCCGCTCCCCCGCGAGGAGCGACGGGGGATCTCGGAGTCGGGGGACGCACCTCTGATCGCGCTGGCGGAATCGCTGATCCGCGCGCGCGGGCTCGACGCGGGCCTGGCGTACGAGCTGATCACCTCACGCGCGGAGCTCGACCTGATCGTCGCCTCTGCTCGCCGGGGCGAGCCGGAGCCGGGGGTGCGAACGCTCTCCGGGTGGCGCCGGGAGCTGGTGGGCTCGGATCTGCGTGACCTACTCGCCGGCCGGAGCGCCCTGGGGGTCGGCGCCGATGGGCGCCTCGAGGTCCGAGCCCGCGGCTAGGGCATCGTTCTCAGTCAACCGCGAGGCGACTCCGAGAACGATGCCCGAGGGCATTTACATTGAGTTAGGGCAGGTCGCGCGGGCACCTGATTTGCCTACGATTCGCTCTGTCTACGCGCCCCAGACGGCGCAAGGAGAATCCCGATGAAGAAGCTGTCGATCCCGCTGCTCGCGGGCGCGCTTGCCGTAGCCGTCACCGCATGCGGCAGCAGCTCGAGCAAGACGACCTCCACCACCTCGAAGGCCCCCGCCAAAACCGTGTCGGCAGTCGTGATCTCGGCCAAGAGTGAGCCCGGGCTGGGCACTGTGCTCGTCGACTCTCAGGGCAAGACGCTCTACCAGTACCTGCCCGACAACGACAAGCACGTCACGTGCACCGGCAGCTGCGCCTCGGTCTGGCCCGCATTGATCCTCCCCAGCGGCGCCAAGACCGCCGCGTCGGGGGGAGTGAAGGCGTCGCTCCTGGGCAGTGACCCCGATCCCTCGGGTGGAGAGGTCGTGACCTACGCCGGTTGGCCGCTCTACACCTACGTCGCCGACGCCTCGCCGGGCAGCCACAGCGGCCAGGGCCTTAACGTCAACGGCGGCCTCTGGTACGTGATGACCACTTCCGGCAAGGCGATCAAGTAGGCGGCCCTGATCGGGAGCTTGGGGAGCGGTGTGCCCCCGCTAGGACGGCCCCGCCACGAGCATCATCGAGACCGTTGCTGAGCCGTCGTAGAGGGCGTGCGAGAGCGCGAGCGCGATCACATGCGGACGCTTGATCCAACCGAGATCGATGTCCTTCAGGTCCAGCGCGGCGGTGGCGTAGGTGACCCGGAGGCGATCGCCCGGGGAGTCGGCGGCCTGCTCATCTCCGGTCTGGGCGGAGACCCCGGTCCAACCGCTGCGCTTGAGCCACCGGTGCTCGCCGGTGAGAAGGTCCTGCGCGGAGCGATAGTGGCTGTCGACCACGACGAAGTCGAGCGCGCAGTACGCGTCCGCGCCGGCGTCGCAGCTGTTGACGCGCGCGACCACCTGTCCGCCCGCCACGAGCGGAACGGAGCTGAGCGCCGGGCGGCGCGGACCGCCGCTTGCGCCGCACCCTGCCAGAGCGACGCCGACCGCGATTGCTGCCCATAGCCGTCTCGTCAGGCGAGCCACGGTCGCTGTCATCGCCTTAGTGTTACAGCGACGATGGGGTCCAGTAGCCGGGTAGCCGCGCAGGCGCGGGCGGCGTGACCGTCACTCGCTACGCGCTCGGGTTCGCCGCGCTGGCGATCGTGTGCGCGAGCACGACTGTCGGCGCCGTGACGCTGCGTGCGCGACTGCTCGCGGACTGGCGCGGCGCTCCGGCGCGTCTGGCCGAGCTCGTGCTCGGCCTCGCGCTGCTGATCGGGATCCTCGAAGCGCTCGGCGCAGTCGGCCTGTTCCGCCTCGGCCCGATCGTCGCCGCGTGCGTCGCGGCAGCGGTCGGTCTCCACGCTTGGCACGCACGCACGGCTGGCCGGCCGGCCGGCGCCGCCCGACCGCCGCCGCCCCGGCCAAGCCCGCCCTTCGTCGCCGTCGCGCTGCTCGCGGGCGCACTCGTGGTCGCCGAATGGGCAGTGCCCACGCTCGCCGCCTACGACATCGGGATCCGCAGCCTTGACTCGCTCTGGTACCACCTCCCGTGGGCCGCGTCGTTTGCGCAAACCGGCCGCGTCACCGGCCTTCACTTCACCGATGTCGAGTACCTGACCGCTTTCTACCCGGCCACCGCAGAGCTTCTTCACGGGCTTGGGATCGTGCTGCTCGGCCGGGACACGCTGTCGCCGGCGATCAACCTTGGGTGGCTGGTGCTCAGCCTGCTCGCCGGGTGGTGCATCGGCAGCCGGCGCGCGCTCGGCCCGGCGACGCTGACCGGGACCGCGCTCGCGCTCGCGACCCCGATGATGCGGATCTCGCAGGGCGGGAGCGCAGCCAACGACATCGCCGGCGTCTTCTTTCTCCTCGCCGCCGTCGCCCTGGT
>PMOY01000171.1 GCA_003165655.1 Solirubrobacterales bacterium
AACATCTTCCTCGGCGACGACGGGTTCGGCTCCGAGGTCGTCAAGGTGCTGTCGGCGCAAACGATGCCGGACGGCGTCTCGGTCGTCGACTTCGGCACCGGCGGGCTGGACCTCGCCTACGAGGTGATGCGCGGCTACGACGGGCTGGTCCTGGTCGACATCAGCCGACAGGGCGAGCCGCCGGGAACGCTGTACGTGATGGAGGCCGACCCCGCCGACGTCGATGGCTCGATCGAGGACGGGCAGGCGCTCGATCCGCACGGAATGGATCCCGAGACCGTGCTGCGGTTCGTCAAGCACGTCGGCGGCTGGCCCGGCCGGGTGTTCGTCGTCGCCTGCGAGCCGGACCAGATCGAGGACTTCGGGGTCGGGCTCTCGCCGGCGGTCGGCGCCGTCGTGCAGCGCGCCGCGCACCTCGTCGCTCAGAAGCTCGGGGGAGTCGGCGAGCTCGGGGGCGAGGCTGGCTGCGGACTCGACCCACTGGATCGTCGTCTGGGCCGCCACGAGCTCGGCAAACCCCGCCGCGGGCTCGATCTCATCGACCTGCGCCCCGGCGGCGGCGGCCGCGCTCGCGACCCCCTCGATCGCCACCTGGGCCGCCGGCTCGACCTGCGACCAGTGCGGAGTGCGCATGAGCGCAAGTCGCGGGACGTCCCCCGCCCGACCAAGCGATGCCCCGAACTCCCGCGTCGTCCTGAAGGCAAGGTCTCCTGGCGCGAGCACGCGTGCGGCGAGCCGCACGTCCGCGACGCTGCGGGCGAACAGGCCTACCGTGTCGAGCGAGTCGGCGAGCAGCTTGACGCCATCGCGCGGGAACGAGCCGAACGTCGGCTTGTAGGCGATCACGCCGCAATACGACCCCGGCCTGTTGATCGAGCCCGCGGTCTGAGTACCGGTCGCGAGCGGGACCAAGCCCGCAGCGACGGCGGCGGCCGAGCCGCTCGAGGAACCACCGGGGGTGCGCGCGTTGTCGAGCGGGTTGAGCGTGTCGGTGGCGAACATCCACGCGAACTCGGACAGCTTCGTCTTACCGACAATCAACGCTCCTGCCGCCCGCAGGAGGCGCACGGTTCCCGCGTCGCGGTCGGGATGGTGCCCCGCATAGATCGGGGAGCCATACGTCGTCGCGTAGTCGACGGTGTCGAAGTTGTCCTTGATGCCGACCGGCACGCCGAACAGCGGCAGCGTCGCGCGCTCGGACTCACTGAGGCGGTCGAGGGCCGCCGCGCGCTCGAGCAGGACGCTCTGATCAATCGCGGCCCAGGCGCGGAGCTTGTCCTCGCCGGTTGCCCCGAGGAAGATCTCGGCGACCGCCACGCAGGTCAGCTCGCCCGCCCACAGCCGGTCGCGCAGCGCAACGGCGCCGGGTGTGCTCGCCATCATGAGAGCGTAGGGTGGGTCCCGATGACAATCAACCACGCCTTTCGCCTCGCATCGCGTCCGGTCGGTCTACCCAAGCGTGAGAACTGGAAGTTCACCACCGAGGAGCCCGTCGGTGAGCCCGGAGACGGCGAGGTCCTCGTCCGCGTCCTCTACGTCTCGCTCGATCCCGCGATGCGGGGATGGATGAACGATGCGCGCTCCTACATCCCGCCGGTGGGGATCGGCGAGGTGATGCGGGCGCTCGCGATCGGCACGGTGGAGGTGTCGCGGGATCCGGGCTTCGCCGTCGGCGACCACGTCTCCGGTCTGCTCGGGGTACAGGAGTACGCGATCGTCCAGCCCGCAGGCCTGGTCAAGATCGACCCCACCTTGGCGCCGCTGCCCGTGTATCTGGGCGCGCTTGGGATGCCGGGGCTGAGCGCCTACTTCGGGCTGCTCGACATCGGCCGCCCCGAGCCCGGTCAGACGGTCGTGGTATCCGGTGCGGCCGGCGCCGTCGGCCAGCTCGTCGGGCAGATCGCGAAGCTCGAGGGCGCCCGCGTGGTCGGCATCGCCGGCGGTCCCGAGAAGTGCCGCTACGTGGTGGAGGAGCTCGGGTTCGACGCGGCGATCGACTATAAGAACGAGCACGTCGCCTCAGCGCTGCGCGAGCACTGCCCCCGGGGCATCGACGTCTACTTCGACAATGTCGGGGGCGAGATCCTCGACGCCGCGCTCGCGCAACTCGCCCGCCGCGCGCGGGTCGTCATCTGCGGCGCGATCTCGCAGTACAACGCGACCGAGGGCGTCAGGGGACCGGCGAACTACCTCTCCCTGATCGTCCAGCACGCGAGCATGACCGGCTTCATCGTCACGGACTACGCCAAGCGTTTTGACGAAGCCAGGCAGGCGATGGCGGGCTGGTTCGCCACCGGCGAGCTCAGCTCACGCGAGCATGTGGTCGACGGTCTCGAGACGTTCCCGGAGACGCTCCTGAAGCTATTCACCGGCGAGCACGACGGCAAGCTCGTGATCCGCGTCGCGTCGGACTGATCGCACTTTCGAACCCCGGGATACGCCGACTACGCGGCGATCAGCTGGAGCGCCACGAACACGAAGTAGAGCCCGACGAGAACGGCGGCGCCGACGCGCTGCATGCCCGCCGGTCGCGCCAGCAGGAAAAGGCACAGAGCCGTCGTCGCGATCAGCCACGCGATATCGACTCGCGCCACCGTCGAAGCGGCGGTAATGCCGACGAAGACCGCCGGAATGGTGACCCCCGCGGCGAGGTTGATCGTGTTGCTGTTGAAGGCCTCGCTGACGAGTGCTGATCCGCGGCGTGCGAGACCGAGGCGGACGCCGGTCTGCGCGTTGGGGATGCTCGTGAGCGGGGCGAGGACGAGCACACCGAGCAACGCGTCTGAGATCCGCCAGCGATGACCGAGTGCCAGCGCCGCCTGCACCATCCCGAGGCTGCCGGCGGCGATCAGAGCCACGTCGACGACAACCAGCCCCAGCAGGTGTCGCGCCGGATCCACTTCTGCGCTCGTCGGACGCTCGGCGGGACTCCTGTGCGCCACGGCGCGGGCGACCCGCTCGACGACGCCGCCGAGCACCGGCACGGAAACCGACGACGGCGGTCCGTGAATCAAGAGCAGCAGGTAGGGGCCGAGCACGCAGGTCATCAGGATCAACGCCGCAAGCGGTGCAAGCCAGCCGAGGAGAACGGCAGCGACGGTCAGCGTGACCGGCGCGCCGATCAGACCCTCGAGGAGCAGGACATCTCGGGGGAGACGAACAGCTCCCGCGAGCAGTGCGCTGAGGCCGATCATCGCGGCCAGGTTGAACACGTTTGAGCCCACGAGCACTCCGACGCTCACGCTATGAGCGCCCTTGGCCAGCGCGACGAGAGCCGAGGCGATCTCGGGTCCGTCCGCCGCCAACGCGGTCAGCAGCCCAACCAGCGCCTCCGGAAACCCGAAGCGGATCCCGAGTCGATCAAGCCGACGCGCGAACACCCGCGCAGCAGCGAGCGTCACCCCGAGCGAGCACAAGAACAGCGGTATTGCCAGCAGCGGCGACATTCGCCGCTAACGCACCGAACGCCGAGCGCTGACCGGCGTGTGGGAAATGGGCATCTGACTCCTACGGGTCGACGACGAGACGCCGACCAGACTTCCCGGCACACCAGCCTTCGACAATACCGCACCAGTCGGGAACCGCCGAGCTAGCAGATCACTTCGCCCCGGCCGCGCCGGCCGCGCCGGCCGCCCCGGCCGCCCCGTTCGGCCCGGCCGCACGTCTCGCGTAGCCCCGGTAGAAGCGGCGGATGTGGGACTCGACGAGCTCGGCGGCGCGGTCGCCTTCGTGCGCCTCGACGGCGTCGAGGATCTGCCCGTGCTCGGTCCGCAGGCGGCGCAGGACGCGCCGCGGGTCGGGGCGCGAACGCAGCTCCACGAGCAGGTAGCGCAGGGCCGCGTCTCGGAGCGCGAGCATGACCAGGTGCATCGCCTCGTTACCGGCGGCCCGGACGAGCGCGATGTGGAAGCGCAGGTCGGCCTCGTCGAACGCCTCGATGTCGAGGTCGGCGGCACGCATGTCGTCGAGCGCTTGGTGCGCCTGCGCGAGCAAGGGATGGTCGACTCTGCGGGCGGCGGTCCTGAGCGCCGCCGATTCGAGCACGCAGCGGAGGTCGACGAGGTCCCCGAGCGCGACGCCCCCCAGCTTCATCAGCGTCGCCAGCGCCTCGCGGGCCGGTCCGGCCGACTGCATGGCGACGACCGCACGCGCAGGCGCGCCGCCGGTCGTGATCAGACCCTGCGCCTGCAGGACGCGAAGCGCCTCACGCACCGATGCGCGGCTGGCGCCGAAGGCCTGGGACAGCGCGCGCTCGGTGGGGAGCTCCGCCCCGGCCGCGAGCTCGCCGGCGAAGATCGCCGCGCGCAGCTGCTCGGCGACCTGGACGTAGACCGGAGAGCGGGTGACTTCGTTGAAGGTCATTGTCGCGTTGACTGATGGTATGACAATGGGTAGCCTATAGGAGTACCCAGACGCAAGGAGAGGATTCGCGATGACGAAGGTCCTTATCTTGGCGGGCGACGCCGCTGAATCGCTGGAGGTCATGTACCCCTACCAGCGCCTGCTCGAAGAGGGTTACGAGGTCCACATGGCCGGACCCTCGAAGAAGAAGCTGCAGTTCGTCGTGCACGACTTCGTCGACGGCTACGACACCTACACCGAGAAGCCGGGATATACCTGGCCGGCCGACGTGGCCTTCGCCGACGTCGATCCCGCCGACTATGCCGCGCTCGTGATTCCGGGCGGTCGCGCTCCCGAGTACATCCGCAACGACGCCGACGTCCAGCGGATCATCCGTCACTTCTTCAGCGAGGAGAAGCCTGTCGCGCAGATCTGTCACGCGCCGCTCGCGCTTGCGGCTGCCGGGGTGCTCGACGGCCGTCGCACCGCCGCCTACCCGGCGCTCGAGCCCGACATCACAGCCGCCCACGCGGAGTTCGTCGACGGTGGCGGCGTGGTCGACGGGATGATGGTCTCGGCTCGGGCCTGGCCCGATCACCCAACCTGGATGCGCGAGTTCGTCAAGATCCTGCGTGAACGCGCCCCGGCGAGCGAGGCGGCGACGGCCGGGGTCGCATGATCGCTAAGCCGGTCGATCGTGGGCCGGTCGATCGTGCATCACGCGACCGTGGCTGCGACTGATCGCGGGCTCGCCACCGATTCGGTGCTGATCGCGCGGGAGCTCGAGTCGATCCTCGGCAGCGACGGGGTGCTGCCGGGGGGCCCGCGGGGCTACCTTGCCGATGCGACGGAGAGCCGTAGCCTGCGGGGCCGAGCTGACGCGGTTGCCCTTCCGACTCACGCCGACGACCTCGCCCGCGTGGTGCGCTGGTGCTACGCGCACGATGTGCCGATCGTTCCCCGGGGCGGCGGCACGGGCTTCGCCGGGGGCGCGGTGCCGCTCGACGGCGGTGTGGTCATCGGCCTCGAGCGAATGCACTCGGTCCATAGGTTCGACCCCGAGCTGTGGCGAATCCGGCTCGACGCGGGCGTCGCGACCGCCGACCTGCGGCGTCGGGCACGCGAGAGCGGGCTCTACTTCCCACCTGACCCAGGCGCCGCCGAGCAGTCACAGCTCGGCGGCAATATCGCCACCAACGCCGGCGGGCCGCACGCCTTCAAGTACGGTGTCACCGGAGCCTGGGTGACCGGCCTGCAGGCGGTCGTGGCGCCGGGCGAGCTGATCGAGGTCGGAGGGCCGCTGCGTAAGGATGTCGCCGGTTACGATCTGAAGTCGCTGCTGATCGGCTCGGAGGGAACGCTTGGGATCGTCACCGCCGCTTGGCTGCGACTGATCCCCGCCCCCGAGGCCGCGCTGCCGGTAACGGCTTGTTACGCGAGCGCACGGGAAGGTTGCGCGGCGGTCGACAGCGTCCTCGGCAACGGCCTTGGAGTAGCCGCGCTGGAGTACCTCGACGCAGGCGCGCTGGTTGCGACCCGCGACGCTTTCCCGGTGCCGCTGCCGGCCGGAGCCGCGTTCATGCTGATCGCCGACGCCGACGGCTCCGAGCAGGAAGCGGCGCGACTGCACGCGGAGGTGATCGAGGTGCTCGGCGACGGCGCCCTGTCCGTCCACGCGCCGCGAGACGCGCGCGCCATCGCCGAGCTGTGGCGCTGGCGGGACGGGGCCTCGATCGGGGTCACCGCGCAGCGTGGGGGAAAGGTGAGCGAGGACATCGTCGTCCCGCTCGACCGCCTGCTCGAGGCGATCGAAGGGACCGTCGAGATCGGCCGCCGCCATCGCCTTCCGGCCTGTAGCTGGGGGCACGCCGGCGATGGGAACCTCCATTCGACGTTCCTGATCGCTCCTGAGAATCCGGGCGAATTGGAGCGGGCCGAGCGAGCAGCCGAGGAACTGTTCGCGCTCGCCTGCGCGCTCGGCGGCTCGATCTCGGGCGAGCATGGGATCGGCTGGGTCAAGCGCGGCGCACTGGAGCGACAGTGGGCGCCCGCGGCGCTCGACTTGCATGAGGCGATCAAGGACGTGTTCGATCCCAAAGGGCTGCTCAACCCGGGGAAGAAGCTCGCGCGGTGGCCGACGACCTAGGATCGGCCGCGACGGCCTACGATCCCGGCTCGGCCACCGTCGCCTGGTGGTCACCGGCACTAAGCGGTGACGCCGCCGAGCGCCGGGCGGCGGCGATCTCCTCCGTGGTGACGTGCTGGGGGTGGTGGCAGGCTGCCAGGTGCCCCCCGGCGTACTCGGTGAGCGGTGGCTCGACCGTGTGGCAGATCTCGCTCGCGCGGGGGCAGCGCGCGTGAAAACGGCACCCCGAAGGTGGGTTGATCGGGTTCGGCGGCTCTCCGGTGACGAGCTGCCGCACCCGCGCCCGGTTCTCGCGCGGGTCGGGCAGCGGGATCGCGCCGAGGAGCGCCGAGGTGTAGGGATGGATCGGCTTCGAGTACAGCTCCGCTGCCGGCGAGATCTCCATCAGCTTGCCGAGGTACATGACGACGATCCTGTCCGAGACGTGGCGCACGACGCTGAGATCGTGCGCGACGAAGATGTAGGACAGCCCGAGGTCCTGCTGGAGGTCGCCGAGCAGGTTGATGACCTGCGCCTGGATCGAGACGTCGAGCGCCGAGACCGGTTCGTCGAGGAGGATCAAATGCGGATTCATCGCGAGCGCTCGCGCGATCCCGATTCGCTGGCGCTGCCCGCCTGAGAACTCGTGCGGGTAGCGGTTCAGATGTTCCGGGCTGAGCCCGACGCGCTCGAACAGCCGCCGGCTCTCCGCCTCGATCTCGTGCCTGGCCACGCCCCGTTTGCGCAGTGGCGTCGCCATGATCTGACTGACCCGCTTGCGCGGATTGAGCGACGCCTGGGGATCCTGGAAGACCATCTGCATCTCCCGGCGGATCGGCGCGAGCTGCCTATGGCCCGCCGTCGTGATGTCGTCGCCACGGAAGCGGATCGAGCCCCCGGTTGAGGGGATGAGC
This sequence comes from Solirubrobacterales bacterium, assembly GCA_003165655.1. Classification (GTDB taxonomy): domain Bacteria; phylum Actinomycetota; class Thermoleophilia; order Solirubrobacterales; family Solirubrobacteraceae; genus Palsa-465. The sequence goes on from PMOY01000171.1 coordinate 7,381, forward strand.
CGGACGAGCGTACGGATCAGGGTGGTCTTGCCGCAGCCCGACTCGCCGACGATCCCGAGCGTCTCGCCCTTGTGCAGCGCGAATGAGACGTCGTCGACAGCATGGACGTGACCGGTGGCGCGACTGATGACGACGCCGGACTTGATGGGGAACAGGACCTTCAGATGATCGATCTCGAGCAATCGCTCGCCCTCGGCGGGCGCCGGTTCCGAGCGGCGGTCCTCGAGGCGCTCCTCCGCCGGCTCCGCGAGGCGCTCCTCTCCGGCCCTCGCCACCGTCTCCTGCGAGGATTCCTCCCCGGCGCCCGCCGGGTCCTCTCGCGGGGATTCCGCCCCGGCGCTCGCCGGGGTCTCCTGCGGGGATTCCTCCCCGGCGCTCGCCGGGGCCTCCTTCTCCGGCGACTCCCAGCCGCCGCCCAGACCCGCGACGCTCTCGTCGCTCAAGTCACCACCGCCGGCTCCGCGGCGAGTCCGATCCGGCCGTCGACCATTCTCAGCCGCTGCTTGCGCTCGCGGTCGAGCCAGCAACGATCCACGTGCTCGGGCGCGGCCGGTAGCGTGGCTCTCAGCGGTGGAATTTCCTTGCACTTCGCGAAGGCGTGCGGGCAGCGGGGACGAAAGTGGCATCCCTGCGGCGGCCGGAGGAGCGACGGCGGCATCCCGGCGATCGCCGGCAGCCTTAGCGTGCGGTCGCTGTCCACGCGCGTGATCGAGCCCAGTAGCCCCCATGTGTAGGGATGCTGTGGGTCGTAGAAGAGCTCCTCGAGCGTCCCCTGCTCGACCACACGACCGGCGTACATGACGACAACCCGGTCGGCGATGTCGGCGACGACGCCGAGATCGTGGGTCACGAGAATGATCCCGGCACCGGACTGCTCGCGGAGCTGGCGCAACTCGTCGAGGATCTGGGCCTGGATCGTCACNNGTCGGCTCGTCGGCGATCAGGAGCTTGGGCGAGCAGGACAGTGCCATCGCGATCATCACGCGCTGGCGCATGCCGCCGGAGAACTCGTGCGGGTAGGAACGCAGGCGCTCGCGGGCGTGCGGGACGCCGACCCGCTCCATCAGCTCGATGGCGCGATCGAACGCCGCCGGCTTGGAGATCTTCGAGTCGTGGGCGCGGATCTGCTCGACGATCTGACTCCCGATCCGGTAGACGGGATCGAGAGAGCTCATCGGGTCCTGAAAGATCATCGCGATGTCGCCGCCCCGGATCCGCTCCAGCTCCGATTCCGGCGCGGTCACGAGGTCGCGGCCTGCGAACTTCGCCGTGCCCTCGAAGCGGGCGTTCGGGCCGCGCGTCAGGCCCATCAGGGTCATCGAGGTGACCGACTTCCCCGAGCCCGACTCGCCGACGATGGCCACCACCTCGCCTGCCCGGACTGAGAACGACACGCCGTCGACGGCATTGACGATGCCGTCCTCGGTCGCGAATGAGACCTTGAGGTCAGAGACCTCGAGGAGCGGTGCGCTCGCGCTCACGAGAGCCGGATCCGGGGATCGAGGAAGGCATAGAAGATGTCGACGAGCGCGCTGAGGAGCACGACGAAGAACGCGGTCAGCATCACGATGGCCATCAGCGTGATGATGTCAAGTGCCTGGATCGCCTCTTCCGCGAGCTGCCCGACGCCGTGCAGGTTGTAGACCGTCTCGGTGAGGATCGCGCCCCCACCGATCACCTGCGCGAGGTCGAGCCCCCACAGCGAGATGATCGGAATCAGGCTGTTGCGCAGGATGTGGCGGAACAACACCTGGCGCTCGGTCAGCCCCTTGGCATGGGCGGTCCGCACGTAGTCCTCGTTGATCGTGTCGAGGATCGTCGAGCGCAAGATGCGGGAGTAGAAGCCGACGAACAGCACCGAAAGCGTGAACCAGGGCATGATCAGGTGCGTGAACCACCCCCAGGGGCTGTGGGAGAACGACACGAAGTTGCCGATCGGAAAGATGCTCGCCTTGTACCCGAAGTAGTAGATGAGCACCGCGCCGAGGAAGAACGGGGGCATGGAGACGCCGATCATCGAGAGCACGGTCAGTAAGCGGTCGGTGTACCTGCCCGCCTTGATCGCCGCCAGGGTGCCGACGGCGATCGACGTGAGCAGCCAAATAATCCCGGCGCCGAGGGCCAGCGACAGCGTCGCCGGCAGACCGTTCTTGATCTCGGTGAGCACGTTGAAGCCCTGCGAGTAGGAGTACGCCTTGCCGGTGAAGATGTTCTTCATCG
>PMOY01000062.1 GCA_003165655.1 Solirubrobacterales bacterium
ATCGCGTCGGCGCCGTCGACCATGGAACGAAGCTTTAAGATGTTAAAGCGGCGGCCATCGCGACCGACACGCGTCTGCCTGAAGAGAACGGGCCCCGGACTGTCGAGCTTGATCCAGAGCGCAGCCATAAGCATCACCGGGGCGAACGCCACCATGGCCACCACGGCGGACAGGACATCGAACACGCGCTTGATTGCCGCCGACGACCGCGACAGCCCGAAGTGTGGAACCCCCACGATGGTGTAGCCACCGAACTGATCTACGGCTCGCCCCGCGCCAATAGCAGCCATGACCCCCGGCACCAGGGCAGCCGTGATTCCGGGGAGCAGGCTTACCCGAAGTCCTGCCGCTCGCGCGCAACTGATCAGGTCAGCGGTCCGATCATCGAGCACCCGGGGCTCGGGAGCGATGATGAGTCGATGGGCGTCCAGGCGTGACGCGAGTTCTTGCAGCTCGCTTACCGACATCGGCACCTCGTCGGTCGGAACGACACCCACGAGGGTCGTTCCCTTTACCCCCACCATCCGCTGCTGAAGGCGTCTGAAGACGGCCGCGTCGCCCACCACGAGACACCGCTCCGCCGCTACCACGGAGCAGGCGATGCGGCGCGCGCACATGCGGCCAACGGGCAGTAGGACGGAGATCAAGAGCGCAATCAGGAAAAAGAACGCCGGGGTTCCCGAGTGACCGCCCAGCAGCTCGTCGCGGGCGAAGTAGACGATCACGCCGGTCGCCGCCGCAACCACGAGCAGCTTTGGCGTCTCCTGAAGCGTTGACTTGCGGATCACGAGCTCGTCGCGGTCGTAGAGCCCTTGCAGCTTGGCGATGATGACCACGACGAGTATGACCAGGGCGGTCGACCACATCAGCTGCGCGTGGGTGAAAAGCGCGGCCAGAGACACCGCGGCCAGCGCGGCCAAGCTATCGGCCGCGACCAGGAGGCGACGCTGGAGGCGCTCGCGCGCGAGGATCGCCTTGATTAACTCGGAGGCCCCGCCTCCGGTATCGCCAGCCCGGGGGCTCCGGGGATCCTGCGCGGTCCGAGGCGTCATCCGTCGCGGCTTCGGCTCGGTCACCGCACTAGCCGTCGTGTCCACTCTGTCCACAGCCTCAGTGGCGATCAGCGCTCTAATTCTTTCCGTTAACACATTGGTCCCTCGGTTAACGGCGCCCCGTTGCGCCAGACTCCCCGACAACAGCGAGGAGCGGCAAGTAACACAGCGCCCGGTGCGACGGATCCGGGTTGCGCCATCTGTCTGTCAGCCAGCGTTAGCTATAGGCAGTATCGGTTGTTCTCGTAACGGCGAGCCGTCCACGAAGCACGAAAGAAATGGTGAGTCCCTGTCACCTCTTGCTGCCTCGACCCGCTCGTGGCAACGTCTGCCATGGCAGCGAACTGGTCGTGCACTGTGGCGGCACACAAACAGGGTTTCGGCGGGTAGCATAACAAACCTGGTAGACCCTGGCAAAGCCCTCATATCTCCCCGAAAGCCATCATAGTTCCTCATCAGGGTCACAGGACCACCCCCTCGTGTTCGACGTCGGCGCGGGTAATGTAGCCGGTGCGCCCGCCCGTGTCCACGCGCCGATTCCTGCCCAACGCACCGGCCGGGCGGTCTTGAACGGACTCGATCGCGATCGGCGTCGGGCCCTGGGCTTGCACGGCTTCGACGCCGGCGTGGGATGCGCGATGAGCCGCAGCGAAGAGGATCTCGGGCGATGAACCGACGCGGCGATGACTTCGCGCGTGTCTATGAGGAGCACGTGTGGATCGTCTACGGCTTTCTCGCCTATCGGCTTCGCGACCAGGCCGCGGCGGAGGACCTGACGCAGGCGACGTTCGAGCATGCGCTACGCGCGTGGAGCAGGTTTGATCCACGAAGGGGGTCAGAGCGTACCTGGCTACTGACGATCGCCCGGAACCTCTTGATCGACCACCACCGTCGCGATCACTCGAGCCGGATCGAGATCGACGAAGGAATGCTGCCCTCCGTGCCTGGACCGGAGACCCGGCTCACGGCGTCTCACGAGATCGTCGAGGCACTCAGCCGGCTGGGGGATCGGGACCGCGAGGTGATCGCGCTCCGCTTCGGCGGCGATTTGACCGGGCCCGAGATCGCCGCGCTCGTCGGACTGACGCTCGCGAACGTCCAACAGATCCTCTCACGATCGCTGCGAAAGCTGCGGTCGATGCTCGACGAGACGGGCTTCTCCGAGCTCAGGGACGGAGCCCGCGCGCGATAATTGACGCTCCGACGGGGGCCGCCCCGTCCGTCCCGTGGGCATCGCTCGCTCTCCTACTCATGCCCCCTGCGACCACGTCAGGCTCGTCTGGCCGCCAATCTGCGCCCGCAGGACAGCGGCTCCGCGCAGCGGCAGCTTCGTGAAGACCACCTCATGTGTCCTCACTCTCAGCCGCGCGATGACCGCCCATTGTCCAGCGCGCTGCACCTCCAGGGTCAGCACTCCGCCCGTCGGCGCACGACCCCACGCCTGCACGTGGCTCGAATCGATCCGATCGGTCACGAACGGAAAGCGGATCGCCGTGGCGGACGGCTTCGGGCTGCCATCGAGATAGAACAGCCCCGACTGGTAGGTCGACGCGTAGTTCGGGATCGGCGGCGCGTCGACGATCTGGAGCCAGAGTACGGTGTCAACGCCCTGGCGCCAGAGCACGTACATCGCCTGCTCGTACCACCGGGCCTGCTGCTCAATCGGGACACCGTTCGGGTCGGGAGGGTCGCTGTCCCACGAGATCTCGGTGACCCATACGGCCTTGGAGCCGCGCGGCAGCACGCGGCCGGCGTGCTCGGCTGCCCGAAGGACGCGAGTGATCTTGTGAATATCGGGCACCGCCACGTCGTCGGTGTTGATCGCCGGCTGAAGCGGCCCGCCGATGCCGTAGGGGTGGTGATCGATGGCATCGAAGTAGATCTTCGGGTCAGAGCAGTGGATCGGCGTCAGCGTGCTGGCGCTCAGGCAGAACAGCGATTGGTAGAACGTGACCGGCTGCATCCGCGATCCGCCGGGTGGGTCTCCGTAGGGGGCTGTTCCCGCCAAGACCACGAAGTTGGAGCTCGAGACGCCCTTGACGGCCCCGTAGAAGGCGTTCTCCATCTGGCGGTAGATCGCCGGACTCGCGGGCGTGAACCCGTGCGTCCACTGGGGACCGAGATAGTAGGAGAGGTTGGGCTCGTCCCAGCCCTGCCAGTAGCGGACCCGCGGCAGAAATGTGCGCCGATCGCTGGGGTCGCGAAATCGTCCCGAGTAGCGCCGCGCAGCCGCCTCGGCGAACAGAGCCAGCTGGGTTGGATTGGGCCGCCATGTCCCGGGCCGGACGCCGCGCGGGCGGTCAGGCCCTTCGGCCCACGTTGGCGCCGTCTCGATGGTGAGCAGCACCTGGAGTCCACGGGCCCTGAGATCACGAACCGGTCCGTCGACCGAGCTCCAGTTGTAGCCCCGGCTGGCGGGATTGCTCGCCCGGAAGCCTCGAGGCCGCCTGGCGGGAGCGACCTCTGCCCAGTCGACGTCCATGCGCACCATGCCGGCTCCGACCCCGAGCGCCCGGGTGATCCACGGCGCGCGGGTCGCCGAAGTCCCCGCGGTCAGAGCGGGATCGAGGCTGAAGCCGACCGTGAGGCCGGGCGTGGCGCGTGCGCCGGAGGCCGGGCCCGCAAGCAGGAGGGCCGCCGCCAGAAGGGTGGCCGCCAGGCTCGCCAACCGATAGGAGCGCCACTGGCTCACCGCCCGCATTGGATAATCATACGTGGCGGTCGTCCACAGGCTGACATCAGACTATCCGTGGCGTTTTCGCCTGAGGCGCATAATCAGGGGAGCAGGTATTGCGCGTACTGTCGCTGTCGTCCTGGAAACGGTGGCGGAGCGGCTCGTTCCCGGGACCTACTTGCAAGGTGGTCAGTTGATCAAGGAGGATGCAATGATCCAGAATGCGCTCGCCCTCGAGCGAGGTCGTATCCGAACCGAAGAGGAGGGCTGAGTTGTGAGGCGCAATGGCCCGATCGGCCTGATGGCGTTGCTGGCCGGCATGATGTTGTTCGGAGCGGTGGCGGGCGCCGCCGGGAACGTGGCGCCGACGCGGGTGACGGCGAAGGTCAGGCCCCTGCACACGGCCGGGCCGCCGTACACGTTCACCACGTCCGGGAAGATCGTGCGACCAAGTGTGACGATCTGCCCGAAGGGGACAACGAACCCCGCGTACTGCGAACAGGTGCCCGCCGGCACGTGCAGCGGCACGGTGCGGATCACGATCGAGATGGGGATTGACTTGCTCCTGGCGGATGCTGGGACGACGCTCCACACGAGCAAGGTCCGTCTGCGCTCCAATTGCACGTACAGCAGCACCACGAAGCTCCGGAAAGGCCAGTTCACTGCCGGTCTCCCGGTCGGGAGGCACGAGATCGGGAGATACGCCCGCTTGACGTTCGTCGTGCGCTACCTCGGCAATTCCGTGCTGTCCGCGGAGAACGGACCGAACCGGACCGTCATCGCCCAGGTCATCAGCGGCTGAGCAGCTGACCGGCCGAGGCTCGCCGACGCGCCCGGCCGCGTACGTCAGCCGCGATATGTGTCAGCCAAGACGGCGCTCGCGCGTATGAACGCTGCAACGCTGGAAATGCGGCAGCAGAACCGCTTATCGCCAGACCTACCTGGAGGAGGTCCTATGATCAAAAAGACGCTCGCCCTCATCGTGCCGATTGTTGCGGTGGCGGCTGTCGCAATGGTCCCGAGCGCGGCCTTGGCCGGCACCACGGGCGGGAAGTGCCCGAAGGGAGTCTCGAACAAGAATTACTGTATCGACCAGTGCCCGCCGGGGACCGCGTTTCACAAGTACTGCGTGGTCTACGTGTGCCCGCCGGGAGTCACGGACCTGAAGTACTGCAAGAAGATCGTCACCAGTCCCTCGGACATCAAGCTCGCCAGCATTGACGGCGTCGCTTCTAAGTCGGGCTCTGTGGGTGTCGTCTTCGCCTGCTTCGGCACCGCAGCGTGCAAAGGCACGGTGACGATCTCACAGTTCTTCTCCCATCGTCGGTTCAACCGTCGGGTCGTCCTCGGCACTGGGAGGTACGACATACCCGGCGACGACGTTGGCGTGGTCAACGTCCAGCTGAGCCGCTTGGCCTTATTCGAGTTGCAGGTCAGGAGCCCGCTGCTCGTGGACGTATCGGCCATCGACTTCGCCGGTCCTTCCGCCTCCGGTCACATACTGCTGTATCTGTTCTGACAGACCTCCGCGGGTCGCCGGCGCGCG
>PMOY01000371.1 GCA_003165655.1 Solirubrobacterales bacterium
GAGGTGCGCGCCGGCGTTGCTCACGGTCTCGACAGTCCAACTGACGCCGTCATCGGAGCGTCCCGCAGCGACCCAGTCGGTGCTCCCGTCGATTGGTGCGACGTAGCCGTCAAGCGAGACGGACATCTTCAGGTGGCGCGGTCGCGGGGCGCTGCCCGAAGCGCGGCTGGAGCGCCGCTCAGCCGCGCAGGCCGGCGCCGGGAAGGTCGTTCCCAAGCGCGCGCGGATCCGACCGCCGAAACAGTGAGCGCGCGACGAGATCGCCGATCGCGTCGCCGTGCTGGTCGCGAGCTCGACAGCCAGCCCAGCAGAGACTGAACGACACGCCGGAGATCGCGTGACCCGCGTGGCACGCGGACCGACCATTGCGAGCGGACCACCGGAGTCGTGACGGGGGTTGTGCGGCGGTTTATGATCGGGGTGCGCGCAGGACGCTGCCGGTCCGCGGAAAGGGCGAAGCCCACCTGCAGAAGATGGTTGTATTTGTGTTCGGTTCTCCTTTCCGGCCTGAGATTGCGGACTCCGGGCTCTAGTGGAAGGAGGCCTTTGTGCCACCCCGCGGTCTTCCCGGCAACGCCAACCTCGAGCAGCTCAAGAACGGCGCCAAGTCGTTTCAGCGCGCGGTCCGTGCCGGCGACGCCGGCGCCGCCCGGTTCGTCAACGAGTTTCATCCGCGCCTGGCTGACGCGCAGCCCGGCTCACGAGAGCTGAACGGCTTCACGCGCACTGACGCGCAGCTGGTGGTCGCCCGCCAGTTCGGGTTCCCCAGCTGGCCCAAACTCAAGGCGCATCTGGAGCTCGTCGCGCGTTACGCCCGCTCCCCACATGAGCAGCCGGTCGGCGAACCGCTCACGGACGAGCAGGCGGTCATCGACGAGTTCCTGCGGCTGGCGTGCCTGAACTACGGCGACGATGACCCGGACCGGTTCCGCCGCGCGCAGTCACTGCTCGAGCAACATGACTGGCTCGAGCGCGCGACCATCCACACGATCGCCGCGACCGGCGAGGTCGACGCCGCCCGCGAGCTGCTGGACCACGACCCGTCCCAGGCGTCGCTGGTGGGCGGCCCGCACGGGTGGGAGCCGCTGCTCTATCTCACCTACGCGCGCGTTCCGCTCGGGCCGGGCCGCTCGGCGGTCGCGGTCGCGCGACTGCTGCTGGAGCACGGAGCGGATCCAAATGCCGGTTATCTGTGGGAGGGGCTGATCCCGCCGTTCACCGCTCTCACCGGCGCGCTGGGCGGCGGCGGCACCATCCCAAAGCACCAGGAGGAGCTTGCGCTCGCCCGGCTGCTGTTGCAGGCGGGCGCTGAAGCGAACGACGGGCAGGCGCTCTACAACCAGGGCTGGGGCCCAGACCCGCAAGAGGACTGGCTGGAGCTGCTCTTCGAGTTCGGGCTGGGCACCGGCGACGGCGGGCCATGGCGGCGGCTGCTCGGCGAGCGCCAAGACTCACCCCGGAAGATGCTCGAGGATCTGCTGATCGCCGCCGCAGGTCACGGACTCACCGACCGCGTCCGCCGACTCCTCGCCCGCGGGGTCGATCCCGCGGGCCGCGAGCCCAAACATCCGACCTACCGGGGCCGCTCGCCGGTGCAGGAGGCGGCACTCAACGGGCACATGGACATCGTCTCGTTATTGGCCGACGCGGGCGCGTCGTGGGACCACGATCAGGTCGACGAGCTGATCGCGACCGCGATGTCCGGCGACCGCGCCGCTGTGCAGCGGCTGCTCGCGGCCGACCCAGGCCTGCGCGAGCGGGCGATCGAGCGGTGCCCCGACCAGCTGGTCCGCGCGGCCGAGCAGAACAGCTACGACGCGGTCGCGGTGCTGATCGACCTGGGCTTCGATGTCAACGCGCGCTCGCGGACCACACCGCTGCACGAAGCCGCGATGAACGGCAACCTGCCCGTGATCCATCTGCTGCTCGACCACGGCGCCGACCCGAACATCCACGACACGGGCTATGAGGCCACCCCGGCCGGTTGGGCCGAGCACCATGGCCACCCCGAAGCGCAACAGCTACTGGAGGCACGCGAGCAATCCGACCCCGCCGCCGCGGCTGAGGAGAGTGCAGTCCCGGCGGCGCAGACGGGAGCGGCGATGCGGACCGTGACAGCCGCGTTCACGGCAGTGTCGGAGGGACGGTTCGACGAGCTCGGATCGCTGCTGGCCGAGGAGCTCGACTGGCAGGGCCTCCCCGACGAGGACGGCGAGATCCCCCGCTGCCATGGACGCGCCGAAGCGCTGGAACGGATGCGCATCGGCCTGCTCGCCGACAGCAAGGTGTCCGTCAGCGCGTTCGTCGAAGAAGGCAACCGCGTGATCGCGCACGTGCACCGCGTCGGTGACGACGAAACCGGCCCGCCGGAGCGGTTCCTGGTCGCCGAGGTCCACGACGGGCAGATCACCAACCTGCGCGGCTACGCGACCGAACCGGAGGCACATGGAGCACTGCACGCCGAAACGCCGCCGGACGGCGATGAGCGGCCAGCCGGGTCAGAACGTCGCGTGACGAGCGAGCCGAGATGAGCCGGGCGATCATCACCCTCCGGCCGCTGACGCGCGCCGACCTTGCGGCGATCACGCCCTGGTTCGAAGACGCCGACACCCGCCGGGCCAGACTGGCCCGCGGCGATGCTCGATCACGGCGAGCGGGCGGTCGGTGAGATGTTCCGCGGCGCCGTCCAGACCGCCGCTCATCACTATCTCGCGGAGACCAACGGTCGGGCGGTCGGCTACATCGACTGCGGCACGTTTGACCGCTGCACGGTCTACGTGCGGCGAGGGACCAGACGGGCGGATCATCGTCGACACGATCGAGGCGGTGACGGGGTCGATCGCGTTCGTGATCGACCGCCCGCCGCCGGGAAGGGCTTGCGACCAGCATGATCCAAGCCTGGTTCGCCGCGACCCCGGCGGCGACCGCCCCGTCCTCGTGCTCACCCGTGACCCGCTCGCCGAGCGGATCGGGTCGGTCGTCGTCGCCGCGCTGACGCGCACCAAGCGCGACCTCGTCTCCGAGCTCGAGCTGACCGGGGCTCGCGATGGCGTACCAAGCGACTGCGTCGTGAACTTCGACAACCTTGACACGATCCCGCGCTCGGTCTTCCGCCGGCGGATCGCGACGCTCTCATCCCCGCGAATAGCGCAAGCGTGCCGCGCGCTACGCGACGCCGTCGGCTACAAGCCCTGCAGGAAGTCCCGGTCGCGGCGAAAGTGCAGGCTCCGCAGCTCCGCAGCTCCGCAGCCGTCTTTCCGATCACGTCCCCCTTATGGGAACGTTGCCAAAAGGGCGATCATGGGAACTCGCGGCTTACGTCCCCTCGGATCGAGATGCACCGCGCCGCTAGTTCGGTCCGCGCGCCGAGGGACCCATAAGCAGAGCCGAGCTCGCGGTGCGCGCTTGCCGCGCGAGGCGGGGGCCGTGGAGTCGCCGACGATATGCCCGTCAACGTAGGCAGGCCTGCGGTCGTGGTTATTGCTCTGCTGGGCGGACAGGAGTGTGGATCGAGGATCGGCAGGGCGCTAGGCGATGGTGCCAAGCGAGGTTGTCGCTCTCAGCTAGCGCGGCGGCGTGGAGGTGCCGGCGGAGCGCGTGGTCCGGAGGTTTCAGGGCTCCGCTTTGGAAGTTCGGTCTATCGGCTCGGGATTGATCGTGGCAGCCCGAACCATGGAAGTACCGTGTTCTCGAACCGGGTCATCGCACAGATCTGATCGCCGGCGAGCGTGAGGACGAAGAGGCCGACGCCGTGGCTGATGCCGGTTGAGTCGCGCACGTAGGCACCGAGCGCTGGCTGACCGTTGGCTCGCGTCGCTAGCAAGTGGAACTTGCGGCCCGAGCCGAAGATGCTGGCGAAGAAACCGGATGCCGGTTCGCGGCCCTGGTATTCGAACGGCAGTGGTGGCATCGAGATAAACACGTCGTCGGTCAGCAGTGCGACCAGCGAGTCGAGATCCGAGGACTTGTACGCGGCGACGAATTTGGCAACGATCGCGTCCTCCGCAGGCGAGTCGGAGGCGGGTGCCGGGACACGATCGCCGCCTGGAGGCAGCTTCGTGTCCAAGGCGGCGCGGGCCCGCTTGAGGGCGCTGTTGACCGACTCCACGGTCGAGTCGAGCATCTCGGCCACCTCGTTGGCGTGGAACCCGAGCACGTCGCGCAACACCAGCACGGCCAACTGTCGAGGCGGAAGCAGCTGAAGCGCGGTCACGAACGCCAAGGAGATTGACTCGGTCTGCTCGTAACGGGCGTCCGGGCCGGGGGTCAGGTCGATCACGCCGTCAAGCTGGCTGTCGGGATATGGCTGCAGCCATAGAACTTCGCCCAGCCGCGTCGGCTCGGGCGGCTCAACGCCGGGCACGTCCCACTCCCTGGCCTTGCGTCGGCTGGCCGATCGACGCGCGTTGAGACACCGGTTGGTGGCGATCCGGTACAGCCAGGTCCGAAGCGAGGCGCGCTCCTCGAACCCGCTCAGACCTTGCCAGGCGCTCAGCAGCGTGTCCTGCACTGCGTCCTCTGCATCCTGGAAGGAGCCGAGCATCCGGTAGCAGTGCACCTGCAACTCCCGGCGGTAGGGCTGGGTCAGCGCTTCGAATGCGTCGTCGTCCCCAGCGCGTGCCTTGGTGATCAGGTCCTCTGTGCCCACCCTCGCGTCTCCTTCCCGAACCATTTCGTAGCCCCATCCTCCCTATAGACACCGGTCGTCGGGCGAACTGGGCGGTCCCGGGAGCGCCCAGTTTCTCAGTCTTGTGGTGTCTGCATTCGTGACGGTTCAACAACACCAACGAAAGGAGAACGGAGATGGGAAAGATCGTTATGAGTGGCCCGCAGAACGTCTCGCTCGATGGAGTGGTCCAGGACCCAGACGGCCAGGAAGGCTTCAGGCTGGGCGGCTGGTTCGTCCAGTTTGGGGCCAAGGACCTCGACCAGTGGAACAAGGTCGCGCTCGACGAGGCGCTACGCGCCGAGGCATGGCTGCTTGGTCGGAGAAGCTACGAGTTCTTCGGGGTGCGGTGGCGACCCCG
>PMOY01000045.1 GCA_003165655.1 Solirubrobacterales bacterium
CCAGGCGATCGCATGGGCGAACGAGCCGACGCGGATCGCGAGCTCGAAGGTGGCGGCGCGATCGGTACCCCACGGCTCGAGATATGCGTCCCGCAGCCGCACGAACCACGGATCTGACGGCGGGAGCTTGTTGATCTCCTCGAGGAACCGGAACGTGACGACGAGCGAGGCGAACGGGTGCGAGATCGACGCGTCGCCCCAGTCGAGCACGCGCAGGCGCTCGCCCTCTGCATAGAGGTTTGCGTGCTGGAGGTCGTCGTGCTGAACCGTCTCCGGTACGTCGTGTGCGGNNCCCGCCGCACAGCTCGGCAAACCGCGGCGCGAACGCGCGCACCAGCCGGATCTCCTCGCAGCGAAGCGGCAAATCCTGCTTCAGGAGATCCACGTAACGCGCCGGCAGCCCAGCCACTCGTAAGTCCGGCACACCGTGTGCCAGGTGCTCCTGCGCGTGCTGAACTTCGCCGCGCTGAAGCTCCGCATAGATCGGCAACGCGTCGAGCCACAGCTCCGGCGGGTTCCCGAAGACGCGCACCGGCGTTCCCGCGTCGGCAAGGAGAAGCCAGGCCCGCTCCTCGTCGTGGCCGATCACCTGCGCGATCCGGTCGGGCCATCGAGCGAAGAGCTCCGCGGTCAGGCGGGGCTCGAATGCCTGCACCGGCGCGCACGCTTTGAACCAGCAAGCCCGGTCCATCAGCCGCACGCGCAGCACCGTCGCCCATGGTCGCTCGCGGACGGTCTCGATGGCGCTGACCGGTCCAACGTGCGCGCGGATCCACACTTCGACAGCAGCCCGATCCACAGCCCCACTAGGGGTGACGCTCAAGCCCAAAAGTTGTTCCCCATTTGTTCCCCGCGGCAGCCTCGCCATCGACCGATACCGCTCAGAGAACGTGCCATCTGCAGGAACAATGCTCAATCGGGGAGACTCGATTTGAACGTGCGTCTACCATCGTAGACGACCAATGCTCGACGAACAACTACTCCGCGATGCTCAGCGGTCGAGGGACGGACTGCTCGAGTTGCAACACGAGGCGGAGCAGGCTCAGGTCGCTTATCAACATGCGATTCGGCGGTTGTACGCCGCTGGCGGCTCGATGCGCGAGATCGCCGGCGCGCTTGGATTGAGCTTCCAACGCGTGCATCAGATCGTCGACGTCTCGACGGGAAAGGCTGCCGTGAAGCCGCGCCGCGTGACACGGCCTACCCCGGCTGGCGAGCCGAGCCGAGCCGGAACGCGAACCTGACCTGCGCGTTCTGCGGCGCCGCTGGGACACAGGTGCGCAAGCTGATCGCGGGACCAGGTGTCTTCATCTGCGATCGCTGCATCGACCTCGCCCGCCAAGCAGACGTCGCAGACGACTGCCGAGCGAATGACCTGACGACGCTCGTCCCCCTCGGCCTCGCGGACGCCAAGGCCCGCTGCAGCTTGTGCGGCCGGCGGCGGGATGAGACTGATGCGATGGTCCACGCGCTGGGCCGGCCGGGGGCCGGTCTGCACCCCGAGCACACGAGCGACGCGGGCGTGAGCATCTGCCGCGATTGTCTGAGGCTCTGCGAAAATCTTGTCGCCCACGACGCCCGATGGACCAAGGAAAGGAGCGCCCATTCATCGCGCGCCGTAGACAGAGCTTGATGCGCTTTTGATGCCCTCTGAGCTTTCTGCCGGGCGACGCCAACGGGCAAATAGGGCTCTTAGCAGGCACTTCTGTAGTCGGGGAGACAGGATTTGAACCTGCGGCCGCCCGGCCCCCAGCCGGAATCGGTGCGATCTGACTGGGTCAGATTAGGCTGATTTACTGGGCTTTTCTGTCGGCTGGATCAGGTACGATCCGGTCAAAATGGTACATGAACGGTACATGGGAGCCAACCGCCCGGCTTTTCATCGTCGATGGCCGGATCTGTGTTCTATCTGTGTTCCGTTCGCTCTCCGGCGGGGACGCTCAGCCCGATGAGCGCGCGTCGGGCATACGGCACGGGCACGCTCCAGGTCGTCGGGCGCTCGTGGATCGGCTCCTGGTACGGGCCTGACGGCCGGCGTGTGCGCCGCAAGGTCGGCAGCGTGCGCGCCGAGAGCAGGGCCGACGGTCTGACCAAGGCGCAGGCCGAACGGGCGCTGCGCCAGATGCGAGAGCTCGACCGACCCAGCCCAACCCCGAGCGAGCGCGTGACGATGGAGCGCGCCGGAAACGACTTCTGCCAGCGCCTGGAGCTCAAGGGCCGGCGAAAGTCACACCGCCTGACCGTGGCATCGGACCTCCGAAACCACATCGCTCCGTTCTTCGCCGGCAAGACGCTCGATCGCATCAGGCCCGAGGACATCGAGCGCTACGTCGCGGCCAAACGCAAGACCCTCGCCGTGAAGACAATCCGCAATCACGTTAACACCATGCACTCGATCTTCGACCTCGGGCTGCGCAAGGGATGGTGCCGGGTCAATCCGGTCAAGCAAGCGGACCGGCCAACGCTCAACAAGACCGAGACGCGGATCCAGTTCCTGGATCAGGCCGAGCTCGAGCAGCTGCTCGCTTCTTCGTACCCCGACGACGCGTTCGGCAGGATCGAGCCAACCTTGTACGTGACCGCCGCGATGACCGGGCTGCGGCAGGGCGAGCTGCTCGGACTGCGCTGGCGCGACGTCGACCTCGACGCTCGCAAGATCCGTGTGGTCTCCCCCTTCGTTCGCGGCGAGTTCGGCGACCCGAAGTCGGCCGGGTCGGGCCGGTCGGTGCCGATGGCCGAACGCGTCGCGATCGCGCTCGGTGAGCTCCGCGAGGGTTCCTGCTACGCCCACGATCGCGATCTCGTCTTCTGCCATCCCGAGACCGGGAAGCCACTCGACCGCTCGAAGCTGGTGCGTAGGTTCAAACAGGCACTCGACCGCGCCGGCGTCCACCGGATCACATTCCACGAGCTGCGCCACACGTTCGGGACGCGGATGGCAGCCGCTGGGACGCCGATGCGCACGCTCCAGNNCGACCGTGCCTTCCGCTAACGTGCACATGATTGTGTACACATGCGTGCTACGCTTTGCCCATGGCGAAAAACCCTCATGAAGTCCTCGCCACGCGCGAGGCACGAGCCCAGCTGCCGGCTATGCTCGAGCACTTCCGCGAAGCCGGCGCCGACGCCGAACCGATCGTGATCGGAGCCCACCGCCGCCCGGAGGCTGTAGTTCTCTCCTATCAGCGATACCTCCAGCTTGCCGGTGGTCGCGAGCGTGTGCGAGCAATGCTCGATCGCTGGGCTGAAGCCGGCGACGGCCTGAGCGAGGACGAGGCTCTCAAGCTCGCGACCGAGGAGGTTCACGCTTATCGACGCGAGCGGCGCTCGCGCTCATAGGCGTGGTGCGGGTCGTATTCGACTCCAACGTGCTGATTTCGGCGCGACTCGCGCCGCAGGGTCCTTCAGCAAGCCTGCTCGGTGCCTGGACCGAACAGAACATTGAGATGATCGTGTCCCCGCAGTTGCTGGACGAGCTTCAAGACGTGCTCGGCCGAAAGCGACTTCGGCGCTGGCTCACCGAAGAGGAGGCGAACGTGTTCGTGGACAGCATCCGCAGCGACGCGACCATCGTCGAGGACCCACCTCCTGAGCCCGGCATCACGGCAGATCCCAACGATGATTTCGTGGTAGCGCTCGCGCGCGCCGCCGGAGTCGATTATCTGGTCTCCGGAGATCACCATCTCCTCGAACTGGCCGACCAGCGTCCGCCCGTCCTCACACCGCGTGCGTTTCTCGACCTGCTCCGCCGCGAACTCGGCATCATCGAGCCATGACACGGCCGCACGCATCATCGGGCGGAACCGCCGACGCCCGCGCCTGGGACCTGTTCTTCGAGGCGCTCGATGCCGAGCGCGCAGCAGCCGCGCGAGTGCCGACGGGAGCCGCGATCGTCGCGGCGGACGCGCCCAATCGAGACGAGCTCGTGCGTCGGTATCAACGCGAAGGCCGAACGGTCGTAGTGGTCGACGAGGATGGGCGCGAGCAGTTCCTTGCGCCTCCCCAATCCTAGCGGCTCCGGGACACCCCCTGGGTCCGCGCCGGCGGGCCGAGGAGGCTACGCAGCCGACTCAGACCCGAGCCGCGACCTGGGCGCGGCAGCGCTCAGCAAGGTGCACCTCGAGATCGCTCCGGCTGAATCGCAAGGCCCTCCCGATCTTGAGGTGGGGAAGCCGTCCGGTTCGGGCAAGGTCGTAGATCGTCGACACCGGCAGGCGCAGCAGCTCCGCGACCTCCTCGGCCGTCAACAGCTGGTGATCGAGTGGGACGATCGCCTCGCTCACGGCCGCCTCCGCGTCATCGAGGCCGATGTGGACGGGAGCGGCGCCAGGTCGAGGATGGCATCCGCGCCGACGGCGCGAGCTGCACGCTGCACTGCATCAGCGATCGGTGGGGCCGCGTGGTAGCGCACCACTGCTACGTTCTGGTTTCGCAGGTAGCCGCGCAGGATGCGCTCGAGCCGCGTCCGGTTCTTCAGGCTCAGCTCGACCTCGACGGCGATGACCTCGTCGCCGCCGCGTCGGACGAGCGCGAAGTCGGGTCTGTGGAGTCCTCGCCACCCATCCCGTTGACTTCCGGTGATCGCTGACGCGATCGGTTGGCCGGCGGCGTTCTCCGCCGCACGGTGTTCGCGGTCACTGAGGAGCGTCTCGTCGGCGAGCTGTGGTTCGAGCTCCGCAGCGAGCGCCGCCGACGCGATCATGTGGGGCACCAGCGCGAGACTGAGCCGCGCCGGAGTCAGCCGATCGAGGCCGGCGCATCGCAGGCCCTCGGCGGTTGCTGTGAGCAAGCCGCCGTCGTTGTAAAGGAGTCGGTGGCGTCGCACCAGTCCGAACTCCGCGAGTTCGTGCAGACGCCGGTAGGTCGCGGTCCGGCCGATCGAGAACCGGGTCATCACGTGTTCGGCGCGGACGGCGCCTTGGCGTCCGATCCACTCGGTGATCGTCATGTCGCGTTCGGTCAGCATTCGACACCATGGCGTCGCAGCTCGTCGGGATGGAAGACGCGGACGATCACGGCCCGCCCGAGGCGGGGTTCGATGACAACGAACTCGCCGACGTCGAGCCTCTTGATCGTGTCGGGATGGACTACGTACTCCCGGCCTCGCGATCGTGAGCCCAGTCCGGTCAGCAGACCGGCGGCCGGAGCATGCGTCTGCTCGGTGGTGATCCATGCTCCACGCGTCCCGGCAATCGCGGCAACCAGCTCCGCCGAGGCGGGCATGTTCTGTCGGCCGCATAGGAGTACTTCTATGTTGCCGGCTACCTGGGCCAGGATCCCGCCGCCCCCGCTGAGCACCTTCGTGTCGTTCGGTCCGAGATCGGCTACCTCCTGGGTGCCCAGTACCTGGCTGAGCCAGGCGCCGCGGCCGCGGCCGAACAGGCGCTGTGTCTGCGGTGCGCCGAACGCGGAGAACTCGTCGATGATCACGAGCGCGGGTCGTTGCTCACCGTGCTGGCGTTCTTGGCTGATCGCGACGAGATCCTGGACGATCGCGGCGCCGAGCATCTCTGCCGCGAGCGGTCGCCGATCGGCCTCGAGCCGGAAGAGGACGACATCGCCGCGATCGAGCGATTCGCGGAGATCGAGTTGCTCGCCACCGGTTGCCGGCTCGAGAAGATGACCGACGTCTGACTCGGCGAGGATCGCAAGCCGGTCGCGGGCGCCTGCGATATCTCGCTCCTGCTGCGGCGTCAAAGACTCGAGGTAAGCGAGCAGCGGGCGAGCGTCGGTGGGACTCATCTTGCGGGTCAAGGACGCCAGGTGTCCGCTGTGCATGTGCTCGACCACGGTCGCAAGGCTGACCGGCACGCCGGCAAGTCGCAACGCCCGGATGACGTGGCCGATGTAGCGCTGAGCGAGCCGCTGGTAGTGGGGCTCGGTGAACACCTCGGCTGCGAGCAGCTTGTCGGCGATCTCGGTGTTCGTGCCCCGGTCGTAGGGGTTGTAGATCGTCTTGCCCTGTGGATCCCACTCGCGGAACTGCCGGCCTGCGCGGGTCGCCGCGGCGCGCAGCTCCTCGCGCACGAAGTCGTCTCCCTTGGGATCGATGTAGATGACCCCGAAGTTGCGCCTGATCGCGGCGAGCGCCAGCAGGACCTGCGGATCGGACGGCAGGGCAGGCCAGGTGCGCCGGGCTGCGAGGCGAGCGAGCGAGCGGGACGCCGGAACCGCGTCCATCCCCACCTCGGCGCGCCAGCACAGGTAGATCCACCCGCCCATGGGCACCGCGCCGGGCAGCGGCGGCAGCGCGAGCCGCCACCGGCTGGC
>PMOY01000129.1 GCA_003165655.1 Solirubrobacterales bacterium
GAGGAGTCCTCCTCAACGGACAGCAGATGCCCGAGCCGGAAGCTCGCGCGGCATGTGTCTGTATACACGGCCCAGTCGCAGGCGCCTTCGGCCGAGGGTTCGCGTTTGGCTTTATCGAAACGACCAGCGAGTCCGGTAAAGAAGAGGTCTACGTCAGCGACAGACCTGCACCGCGATGGGGAAGCCCGGAGGAGACACTTGATAGCTGGGGCGAGGTGTTCGGGCGGAAGCTAAGCGGTGAGTTGATCCGCGGCTCCAACGGCGACGCTACCCAATGCCTCGCAACGCTCTTGGGCTATCACCCGGACGACATGGTCCTGGTTCGTGCTGACGGCCATCCGGCCGAGGGATGGTGAGTCGTTGCAGGTCGGTAGCGGCTTGACGTTCTGACGTCGTTCGAAGCGTGCCCGTCGGCAGGCTCGCGCGGATGCCCGCTCCGCTGCAACCTGTCACGTTCTACGTGCCCTCGTCCTTGTCCGAGCCAGTCGAAGTGAAGGTCACCCATTCGGGGCTGCGAACGGGCGAGTGCTTGCCCACGAAGGCAATGGTCCGTACCCGACCGCTTCGGACGAGCGCAACGGCGACGAAGCGCATCCTGCCGGCTGACGNNCCGCTTTGATGTCCGGACGCGCCCGTCGGCGCGGCGTCGAGCGGTTCCCCTATGCGCGGAGTCCGCACCTGGCGGCGATGCAAGGAGGGGAGACCGCGAGGGATCGACGCGGTTCTGCGGCGACAACACCGGCGGGTTCGCGGGGCGCCGAACGCAGGGCTCAGAAGCCTCCAGAGCGCAAGTTTGCGTAGGTACCTCGACAGGCTCCGGCAGCCTGGCCTCGCATGCTCCTCTTACGACCCAGAGCCCGCTGCCGGCGCTCCCGTCCGTTGGTAGCGGGCGGTGTCGGTATCGGGCTCCGCCTCGCCATAGGCGCGCGCGAGCCCGCGGGTTTATCCAGCGCGCAATGCCCATGCGGGGCCAGGAGTTGTTGGGCCACCGCTCCGACGCGGCCTCCTTGCGGTACCGCCACCGGCAATACTGTCCGTCGGCCGACGTAAGCTCACCGAGTCTTGTTGGACCTTGCGAACATCCGAGCGTTTGACGAGGCGGTTCAGGCCGAGTATCGAGCGCTTGCCGCAAGCCTCGCTCAACAACGCGAACGTGCCGAGCGGCTTCAGGAGCTTGCCGATCACACGCGAGCTCAGGCAGAGCGCGACGAGCAGGCACTGATTTCGCTTGCTCGCGTTCTGGGACTTGACCCGCAGATGTGCATCGAACAACTCGACGAGCGGCTGCGCGGGCAGCGCTTGCAGGAGATCGCGGTTCGCATCCTGGCTGAGCACCACGAGGTTGGCCAACCCGTTCACTACAAGCAGTGGTATGGCCTGCTGCGCTCCGCGGGCTACTCGGTCGGCGGCAAGGAGCCTTTAGCAAGCTTCCTTTCTACGGTCAGCCGTTCGTCTAGGGTCCGTGCTGTGGGTCAGCGCAGTGGACTCTATGTCCTCGTGAGCGATTCGACCGTCGAGCCGGACAGTGCCTCCGATGGCTCGCGGGCCCACCAAGACTCACCGCTGGCCGCCTGATCTCGCCTTCTTAAGCACTCCCACGGCTTCCGTCCGAGCCGGGGCGAATAATGCCGTGCATCAAGTCTCTAGATACAGCAACTAGCACCTCATACGGGCGCTCATCCGGGGCAGCGGCCGTCCCCGTGGGCCTCGTCGCTGTTCCGTCCGAACGCCATCTCGGAGAGATAGTTGACCACGGTCCGCTGCGACCGCCGACCTATGGCGCCGCCGCCGGTGACCGGGCGACCGAACACGTCCCACGCATCCGCGAATCACAACCAACGCACGGCTGACCGCGAGATCGAAGAGAAAGGACCGGAGTTATGGCGCGACAGGTGTTCTTCAGCTTCCATTACGCGAACGACCTGTGGCGGGCGAATGTCGTCCGCAACAGCGATGTCGTCAAGAAGAACGAGACCGAGGTCGGACGGTACGACCACTCGCTCTGGGAGGAAGCCAAGACCAAAGGCAGTACGGCGATCCAAAAGCTCATCGACGATGGCCTGACAGGGGCATCGGTGACGATCGCCCTCATTGGCGCCGAGACATATGCGCGCAAGTGGTGCAAGTACGAGATCGCGAAGAGCCACGGTGATAAGGGTCTGCTCGGCATCCGCATCCACAACATCAAGGACCAGCAGCAAGCCACTGGCATCAAGGGGCCCAACCCATTCGCCTACGTGGAGATCGAGGACGCGAGTGGCAACAAGGCGTCTCTCGCAGGGGAGTATCCGATATACGACTGGGTCAACGACGACGGCTACAACAACGTCGACGACTGGATCGAGGCGGCCGCCAAGGCCGCCGGACGATAAGCGGAGGCCGTCGTGGCACGCCGGATCTATTTCGCCTTCGATTATCAGGACGTCTTCGCCGTCAACCAAATCCGCCGCAGCGGCCACTTTGTCGGCGTCGCGGTCGCTGGGTTTGCTGATGCCTCACAGTGGGAGAAGCTCAAGCGCAAGGACGACGCGGTCATCAGGCGGGCGATCGACACCGCATTGAAGAACACTAGCGTCACAGTGGCGTGCATCGGTCCGCGCACGGCAACTCGGCGCTGGGTCAAATATGAGCTTGCGGCAAGCGCCGACCGCGGAAATGGACTTATTGGCGTCTATCTCCCCGGCCTCAGCGGTCAGCCGATCCCCAAAGTCCTGTCAGACGCCGGCGCGGCGGTCTACCAATGGAATTCAACGCGGTTCGCAGCATGGGTCGAATCGGCCGCGCAGCGACGCTGAACAGTGGAGCGGCGCACTTGCTCTACGTTCTGACTCCTGACGTATCCGACGTCGATCATGGTCGCGCGGATGCGTTGTTGGCTGCGGCCGAACACGAATGGGACGATGTGCCGGTTTCGAGAATCGGACCTGAGACGCTTGCGATGTGCGAGCCGACTCAGGGCGACGCCGTCATCTTCTTCAACCCTCCTCGCGCCGATTTGGGAGCCGAGGTTGAAGGGGTCCTCGAGGAGGCTGCACGCAACGGAGCGGTGCTGCTGCCGATCGCCATGGATGCCGAGCATCGCCGACCACCGGGCGCGGCTGGCGCCAAGCAGAGCTTTGACGTGG
>PMOY01000326.1 GCA_003165655.1 Solirubrobacterales bacterium
GCGAGGCGCCGTGCGAGACGTCGGCCCCGGGGTCGTTCGAGCGGCCTCCTGATCCCGCGACCGGGACACGCTGTGCCAGCAGCCTCCGGATATTGATCGGTCTCCACCTCATCGAGCCTTCTGAGAGTATGGCCGCTCAGAGGACATGATCGAGCCCGTCAGCATCCTGTTCGTGGGCGATATCGTCGGCGGAATTGGCCGGCGCACCGTGCTCTCGCTCCTGCCCGGATTGCGCGAGCGCCTGGCGCCGGACTTCGTCGTCGTCAACGGCGAGAACATCGCCGGCGGCCTGGGCATCACGCCCAAGAACGCCCAGGAGCTGTTCGCGGCAGGGATCGACGTAATCACGCTGGGCAACCACACCTACCGCCACCGCGAGATCTACCCCTACCTCGACGTCGAGCCGCGGATCCTACGACCCGCCAACTTCCTGCGTACCCAGCCCGGTCACGGCTGGTGCACCGTCGAGCGCGACGGCGTTCGGCTCGGCGTCGTGTCGATCTCGGGCAACCTCTTCATGAACGCCAGCCTGCCCGCGTTCTCGGTGATCGAGAACGCCCTCGGCGCGCTCGAGAACGAGGCGGACCAGGTCCTTGTCGACGTCCACGCCGAGGCGACGAGCGAGAAGGTCGGCATGGGGTGGTACCTCGACGGCCGCGTGACGGCGGTGGTCGGGACGCACACGCACGTACCCACGGCCGACGCGCGCATCCTCCCCGGCGGCACCGCATACATCACCGACGTGGGAATGACCGGCCCCCGCGGCGGCGTCATCGGCGTCAAGCGCGAGCTCGCGCTCGACGCGCTGATCAAGAAGATGCCAGTCAAGTTCGAGACCTCGACCGAGGATCCGTGGCTCAACGGCGTGCTGATCCGCGCCGGCGAGCCAATGCGGGCCACCGCGATCGAACAGGTGCTCGAACCCGCCCCGGGCGTGACGTGAGGGCCCCCGAGCGTCGGCACGAACCGAGCGTTGGTAGGCGCCGAGCGCCGGCACGAACCGAGCGCCAACCCAGCGCCGGCACGAACCCAGCCGGGGGTGTCACAACTGATGAGTAATTATTCACCGCCAGTTACCACACCCCCTGCTCCGGAGGCGCTGTGCCTATGCGCATGGAGCTGTCTGCCTATGCTAGCGTCCGTCTTCACACTGAGCCCGCCACACCCCAGGAGGCCGCAATGAAGTTGAGCGCCCGAAATCAGATTCCCGCCACCGTCACCGCCGTCAAACACGGTGAGGCGATCGCCAACGTCACGCTGGACGCGGGCGGAATCCGGCTCGTCGCCTCCATCACCGTCGAGGCGGTCAACGATCTCGGCCTCAGCGAGGGCATGAGCGTGAAGGCGATCATCAAGGCTTCTGACGTGATCCTCGCCACCGACGACTGACGCACCACCCCGGCCGCCCCACCCCGGCCGCCCCACCACCCCGGCCGCACCACCACCCCGGCCGCCCCACCACCCCGGCCCTCACGCCGCCGCCGGGACCGCCATCTCGAGCCCGTCTGGCTTGGGCGCAGGCTTGCCCGGCGCCTGCGGGTAGCTCCCGAACAGTGCGACGATCACGAGCGGGAAGAACCAGACGATGTACAGGTAGAACCAGTAGGTGACGCCGAGCTGGAGGACGATGATCACTGAGGCGGCAAGCGCGGCCACGGTGACAATGTCGCGGCGCCGGGGCACGAGGGCGACGAGCAACGCGAGCCCGACGCCGGCTCCCTGGACCAGGTGCTGCTCGACGCCGAGACCGCCGTAGAGGCCCCACACCGAGAACGGCGCACCGCGCGTGGCCTGGTAGGCGATCGAGTTATGCCAGAACGCGGACAGGTTGTCGTGGAGCAGCACCGGCAGAAAAGCGGCGACCGAGGTCACGACGAACCCGAGCACGTAGAGCGCGACCGAGCGCGGCCGGCCTCGGCCGTCCGGTCCGCGCAGCATCAGCGGTCCGAGCGCCAACGGCGCGAACTTGGTCAGACCGGCAAGCGCGACTGCCGCGCCACGCGCGGGCGCCGAGGAGGCAACGAGAAGCATGATCACCAGGAGTAACGCGACGAGCGAGTCGTTCGAGTCCGACGCGAGCACGAACAGCGTGAACGGATACGCCGCCCACGCATACGCGAGCACGATGCCCAGCGTCGACCCCCGGATCCGCCGCCCGAGGAAGAACAGCCCGACCATCGTCAGCAGGTCGAACGCGATCGCCGCTGCATGTGCCGCAGGCAACGAGTCCCACGTGCCGCTCCAACCAAAGATCTGCACGAACGGAACGTAAGCGAAGTAATTGACCGGGCCGTAGGTGTCACCGTACGCGTTGCCGAGCGGCCAATGTCCGTACAGAGGTGCCCCGTGGACGAGCTTGCTGGCGCCGATCACGCCGGCGTAACCGACATCGATCACGTTCGAATTGGTGACGTTGAGGCCGATCCGGAAGCCGACCAGGAAGATGATCCCGACCGCGAGCCAGTACTTGGGCACCAGGAGGCGCAGCGGCTCGCGCGGGCGCCCGCGCCCGCTCGCGAGCAGCAGCATCCGCGCCACGAGGTAGAGCATGAATGGATAGACGAGCGGGACGGACATCCCGAGGTCCGCATGGTTGAAGAACGCAAGCGAGACGGAGAATCCGAGCAGCACGAGCAGGTCGAGGTGGAGCAGCGTCGGCCGTCGCCGCCACGGGAGGAAGGGGAGCATGAACAGTGCACACAATGGGATCCAGATGTACCAGGCGTTGACGCGCTCCCCGAACGCCCCCGGATACCCGCGTGCCATCGTCCACGCGACCTGAAAGCCTGTCCACGCCTGGGTGACGGTGCCGGAGATGTCGTCGATGTAGACCTGCGCGATCTCCTTGCTCTGGGCGCCTTGACCGGTGAACCAGCTGACCTGCCACTGGCCCGGACCCTTGGTGTAGGCGTACGGATGGCTCCCGGGGTGGCGACGTACGACGGCGGCGACCTTGCTGACGCGGCCGGCGATCCGCTCGACCCCAGCGCCGGTCAGTCGATACCCCGCCGGCGACGTGTTCAGCGAGGAGACGAGCACCGGCGTGCCCGCGTCGGCCGCGGCCTGCGCGCTCGTCGAGACGACGGCGGCTGGCGTCGAGCTCGCGGACTGCGCGAGCGCCGTGCTGGGGAGGAGGAGGGCGAGCAGCGCCGCGAGCAGTGACAGCGCCGGGCGCAAGCTCGAGCCGAGAGGTCCTACGCCCGGAAGCTCCAGAGCTTCTGGCCGAGGAACGAGAGCGGCGTACCGGCGGCGATCGCGATCGCCTGCGCGAGAACCTTGCTCACACCGGCGTCGCTCACGAGCACGATCAGCACGACGTAGGTAAAGCCGAAGGCCACGAGACTGACGATAAAGAAGCGTGCGCCCTGGAACAGCGCGTGATCGTGGCGGGCATCGAACGTCCAGTGGCGGTTCCACCAGAAGTTGTTTATCACCGAGACCAGGAAAGCGATCACGGCCGCGACCCGATAGTCGATCCCTACCACGTGCACGCAGGCCGCGAACACCCCGAGGTTCACCGCGTACCCGGTTGCCCCGACCGCGGCGAAGCGTACGAGCTGAAGCCAGTTGTGGGGGTGACGCACTCCGTGGCGGACCCGGTGGTGCAGCGGCAACGCGACCGCGGTCGTCATCTCGTCGGACATCAACGGCAATGTATCGGCAGAATGTCCGGGCACCGTAAGGAAGCGCCAACGCTAACGCGCCGCTAAGACTGATCCTCTTCTACCCCAAAGTGGTCTTGGATCATGGGCATGATGTCCTGCAGAGACCATTGCTCGCGCACGTCGCGCGTGTCGGGGCCGGTCCCGCACCAGAGCAGCGCGCCGAGTGAATCTGAGCGATGCAGCGAGCCGTGGCTCCCGCCGCCGACGTGGTCGGAGCCGCCCCAATCGACGAACTCGTAGGCCGGCGCCGCCGAGAGCAGCACGTCCCCGGCGGTCGGGCAGTGCAGCGCGGACCAGATGCGCGCGAGCGCGTCGGGGTATTCGGTACTCGTGAAATTGCCGTCATGGACCTCGGCCGCGAGGGCCGCAAGGTCGCCCTCGACGCTCCAGAGCCTTCCGCGAGCATCCATGAGCTCGCCGCCGGAGCAGAAACGGAGCTCCCCGCGGGGGCTCTGGACAACGGCCTCGTGCTCACCCGAGCGCCACAACACGAGATCGACGCCGGTGATCTCCCGGGCGACCTCGATCGCCCGGGCGATCACCTCGTCGCGGCGGTCCTCCTCGAGCGCGTAGATCATGGCCGAGCGCTGCGCGGGGCTGAGGGCGAGCTCGGCGCCAATCGATCGCGACCCGCTCGGCGTCGCGACGTCGAAGTCCGCGAACGCTCGGTCCAGGCGGATCCGTTCCTCGACCGATGCCTGCGAATGGTCCGAGGTGACGATCAGGGCATGGTCCTCGAAGAACGCGTCCGGCCCCCCCGCAGCATGCATCAGGCGTTCGAGCTGCCGGTCGGCCGCGGCGATCGACGTGACCTGGGCGTGGGGTCCGTTCTTGTGCGACCACGCGTCGTTGTCGGGCAGCGAGAAGAGCAAGAAATCGAACAGGTCGTTTTCGACCAGGTACGCGCCGACGCACCCGGTGTGCTGGTCGCGGACGCCGGGCATCCCGAGCTGCCCGCGGCAGCCGGTCTTGCGGCTCGCGTAGAGATCCGCGTAGAAGAGCTCGCGCGGACCATCGATGGTGCGGCGGAACAGCGTCGAGGTGACGACGCGCGCGAGCGCCGTCTCGTTGGAGACCTCGTGCTTGTGGCGGCCACGGTAGATCAGATAGGTCGTTCCCGCGGTGCGCACGTCCACATCGTCGAGCTGCTCGAACACCGTCTTCACGTCGTGCGAGAGGTGCTCGGCGTTCATCCCGTACACGGTGTCGGTGAGCGAGCGCAGAACCCCGAACTGGCGTGTGGCGGAGAAGCTCGAGCCGTACTCGACATATCTCGCTTCCTCGCGGTGATACCAGTTCATGCTGGGGATCCAGTGCTGGTCGGGCCCGGTACCGGTGGCGATCGTCGCGGCGCACACCGGTGTGACCGACGGGAACGCGGCGACGCAGTCGTCCACGTACGCGCCGCGCTCGAGCACTTGGGCGAGCGCGGGGGCACGGCCGACGGCGATCGCCCGGTCGAGCATCGCCGGCTTGAGCGCGTCGATGACCGCGAGCACGAGCTTCTTCGCAGGCGCGCTCATCGCAGGATGCGCAGGCCGGCGTACTTGCGCTCCCCGCGTTGGCGGCCGGCGATCAGCAGCCAGATCAACGCCGCGAGGCCGATCGGGCCGACAGGGGGCAGCAGCACGGAGAGCACGGCGAGCAGGATCGCCGCGACCTCGGCATACAGCGGCAGGGCCGCGGCCGCGGCCGCGTCCAGCCGTGCGCGAACGCGCGCAAACAGCGGCCTGCTGGCCGCGGCGCCGACCACGGCGCACACCGGACCCGCCACGTAGCCGGGCCACACGACCGCATGGCCACGGCATAGCTCGCCAGCGAAGAGCACAGCGCCGATGCCGACGCTGGCCAGGACGACAACCACCGCGAGCGGCCCACGGTCGAGTCCGTCGGCCGGTGCGTTGGTCTGGCGGGTGTGGAGCCGGCGCTCGACGACGCTCAGCACGATGACCCCGAGGACGAGCGCGAGCAGGAATGGCGCGCTCTGCAGGAAGGCGTAGTGGGTGTGCATGAAGTCGAGCTCGACGTCGCCGGCGGCCAGCGCGCCGGCGGCCAGCGCGGGTAGGAAGGGACGGATCCCCACAGCCGCGGCGAGGCCGATCCCCTGGCAGATGTCAAAGACGAGGTGCACGGTGCTGTAGCGTGACGGGACGTGACGATAGACGAGAGGAGCCCGGACGAAGGTTCCAGGCGGCCCCGGTCGACCGCACGCGAGATCGAGCGCTACGCGGCCCTGTTCGCGCAGCGGACGAAGGTGATGAAGTCCTCGGCGATGCGCGACCTGATGGCGCTGACCGAGCGCGACGACGTGATCTCGCTCGCCGGCGGGCTTCCGGACACGTCGACTTTCCCGCCCGACTCCTATGCGTCGCTCATGCGCACGGTCGCCGTGAACTCGTGCGCGCGGGCGCTCCAGTACGCCCCGACCGAGGGACTCGCCCTCGTCAAGCGCTGCATCGCCGACGTCATGCGCGCCGAGGGAATGGAAGTCGATCCCGACGAGGTGCTGGTCACGACCGGCGGGCAGCAGGTGATCGATCTCGTCTGCAAGACGCTCGTCGACCCTGGCGACGTGATCGTCGCCGAGGCGCCGACATACCCGGGCGCCGTGCCGACGTTTTGCGCCTATCAGGCCGACGTTGTCCAGGTGACGATGGACCGCGACGGAATGCGCGTCGACGAGCTCGAGGCCACCCTCGATGCGCTCGAGCGAACCGGGCGGCGCCCCAAGTTCATCTACACGGTGCCGAACTTCCACAATCCCGCCGGGGTCACCCTCTCGCTCGAGCGCCGCCGCGAGCTCGTACGAATCGCGCAGGAGCGGGAGCTGATGGTGCTCGAGGACAATCCGTACGGGCTCCTGCGCTACGAGGGAGAGCGACTGCCGACGCTGTTCTCGCTCGACGCCGGCAATTTCGTCGTCTATGCGGGCACGTTCTCGAAGATCCTCTCGCCCGGGATGCGCCTCGGGTGGACCGTCGCGCCTCGGCCCGTGCTCGAGAAGATGAACATCGGCAAGCAGGCCTCTGACCTGTGCTCGTCATCGCTCTCGCAGTACTTCGTCGCCGCCTACTTCGACGCCAGCCCGTGGCACGATTACGTGCGCTCGCTGATCGAGATCTACCGGCGACGGCGGGATGTGATGCTCGACGCGCTCGCGGAGCACTACCCGCGCGAGGCGGA
>PMOY01000089.1 GCA_003165655.1 Solirubrobacterales bacterium
CGACCCCGGAGGCCGCCGAGCTGACGAAGCTGCTCGAGAACATCTTCCGCTCGGTCAACATCGCGCTCGTCGACGAGCTGGCGATCCTGGCTGACCGGATGGGGATCGACATCTGGGAAGTCGTCGATGCCGCGGCGACCAAGCCCTATGGCTTCATGCGCTTCGAGCCTGGCCCGGGGATGGGCGGCCACTGCCTGCCGGTCGATCCCTTCTACCTCACGTGGCGCGCACGGGAGTTCGACCTCTCGACGGAGTTCATTGAGCTCGCGGGGAAGATCAACCAGCAGATGCCCCGCTTTTGCGTCGAGCGGATCGAACGCGCCCTCAATGATGTGGCCAGGCCGGTCAACGGCTCTCGGATCGCAATCCTCGGCGTCAGCTACAAGGGGGGGGTTGGTGACATCCGCGAGTCCCCGGCGCTCCGAGTCATGCAGATGCTCGCCGAGCGAGGCGCGGTGCTCAGCTACCACGATCCGTACGTTCCCGCGCTGAAGGAGCTCACGTTGGAGAGCGTCGGGTTGCAAGCCGCGGTGAGCGAGGCCGATGCTGTCGTGCTCGTGACGGCCCACCCTGGCATCGACCACGTCGCAATCGCCGGCAGCGTTCCTCTGTTCATCGACCTCCGCGGCGTGACCCGCGGGCTGCGTAGCGCCAGCGTAGTCCGGCTGTAAGCGGACTGAGGGGCCTCGGCGGCGTCAGCGGCCTAAGCGGTCCGGCGCGGTCCGCCACGGCACCGCGAGCGAGCAGGCGCGGCACGTAAACTGCCCTCCGCCGGGCGCGTAGCTCAGTGGGAGAGCGCTCGCTTCACACGCGAGAGGTCGCTGGTTCGAGCCCAGCCGTGCCCATCAAGAAGTACCTGGAAACCTCAGCCTTTTTGCGATTGCCCCGGGCAGGGCGACCGCACTGAGACCTCCGATGATCGGGTCGCGCCAAGGTAGGTCCGAACCGAGTCGGTGCGGCGTGGACCTACAGCGTGACGAGCCATCTGCTCATCGCACTCACCGCTCAGCGGTCTGCGACTAACGGTAGTTGCGAAACTGGGAGACGAATGAGGTCGTGGCCAGCCCGGAGGATCGGGTCGGCACGCCGCAGAAACTCGCTCGCCGTTGGATCGGCGACAGCGGAGCCCCCCGGGCGCGCCCGTCCGGCCGGCCCGCGCTGCGCGCCTTTGGCCCGCCGAACGCCCGCCGCCCCATCGTCTCAGAGTCCAGGGTCATTCCTTCACCAACCTTTCGGTCAGCACGATCTCAACGATCCGCGGCACCGTCTCAACCCGGTCGCTGGGCACTTTTCAGCACGTATCCGAGCAGCGCCCCCGCGCCGACAACGCCCAACCCGACGACGATCGCGAAGCCGAGCACGGTGTCCGGCGCGCTTGCCCCTCGGTCGAGGGCGACTCCAGCACCGATCACCGGAATCGAAAGCCCGACAAAGAGGGCGATGAGCAAGTCCGACGTCATCGCCAGTCGGTTCTGCGGCGCCGTGGCCTCGAGCACAAGGCCGGTCGTCCCTTTGAAGACGGCACCGGCGCCTGCACCGATCAGCGCGCCACTGACGAGGAACAGCGGGAGGCTCGGTGTCGGAAGACGCACGGCGGTCACCAGCAGCGCGAGACCGATGAGCATCGAGATCGCGCCGAGCACGGGTACCGCCGAAGCTTGGAGCCTGCTTGTTGCCAGCTGGGCCCCCACCCCCGAGGAGAACACCAGGAACAGCGTTGCGCCCGACAGTGCGTGTGAGGGATGGTGAAGCGTAGTGGCGAGGAAGAGCCCGGACAGCCCGGCGAACAGCCCGTTTGCCGCGAACGCTGCGAGGGTCGCTGCCGCCCCTGGAACGAGAATCCTGACCGAGCGTGAAGCACTGCTCGCCTGGCTCTCCGGCGAAGCCGGACGAGCTGGAGTGCCGGTCTCGGGCGCCGTGGCCAAGCCGATCAGAGCGATCGCTCCAAGCGCCACGAAGATGAGATAGGCAAGGTCAGCGGCGATTTCACCCACTGCGCCAGGCAGCCACCGATCAGCGGACCGATCCAAGCGCCCCGACGGTCACGGCCGTGCCGATGTTCCGAGCGAGGATCGGAGAGGCCTTGGGGCCCTCACTGACACGCAGTTCGATCAGATAGGTAATCGCCGTCCCAGCGACTAGCCCGACCGCCACTCCGGTAATGAAGCGTCCGAGAAGCAACCCTGGCAGAGCCTTCCACGCCGCGAGCAACCCAGCCGCCGCCATCATCGTCGCCACCGCGCCGAGCATCACGCCTCTGCGTCCCGCTCGCGCGGCGATGAACCGCACCGACAACAACGCGGCGATCGTCCCGGCCGCGTAGATCGCGTAGATCACGGTCACCATGAACGCCGACAGGTGATCTCGCAGGCGGTAGATGCCGTAGAGCGGGCTCGGCAGCGTGGCGGATGCCATGACGATCAGCAGGGCGAACGCCACGGCCCAGAAGCCGACGCGGTATCGCGGAGCCGCAGACGTCGGCCGTGGGTGGACATTGTCGCTCGGCGTCGGAGCTGTCTGCTGCACGCTCACTCGGACATCACCAGACCTTCAGCGCGCCATCGACTACCAGGTCGATGCCGGTCACGTACGAGCTTTCGTCCGAGGCGAGGAAGAGCGCTACGTTAGCGACCTCCTCAGGCTGGCCGAACCGACCCAGGAGCGTCCGATCGCGCATCTCGCGACCAAATCCCTCGTCCTCCAACTCCCCTCGAGTCGAGTTGCTTTCGATGAAGCCTGGCGAAATCGAGTTGACGCGAATCCCGTCGTCGCTTCCTTCCATCGCGAGTTGGCGCGTCATCCCGATGATCGCCGCCTTGTTCGTCGTGTGCGCCAACGACGCGAGCAGCTTGAAGCTGAGGGAACCGTTCAACGAGGCCATGTTCACGACCACGCCCCGGCTGGCCTTCAAGTGGGGCCACGCGGCGCGGGTGAGGTAGAACACCAGATTGACCTCATCCTGCTGGGCGGAGGTCCACTCCTCGTCGCCGAAGCCCTCAAGCCTATGGAAGTGGGATCTGGCGGCGAGGTTGAACAGCACATCGATCTGGCCGAACTCGCTCACGGCGAGCTCCACCACCCTCGCGCAGTCGGCTGGATCACTGAGACGACATGGCTGCAGGGACACCATCTCGCCACCGGCAGCCCGCACGATCTCAACGGTCTCCTCCGCAGGCTCGACGGCCACGTCGCAGCCGACGAGCCGCGCGCCCTCGCGGGCGAACGTCACGGCACTTGCGCGCCCCATGCTTCCGCCGGTGCCCGTGACGAGGCAGACCTTTCCGGACAGCCGCCCTGACATCACGTCGCTCCCTGGAGGGCGGCCGACGCGGCCTGCTTCTCGGCGTCGGCGACGCCAACGGCAGCAGTGTGCTTCGGGACCTCGTTGAAATACCAGTAGATGACATCGCGCGCGGCACCCGCGACCGGTGAGGCCCAGTCACGGAAGAGCTCGGTGTTGACCGAGAGCGCCGTCGTCGGCACGGCGCCGGCGTGCGACAGCCGCTCGATCCCGGTGCGATGAGCGATCTGGGATCGACCGCCAACCGCGTCGGTGACGAACATCACGTCGTATCCGTCCTTCAACGCCTGGGCCGTCGCGAACGTGAGGCAGATCTCGGTGTGGAGGCCGCCGACGATCAAGCGCTTGCGTCCGGTCGCTTTCACCGCCTCACGAAATGCCACATCCTCGAAGGCGTTCATCGACGAGCGGTCGATCGGCTCGATGCCCTCCACCTCGGACAGGATCGTGGGAAGCGTCGGGCCGTTGAATCCGTAACCAACGCCCACGGTCGACAGCACGATCGGCATGCCGAGGGCCCTGGCGGTCTTCGCCAGCAGCCTCACATGCAGCTCGACTAAGTCTGCGTCCGTCTCCGATCTGATGACCTCGAACATCTCGTTCTGGTAGTCGATCAGCACCAGCGCGCAGTCCTCATACGTCCAGACCCCCAGCTCCTTGTTCATCCTCTCTCTCCTTCGTGTGGCGTGTGTAGGCATGTGAGTCGCCGCGTCCCGCGATGATCGACTCGGCTATTGACCGTCTCTTGTGGGCTCAGGGGTGAATCTGCGACCCGTAGCCCAGATCGAGCCGGAGCGACTGCATGACATGAAAGGTCGTGCTAGCCCAGCTCGATGCGCTCGCCCCCGATCTCGAGGGTGCGGCGATCCTCGAAGGTCTCCGCCGGCGCGCGTCTCGCCGGATCGTCGTCTCGTAGCAGGAGCTTGCGGGTTTTCTCGTGGCCGATGCGGGCGATGTTCCTGTCGAAGAGGGCGGCCGCGCCGACGTGATCGACGTGGTGGTGTGAGTAGATGAGGTGAGTGACCTTGTTGCTTACGCCGTTGGCGACTGCGATCTCGTCCACCGCTCGCTGGATGTTGTGACCGATAGTCGGTGGCGCGTCGAACAGCACGACGCCATCCGGGGTCGTAAGAAAGGCCGACTGGTAGGTGCCGTCTGTGACCCGGTAGAGGTTCCCCTCGACGTGTCCGACGTAGTAGCCCTGCTCGTTGAGCGCCGGGGCGATCGCCGGTCGCGTGATCGGCGCATAGTCCGGCAGTGCGCTAGCACTGCTGGGACGCGTGTTGGCGTGTGCCTCCGTCGTGGTGTCCGGTGCGCTCACCGCTACTCCGTCAGTCGGATAGGGAGGCCGATCCTGCCCCCGACGCAGGTGAGCTGTCCTCACCGGATGATGGTGATTTCCGGCCAACGCACCCCCCGGCCTACGCTCGGCTAAGCCGTTTCCGGCAAGTGGAGGCACCACCCGCGCCAGCAACGAGAGCAAGCCGTGTCTGGCTCGGGCTCGTCTGCTTAGGCGGCTCACGCCCATGTGGACGCGGCACTCTGCCGTCACACTGGCGTCGGCGGATCCTGCGGCTTGCCCGAAGCAGGAGACAACGTGGAGCCGTGAATCGGAGCTTCGCGCGGCGCTGCCGTTGCACGGTGGACCATCTCGTCGTCGGGCCGGTCAATGATGCTGTGGCCAGCGCGGAGCAGATCCAACGACACAACGACCTCACCCCGGCCACCGGCGAACGCCACGGCGAGACGAACATGGCCGCCATCGACCGCTAACCACGTCCGCCACCTACCCGGCCGGGACGCTCGCTATGGCCAATGCCCGACCGACCGCTATCCCAACCTCTACACGGCGTTACTGCTGCTGAACGCAGGACGCGCCCGACAAGTCGCGGACGCCGCCGGCGTCATTCGGTTCGAGCCGGCGTGAACGTCAGCTGCGGTTGACCGCGCGGCCGCCCCCCCCGGCACGAGCGTCACTCGCCCCGAGCCCTGATTGGTCGAGCCTCAGATCGTGGCCTGTCCTCCGGGCTCGAGCAACACCAGTCGGTCCGATATCCCGTTGCCGGCGAAGGCGGCCCGCAGCGCATCGGCGTTCTGGGTGAAGTGGGTCCAACCTTCGAAGTGCACGGGCACGACCCTCCGGACACGCAGGATCTTGACGGCATCGGCCGCGTGGTCGCTGGACAAGGTCAGATACGCGCCGTCGAATTTCCCGGCGAGCTGAACCGCGCCGGCGAAGAGGACAGCGATGGCGATGGCACCAACGCGCTCGGAGATCGCCCGCACGACGTCCAGCGAGGCGTTGTCGCCGGAGACGTAGACGCGCCCGTTCCCGGCGGCGGAGAGCACGAAACCGATCACCGGCCCCTGGATGGCGTCGCTGCCATCCGGGCCGTGCTGTGCGGGCACCGCGGGGCGGGGAAGCTCCGGGTTACCCTGAGGACCCAGACGACGCGGCCGCGCTCTCGCCGAGCGACGCTCGAAGCGCGACGGTCTGTTCGGCCGTGAGCGTCTGGCGGACGACCGCTCCACCGCTCTCACCGATCACGGCCAGCATTTCGTCGACATCAGGGGCCGAAGCGATCATCACGATCGCAGAGCTCGATCGGGGCACCGCCGCCCGCAGCCGGTCCACCAGCAGCTGCGGTTCGGGGTCGGTTTCGCTCGATGTGCCAACCTGAGAACCGACGATCGCGCCGAGCACGGTCCCGACCGCGATGCCGAGTGGTCCAAGCAGGACGCCGACCACCCCACCGCCGACAAACCCCTCGGCAGCGCCCCGCTGCGAGACGTGCAGTGCCTCGTCGATGTCGAGATAGTGACCCGCGAATGTGCCACGCAAGACCAAATTTGGCCGTCGTGGTGGTGCTCGACGAAACCGACATGTTGGGTCCATCCCGCATCGGCGCGGGATCGATCGCGCGCATCGGCGAACGTCTCTGCGGCGGAGTTCACGCCGCGAAATCGCACGAGAGCGAAATCGAGATCCTCGTCCCGCGACCGGCCTGCAGGCTGTTCGTTGCTGCTCATCGGTTCTCCATGAGTCGCCAGAGCCACTGCCGACCCGATCAGACAGGTCTCCCCGGCCCGCATCGACGTACGTGCCGGAACGCGGCTGTCGGGACGTTACCTCAACGGCCTCGGCGATGAGCCGCGCGGCGCGGCCGTAGCGGAAGAAGCTGCAGGCAGCTGCCAGAATCCACTCGATGACCGGGCGGGACCCTGATCGGCCGATGGTGATCATCGGCGGCGGCCTCGCCGGAGGCAACGCGACGGCGACTCTTCGCGAGGAGGGTTTTCAGGGCCGGGTGGTGCTGATCGGCAACGAGCCGGGCATTCCGTTTGGTCGGCCTCCGCTGTCCAAGACGTATTTGCGCCGCGAGGAGGATCTCGGCGGCTGGTACGTCAAGCCTGCCGATTGGTATCAGGAGCATGGCGTCGAACGGCTAGTCGACTCGAGCGTTGTCAGCGTCGATACGACCGCGCATGTGGTGGTCTTGGACTCGGGCCGGGAGCTCGAGTATCAGAAGCTTCTGATCGCCACCGGAGGACGGAACCGGCGGCTTGGGCTTCCCGGGGCTGACCTGCCAGGGATTCACCAGCTTCGCACGCTGGCGCAGTGCGATGCGATCCAGCGCGAGGCGGTGGCGAATCGGCACGCGGTGGTCGTAGGGATGGGCTTCATCGGTTGCGAGGTGGCGGCTTCGCTGACCCAGCTCGGGGTCAGGGTGACGGCGATCTTTCCGGAGAAGGTCCCCCTTATGGGAACGTTCCCATAAGGGCGATCATGGGAACTCTCGGCTTATGGTCCTCGCCTGTTGGGATGCCTGGTGTAGCTGGCTCCATCGCCGCGAGGAGGGCACATAATCTGTCGGCGAGCACGAGTTGCCGTGGGAGCCTGGTCATCGTTGGGCGCGGCTGCGCGATGGCGGTTCGTGGACGACAGCAGGGCTGCTGCGCTCCAAAACGGCAGCGAGTAGCCAGCTGCTGATTTTGTCCGCTATCGGCAGCATCATGCCCGCCTGGCGAGGTCGAAAGCGTGACTGCCTCGGGCAGTCGACGCTAGCGTCTCCGCCGCGGTCTGGGTCACGGTCCGTGCTTGCTGCTACCCGTGCTCTGACTAACGCTGGTCCGATCATCGTCCGCGACCAGCCGCGTCGGACTCGCGAGGTCGTGCGCCCGTTCTGCGGGGTGCGGGTCGGTTTGCGTCGTGCCGGTCCTTAGGGGTCGGCTGGTAGTCGTAGCGTGAAGCGGGCGCCGCCGGTGGGGGATTGGTCACATGTGATCGTGCCGCCGTGTGATTCGAGCGTGCGGCGGACGATCGCGAGCCCGAGGCCCGTGCCAGCGCGCGAGCTGCGGGGGAGGCGAACGAACGGTTCGAAGATCCGCTCGCGCTGATCGGCGGGAACTCCAGGCCCGTTGTCGGTCACCGTCATGGTTGGACCCTTCGCCGTCTGCGTGACTTCGACCACGACCGTGTTCGCGACCGCGAACGCGTTGTCGAGCAGGTTCCGAACGGCGCGTAGTAGCGCGTCGCGGTCACCGGTGGCCGGAACGGGACCGGCGGTGACCAGTTCGACGCGTGCGGCCGGGTCGGTGGTACGTGTGGCGGCGACTGCAGTCGTGGCGAGGTCGGCGAGGTCCAGGGGTTCCCGGTGCGGTTGTTCACGCGCCTCGAGTCGTGCGAGGTTCAAAAGGTCGTCGATCAGGTGCCCGAGACGACGGCTATCACGCGCGAGCTGGGCTTCGATCGCGTCGCGCGCCGGGCGCGGCGGCTGTTCTCGCAAGAGCCGCTCGGCGGTCGCCTGAAGCGCAGCGACCGGGGTGCGGAGCTCGTGCGAGGCGTCGGCCAGAAACGTTCGCATGGCCGCCTCGGATGCGCGCGCGTCTGAGGCGGCACGGTCGAGTAGCACGATTGCGCGCGCGAGCGCCGCCAGGAGCGCCAGAGCGATCACGCCGCCGATCGCTTCAGTGACCTCTAGGCTGCGGACCTGGCGGTCGATCCCGGCACGGCTGCCGGTCAGGGTCGCCGGCACATCGCTGCCGCCGACCGGTATCAGCTCGCGCACCGTCAGGAGCGCTGCGCCCGGGGTGCTCTGTAGGGTCCCGCCCTTGGCGGTTATCCCGGCGAGGTCGACCGAGATGTCCTCCGCGGCGAGCGAGTCGATCACCGACTTGAGCGCGGCCGGCGTGCGTGCCGCGCGCAGCGCGCTTGCCCCGGATGTGAGGTCTGTGCGAAGGCGCTGGTCGAGCCCATCGCGGTAGCGCACCGTGATGATCACGACGAACGCCGCGAGCGCGACGACGATCCCGACTATGGAGGCGGCGATCAATCGCTTGCGCGTGGATCGGTGGCCGGTCACGGTGAGAACCGGTAGCCGATCCCGCGGACGGTGTGGATCAGGCGGGGGCCGTTGGTCTCGAGCTTTCGCCGCAGCGCGCTGATGTGCACCTCGACAAGGTTGTGGTCGTAGGCGTCATAGCCCCACACCTGGGTGAGCAGCTGGTCCTTGGATAGCGCCTGTCCGCGATGCCGCATGAGAAATGCGAGCAGTCGAAGCTCAGTCGAGGTGAGCGCGAGCTCCCGACCGGCACGGGCCGCGAAGCCGTGTTCTTCATCGACGAGCACCCGCTCGACCTCCAGGACCTGCGGGATCGCGCCTCGCCGACGTAGCACGGCCCGCACGCGTGCCATCAGCTCCTCGAGCGCGAACGGCTTCACCAGATAATCGTCGGCGCCCAGTTCGAGTCCGGCGACCCGGTCGGCCACGGCGTCGCGGGCTGTGAGAAAGATGATTGGCAGCTCCCGCCGCTCCCGGAGCAACCTTGCCAACGCAAAGCCGTTGCCGCTCGGCAACAGCACATCGAGGATCGCCAGATCGGGCGCGAGCGCGAGCACATCTGCGGGACGGGGGAGATCCTCGAACCCGGTGGCGGTGAACCGCTCAGCGCGAAGCGCGGCGAGGATCGCATCGCGTACCGGCTGCTCGTCCTCGATCACCACCACTCGACCGATCGGCTCGCCCATCGCGTGAGCGATTGTCCTCGACGCTGCCTGAAGATCAGCTGAAGAACCGGTGCGCTTCAGCTTGATCTCAGGTTCCCGCACGAGGCTGACCTTCCCCAAACGACGCCGCCTCGAGGCGGCCACGAAGAAAGGAGACCAAGGTGAACGATCAAAACGGCAGGTACGCCCGGGTCCGCCACACAGCGACGGGCGCACTCGTCGCGCTCGCCGCCGCCGGCGCGATCGCCGGCACCGGCGCCCTAGCTGCCACACAGCACGCCAGGCCACACCGCCACCACCCCACGCACCACCACACCACGCCGGTGAACGGGAAGGGCGGGACGCGACCCACTGGAGGGAAGCCAACGCCAGCCAGTCAACCCGGACCCGCTGGAGGGAAGGGTGGGACCCGACCCGGTGGAGGGAAGTAGCCAGCGCCTTCTCCGCGACCGAGGTGCAGATCGTCGATCGCGAGATTCTGGCCGGAGATCGATACGGACACGCTCACCCCAGCGAGTTCACCCAGACCCAGCTCCAGGCGGTCCAACAGACGCTCTCCAACACGAAGCGTGCTCGGCGCCCACAGCGCCGAGCACACCAAAATAGGACGCCGCTGGGAGGCTGACCTGATACCACGCACTCCAGGCCGAACGTCGACGCTCACGCTGGCGACCAGCACGATCAGCCAACCCTGACGAGGGCATGATGAGCATCAGCGCCCGCGTCACCCGCCGGCCACGGCGGACGTGGCCGCCCGTAGCGCGACTCGCGGCCACCATCATCGCCACGGCCAGCCTAGCCCTGCTTGCAACGGCATGCGGCGGCAGCCCATCATCGACCAGCCCCGCCGGCTTCTCGAATGCGCAAGCATCACCGAGCTCCCAGGCGCTCAACTTCGCCCGCTGCATGCGCTCGCACGGCGTGCAGCACTGGCCCGACCCACCAGCAGCGGAACGTTCGACAAATCGGAGCTCACCCCCCAGCAACTCGGGGTTACCACTTCCCAGGTACGGACGGCCGGGCAAGCCTGCCAGCACCTGCTCCCGTACAACGGCGGGGCGACTCAAGCCGAGGCACAACAGCTGATGAACAGCATGCGGAACTTCGCCCGGTGCATGCGCTCGCACGGGGTGTCGAACTGGCCCGACCCGGTCCCCGACCAGCACCTCGGGGGGCTCCCTGGCTTCCCTCGGAACATGCCCGGCATCAACCAGAATTCGCCGCGGATCACTACTGACATTGATGGATGCCGGCACCTGATACCCGGCGCCTCAGGCCTTCCACCCGGAGGCTACCCCTGAATAACAAGAGGTCGAACGCTGCGTGATATTTGGCCGTGCGCCATGGTGACGACGCTCACGCGCTGTCGCCAGGAGCGCGAACGAAAGTCTCTGCCGGCCAACCCTCGCCGCGCCGCCGTTCGCCAGAAGCGCAACCAGCCGAGGTGTAGCCGCGACCCGTTCATGCGCAAGCACTTCACGCCCGTGGCAGGCCCGGGGCGAGGAATGCCCAACTCCGACCGAAGCGGGAGCGAGGCGGACGTGACCCCCCTTCAGGCGTGACGCAGCGGTCTCGGCGGCTGAATCGAGCCGGGGCGACGCTGCTACTGCGGAACGATTTGAGCAGCCTTGCAGGGTGCTGGAACCTCCGCTGCCAGGCTCCACGAGCCCGCGGACGAGGCCCGAGGCGGCTGCGGTCTCGTCATAGTCCATCCAGGAATCCGAGGAGCGCGTCCGGCGGGCGGTAGCGGCCGGGCTTGCTATCTAGCGGCTTGGTGCGGGCGAGCGCGCGTTCTTTGAGCGCGAGGTCGGCATGAAGATACATCTGCGTGGTCTCGACTTGTTCATGGCCCAGCCAAAGCGCGATAACGGTCGTGTCGACCCCGGCGTGCAGCAGCCGCATCGCGGCTGTGTGACGCAGGACGTGCGGCGTGATCGCCTTTGCGGTCAGCGACGGGCAGCCCTCGGCGGCGTAGGCGGCGTGCTTCGCGATCCTGCGGGCGAGCGCTTTGCGGGTGAGTGGATTGCCGGTGCTGGTCGGAAACAGCGGCTCGGCGGGCTGGCCGCCGCGTTCGTCGAGCCAAACGCGCAGCAGCGCGACGGTGCCTTTGGTCAGGGGGGTGATGCGCTGCTTGCGGCCCTTGCCGGTGGTGGCGACGTGCGCGCCGGTGCCGAGGTGGATGTCGCTGCAGGCAAGGCCGGTGAGCTCTGAGGCGCGCAGTCCGGTCTGGGCGAGCAGTGTGATGATCGCGTGGTCACGGCGGCCGGTCCAGCTCGAGCGGTCGGGGGCGTCGATCAGCGCGTCGAGTTCGGGTTCTGTGAGGTAGGTGACGAGCGCGCGTTCGTGGCGTTTGGGTCCGATCTGCAGGACCCGTTCGATCGTCGCGGCGTGCTCTGGGTGGCGCAGCAGGCAGTAGCGGTAGAAGGTGCGGATCGCGGCCAACCGGGTGTTGCGCGTCCGCGGGCTGCACCCGCGGTCGGTCTCGAGGTGCTCCAGGAACGCGCCGACCAGGCGCGCGTCGAGCTGGCCGAGGTCGAGCTGCGATGGTTCGACTCCGAGCGTGCCGGATGCGTAGGTGAGCAGCAGCCTGATCGTGTCGCGGTAGGAGGCGATCGTGTGCGGGCTGGCGTTGCGCTCGCGGATCAGCCGGTCGGTTAACCAAGCTTGCAGGGATGTTGCGAGCGCGCTCATCGCCGGTCTCCGAGGTGGCGTTCCAGGCGTCCGCCGGCGAGCTCGAGCAGTTCGGGCGCGGCGTGCAGATACCAATATGTCTTGCCGGGATTGACGTGCCCGAGGTAGGTCGACAGCGCCGCGACGCGCGAGGCGGGATCGCCGTCGGTGCGGTAGGCGTCAAGCAGTGTGCGGACCGCGAAGCTGTGGCGCAGGGAGTGCAGCGTTGGCCGGCACGCCGCCGAGCGCGGCAGGATCCCTGCGCGGGCGCGCAACGCCCGGAATGAGGTCTGCACGTCGGCGACCAACACCCGGGTGCCGACGCTTGAGAGCAGCAGCGCTTCGGTCGCACCCACCGGTTGGGGGCGGTCTCGGCGACGCAGGTAGCGCGTCAGCGCGCTGGTTGTGGTCGGGTGCAGCGGCAGCTCGCGGGATTTCCCGAACCTCGCGTTGCGGACGGTCAACGTTCCGGCGTCGACGTCGAAGTCAGCGCGGTCCAGCGCGAGGGCTTCCCCGATCCGCATCCCCGTCGCGGCCAACAGACCGAACAGCGTCTGAAACGTCGCGGTCTTGTGCGCGACGCGCAGCGTGCTCGCCGCCGCGATCAACGCCAGGATCTGCGCATCGGTGTAGAGGTAGGGGACCGCTCGGCCTGACTTGTCTGGGTAGCAGGTCCGCCGTGGGCACTTCGACTCGCGGATCGACTTCGTGTACGTAGCGCGCGAATCCGCGGACCGCCCCGAGCCGCATCGCGTGCCAGTGCTGCCCGCGGCCCGGGAGTGTCGCCCACGTCAGCGCATGCTCGACTGTGATCCGGTCAACGCCGATGGCGTCCAGGTAGTCCAGGAACTGGCCGAGAAAGCGCTCGGTCTGCTCGAGCTTGTAGCCCAGCGCCCGGCGCACCGCCAGGTACTCGGCCATGGATTGGCGCAACGTGCTCACAGGACCGCTCCTGGCCATGGGCGCGCGATTTGCCTGAG
>PMOY01000161.1:0-1345 GCA_003165655.1 Solirubrobacterales bacterium
AGGACAGCTGAAGGCGTCGCGAGCCGGCGTGCGCAAGTGGATCGTCCGCCGCTCCGATCTTGATCGCATGCTCGACGAGACCAACCTGACAGCCGACGAAGTCCTAGAGCAGCTTCATAACAGTCTCGAACCTGCACGGGACGCTCCGTCTGCCCGCCGCCCTGACCGCGGGCCGGCGGAAGAAGCCGCGCGAGAGGACCAGCCTACGGCGGCGCCGACACCGACACGAAAGCCACGGACACCTAAAGCACAGGGAGCGGTGGAGTTGCTGCAGCACGCGATAGCCGGTTACGACAAGGCGATCAACGCGAGCGCGTACGCGCCGCCAAGTCCAGGTTACGTGGATCGGATTCGTGCGATCGCCGAGTCGTGCGAGCACATGGCCGCGACGATGCTCAATGCCTCGGAGGCGGCGGGGGTCCGCTGGCGGTCGAAGCCCGACATGGCCGAGCTCCTGCCGTATGAGCTGAAGCGCGGAGGCAACAGGCCGGGACCGGCGGAGATGTGGAAGGAGTTCGATGCAGCGTTCGAGCGGCTTTCGATCACCGCCACCGGGACCGACATCGTCGCTGTCGCATACGTGTTCCGCGAGGTGTGGGCGGCCTTGCGGACGGTCGCTGACGAGCTGGAGGGCGGCGGGCGCTCGCGAGTCGAACCAGGGGCCGATCGGGCCGCGGTCGACGGGCCGGACGGTGTGTAGCGAAGTGTTTCGTGGTCTGTTGTTCTCGAGTCCACACCTGCGCCCGCCTCCGCCCCCGGGTTTGCTGGGCATCGGGCGCTTCGGTGCCCATGACTACCCGCCCTCCACGTATTTGACGAGAGGGGAGGAGTGCGGGTAGTCATGGGCATTCAGCTGGTTGTTGTTGTTCAGGGGCGGAGGCGGGCTGGTGTTGGGCATGGGCGGTGGCTGGGAGATGCTGGCTGGGGAGGGAGGGGGTAAGCGGTGGGTCGGGTGTTGCGGCCTGGTCCTGGGTCGATGGCTGGTCTGAGGTGGCTGGCTCGGTGTGGACCGTCGCCGTTGGATCCGTGGCGGTACGCGATGGGGTGGAGTGAGGTGGCTGCTCGGAGTCACGCTCGGCGGCTGGAGCGTGAGGGCTGGCTGGAGCGCTGTCCGATGACCTGGGGTGACGGCTCGCTGTTCCTGGCGACGCGGAAGGGTGTCCTGATGCTCGGCCTGCCGTTGATCCCGGCCTCGACGCCGGCGCCCACCTGGTGGGCACATGACTCCGCGTGCGCGTGGACGGCGGCGTGGCTGACCGTTCGTGGCCGGATGTTCCTTGGCCAGCGGGAGGTCCTCAGCCGGCCTGAGTGGTCGGGTCAGTTGCACTGGCAAGATCGCAACAGC
>PMOY01000161.1:1387-20482 GCA_003165655.1 Solirubrobacterales bacterium
CTTGAGCTGCTGGACACGATCAAGGAGCAGACGATCGCCGCTCGCGAAGCCTCAAGGTCGGGTCGTGCCGCTGGAGCTTCCGCCGCGCCGGCACCGATGCTTGGTGGCCATGGCGGCTGACAAGCGAAAGCAGAAGGCGAAGGGCAAGAGCCGGGTCACGAAGGCGACGCAGACCGCCGCAAAGGACCCGGGTCCTCCGTATCGCGCGCTGTGGCATCCCTCCGCTGACGCCGAGCGCGACGCCTCCTGGCCGCCGGAGGAGAAGGTCGCGATGCTCCACGCCGTTCAGAAGCTCGAGGCGGCGGGCCCGCGGCTTGGGAGCCCACACTCCAGCGCGGTTCAGGGCGAGGCGGGCCAAGGCCTGCGCGAGCTTCGACCCCGAGCCGGTCGCAGCCGGTGGCGCCCGATCTACCGCCGCGTCAGCCCATCCACGTTTGTGATCCTCGCCGTCGCACCGGAGGTACAAATCGACTCCCGCGGCTTCGACGCCGCTGTCAGGCGAGCAGTCGAGCGATTCGGACAGCTCGAACTCGATTGAGGTCCGGCCTGGAATTGTCGATAACAGGGGTGTTATCATGAAGCCTATGAAGCTCAGCGAGATGAAGACCAACGACGAGCTGATCGCAGAGCAGCTCCACTCCGACCCGGAGTTCCGGGCCGAGTGGGAGCGGACCGCGCTGGCACGTGCGGTGGCGCTGGCGATTGTTCGTTACCGTGGCGACCAGGATCTCTCGCAGCGTGAGCTCGCCGAGCGCCTCGGAATGAAGCAGCCTCAGGTGGCTCGCCTGGAGCTCGGCGAGGTCAATCCGAGCATGGAGACGCTCATGCGCGTCTCGGCACAGTTGGGCATCGAGTTCACGATCGACGTCCGCCCGGCCGGGACTACGGTCCACAACGTCACGAAGCGCGCACAGGCCAACAACCTCGTCGGCTCGGTTCGCACCAGCGAAGCCGAGGTGCTCGTCGCCGCGCGATAGAAGCACGCTTCCCGCTGGCAGGGTCCCGCACATGCCGTGACCGCACCGGGCTGCGCCCGGCGACGACCCTGACCTCGCGCGCGACGAAGTCGTGGGCCAGCGCGCCAGGAAGCGACCTTTGCGGACGCTGTCGCGATCGGCCGCCCCTGGCGGCGTCTCTCAGGCGTGGCTAGTGGCGGCGTACTCCTCGTCGGTGACGTGTCGGCCCCAGGTGACTGGGTTGCCTGACTCGTCGTTCTGTTGCATGGCGATGTGGGCCATGAACCGGCTGGGTGCGGCGCCGTGCCAGTGGTTCTCGCGGGGTTCGAAGAAGATGCGGTCGCCGGGCCGGATGACCTCAACGGGTCCGTCCTCGCGCTGGCAGAGACCGATGCCTTCAGTGACGAAGACGGTCTGGCCGTGCGGGTGCGTGTGCCAGGCGGTGCGGGCGCCCGGGGTGAACTTTCCCAGGCGGCCGTAGCGCCATGCGCCGCCCGTCCATCCGCGTCAGCTCGACCAACGGGCGGCACCGCGTCGACGGACCACGCCCCTGCCTATCACCCAGCATCCGGTTCCACCGAGGAGCAATCGGCGGGCTGCTGCGAAAGCGTCCACGGCTGCCGCGGCGATCTTCGCCGCACGAGCAGTCATACGGGCTGTCCTAAAGGGACACTGACGCTTCACGCAGACGACACACGTACGGTTCACGCCGATTACCGGCCCCAACGCCGATAGGTGGCATCGGTTG
Source organism: Solirubrobacterales bacterium (assembly GCA_003165655.1). Taxonomy (GTDB): domain Bacteria; phylum Actinomycetota; class Thermoleophilia; order Solirubrobacterales; family Solirubrobacteraceae; genus Palsa-465. The sequence continues at coordinate 3,092 of PMOY01000161.1, forward strand.
CGGCTCGTGTTGGTGACGAGCTGACGGCACAACTGCGCGACGAGGGTCTTATCTCGGTTGACGGCGGTGCCCGGAGTGCTCGCTGGCACCGCATATGAGCCACACGCATCCATCTCGGCACGGATCGTCGCGTCCTAGCCTGGTCTTAGGTCCGGGCGCGCCAGAGATTCGGCAGCACGAACGTGGCGCCGTCAGCTGTCCGTCGGCGCCACCCATCGCAGTCGCGGCCCTCTTCCGAGCTTCGCCCATTCGTCGGCGGCGAGATCAGCCTCTAGAAGCCAGGTTGACCACGGATGCTGCAGCTCCTGGAGTCCGGCAATTGAGCCGTCATCGTTGATGACGACCGACTCGAGCAGCGCAAGGCGACTCTCGAGAAAGCTCCGAATCGTCTCGATCGCCAACTCGCCGGTCCTGCTCGCGTAGCGTACGACCTCGCCGGGTCGATTCGCGTCGGCGGCAACCTCGCTACCGCTTCCTCGGCGGCTCCACACCGCAATCGATGGACTGACAGGAGTGTCATCGGCGTCGTTGAGAAACGTCGTGTCCGCCCGGTGCAGCGCCAGCCCGCCGTGCTTGAAGGCACGAAAGTAGTGCGCGAAGTCAGACCACGCGATTGCCAGCTCCTCAAGCCAAGCGCGGAGTCGGGCCCGAGACACAGCTCGCGCCTTCTCCAACACCCTGAGAGCCTCGGGATCGAGCCCCACGGCGAGGCCGGTCAGCTCGAGGAAGTCGCTGACCGTGTCGGTATCCGGGTTTCTCATCGCGAACCCGGCGAGAACGTCGAGTCGGTCGTCATCCCATCGGCTCGCGCCCTGCCAGAAATTGGTTGGGATGCGATCCGAGTATGTCGTCGCCCGCACGTAATGCGCCAATCCCTTGAACGGCGCATCCCACGCGGTGGCCAGGTAGGCCAAGTCCTCCACCGGCTGCATCGCGTCCGAGATCACACCGAGCAGAGCCATGTCGTGAACTCCCGGATCCTCGTCAGCATCGAGCCGGTCGATCAGCTCTACCGACATCTCCAGCGCCGCGGCTCGCGCCGGCAGTGTCTGCTCACGCCAAGAGCGGAGCATGGCCCGGGACGGAAGAATGATCTTCTCGAGCGATGGCATGTTGTCTGAAGCTGGAACCAGAGTCATCGGCTGCCCCGGCGCTCTGCCGCGATGCGTTCTAGCCCGACGAGGTCCTCGCTACTGAGCTCCTCGAGCATCCCCCACGGGACGAGCGCGCGCATGCCCAGCTCGGTGGAGGTGGCGTGCATCGCGCACAACTCTCCGTAGAGCTCGGCGGCGGCCTTGCCCTCGTCGCGCATGCGCTGAACGCTCTGGCGATTGAGCGGTACGGGGACGACAGACGTGTTGACGTGCTGCTTTCGCGCACTGGAGATCAGGGCAGCGGCGAATCGTCCCTGGGGAGGCTGCGGCAGGGCATCGGCGAGCATTCCCGCCGGCGGCGGGCCGAGCAGCTCGCCCCCGGCGACGATCGGGAATCCGTGCATCGTCGCCTTCGCGACCGGCGAACCTGTCCAGAGCTCAGCGCCACCCCGCAGCCGGGTCAGCCAGCGCTGCGCGACCAGGGCGCGCACGCGTCGTAACAGGCTCGACTGTTCGCCGGTCAGTCCCTCGGCGAGGATCTCCTCAGCGGTCGCCAGCCGAAAGATCGTCTCGAGAGCGCGATCGCCGTCGGCGAGGACGCGTTCGAAGACGGAGCTGATGTCGGAGATCTTGGTCGAGCGTAAACGTGCCCAGGGATCTGGGCCGTCGAATGCGTGAAGCAAACCCCCGAGATCCTCGGCCGCGAGCAGGGCGCGCTGCAACACGATCAAGCCGAGGCCCCCGACCTCGCTCTCGGGCAGGTGATCGCGCTCCGCCGCGACGAAGCGGTCCAGCGCGCCGTCGATCGCGAGGCCCCGGTAACGAACGCGTGCTGGGGCACCGCGCAGATGCGTCAGCAGTTCGATACCGCCGCGACTGTCGAGGTATTCCGGATCCTGTGGCGGCAGGGTGAGCGCGATCCTCATCCACCGATTGTGACGCGCGCTGCAGGCGGCTCTGCCGGCGTCGAATCAGGCGCGCTCAGTCCAGGCCAGACGCAGACGTCTCGCTCGGAGGACCGCTCTCGGGCGCGCCGTCGGGACCAGCGGCGGTCCCGGTGTCGGTGCTCGGCGAAGCTCCAGGATCAGCGGCGACGAGGACGACGCGGCGGGCGACGATCACCAGGTGCTTTCGAAGCTCCACCTTGCGCCGCGGCTGCCCTTGCCTCATGCACAGCGCACCGAACTCGGCCGTCACCCGGGCGAGATCAAGCACCGAGTCCGACAACGAATCCAGATCGGAGATCGAGTAATGGTGGACGGTCCGTGCGCCCGGCCGGACGTCCTCTTGGTCGAGGTCCTCCGGTCGTCCGGTCCACGGCCGGCGCTTGGGGAAGTTGCCGCGTCCGGGCTTGAGGCGCACCAGCGTGGGATCCCGCAGGACCGGCGATTCTTCCACCACCCCAGGCCACCAATCGCCGTGCGCGAGGTCGTTGCGGCGGTTGATCTCCTCGAACACGTTCGCCTTCACCATCCGAGCGATCCTCCGGTCCTCGTCGTGCTCGAGCATCGCCTCCTCGGAGCACATACCGAAGAATGAGTTGGCCAGCTGTGCCGCCGCAGCCTCCCCGAGCGCGAGCTGCACCAGGTGATAGCCGTTCCCTCCTCCCATCAACCGGTTCTCGATACTCGAGCGCATCGCGAATACGAGGTGAGAGAACGTCACCACGTACCGGCCGATCGCGCGATACGCCTCGTCGGGCTCTGGAACGGGGTCGCTCACCGTCTCTGCTATCAGCGCGAGTCTAGGTCCGCGCTCCCGCCCGCGCAGCCCGGTTCCGCACGTCGGCCGTCGTGAAGTCTGCTCGGCACGAGAATCGGACACAGAGCATCGACACGGGCCACTCCGGACAAACAACCGCCGCTGGGAGATTTCTCCAGCGCACCCGAAGAAATCGCACTCACGGCCGTCCGTCCCGGCCGCTTGGCGTGTTGGGTGCTACCCCGTCGAAGGCCGGCGCGCTGGTCGGCAACTTAAGGACCCGGTCCGCCCTCGTGCCACATGCCTGACCCCATCTATCGCGTCAGCAGCCAGACCACGATCCCGACGACGATTCCGCCGAGGACAGTGATGAGGAGAAGGTCGATCACCGTCACGTCACGCTTGTACAGCCACCGATACGGACCCGCCCACCGGGCGGGCGCCCGCGCCGAGTCGCGGGGGGCCTCGATCTCCGGGGCACCGAAGCGATACCTGGCCACGGCATCGAGGTAGCCGTCGATATCGGGCACCTCCCTGAGATGCAGGATCTCGCCGCGGACGAAGCGGTGCCAATCACCGTCCCCGCTACCACCGCCTCCGTTGAAGAACCATCCTTCAGAGAACACGAGCGTCGAGAGCTTGCGGTAGGTGGCGTCATCGAGGTCGAAGTGCTCCTTGATCTGAGAGCCCCGGAGCGCGGGTTGCTCGGGGCCTTCCCCCGGATAGAGGCTGACGGCTTCTCGCATCACGAGGACGAGGAGCTCAAGCAGCGGGGCCGCGTCGGGAACATGCGCTAGCGCTCGGACGGTGAGCTCGACCCTCTGACTCATCCGCGCGCCCAGCGAAGGCGGAATATCCAGGACGAGCTGGGGGACCGCCACGGCACGCTCTGGCTCAGCGGCGAGATCTCGTTGGACGTCCTCGATGAGCGGCCACTCGGCTGTCCGGTCGAAGGCCGCAAATGCCGCCTCGAGCAGCCACTGGTGGCTGACCGCCCACGCCTCGGGGTCGTCTACACCCTGCACCCATTGCGGCGATCGTCTTGTCTGCGCGGCTCTGGATCGTCGCATCGCGGCGGATCCTGACGCGCGTCCCGGACAACCGGGCCGTCCGCGCCAGCGTCGATGGCCTGTTCCCCACAAGCGAGCCCGGCTCGCGCACCGAGCGCAACATGAGCAGGCGAGTTAGCGGCGAGCTCGACGCCTGCGGCGAGCAGTCCCGGCGCGCGTCCTCGAAACAGGGCCACGCGAGATCGACGTGATCAATTGAACGGTGTTGACGAACTGCTTGTCGGCCACCCGCTCGAAGTGCCGAGCCGCCGTCCGACGACGTAGCGAACGCTGGACGACGTTGTGGTCGTAGGACGGATCAAGGGCGCCGCTGATCGGTCGAAGAAGATGGCCCGCGAGCGGTGGTTCCTCACCCGGCCGGTGCATCCATTGCTGATCAGCCTGCGCGATCACGAGCGCGTTGGTCTCGGCGGCGTAGCGCGTTGGCACCGCGACCGGCGTCTCATCGTCTGACACGTCGTCCCAGGTCATCAACAAGATCTGGGTTGGCGAGATCGGGATGCGGATCTCCAAGGCACTCAGCGGCCCGAGGGTCGGCTGCGTGGGACGCTCGTCGACGACGAGCCGTCCTACGGGCCAGACGACGACCGGCTGATCCGAGTAAGCGACGACCGGTTGCGAGAAGCGCAACAAGCGCCAGCGCATGCAGCCAAGGATCGAGCTTGCCTTCTGCGCTCTCCCGAGCATGTCCTGGAACCGCTTCATCCAGAACTCGTCAAGGGCAGCCTGGCGGATCGCTGGAATGTTTCCGTCGAATCGGCGCAGGAGCTCGGGCGTGACCGTGTCCTGGCGCACTCCCTCAGAGATCACCTTGGAGGCGCCATCCTGAACCGTCGAGAAGAACAGCGGCCCGCGCACCATCTGCACCGCGAAGAACTGGGCCAGCACGCCTTTGACGTCCTCGTCGATCGCAGTGCCGCCTGCGACCGACGCGAGCACCGGCCCGGCGAGGTCCTCGACGGCCGACAGCGACGCCTCGACGTCGTCGATCTCGGAGCCGTCAGGGCGGCGGCGGCGATAGAAGCGACTACGGGTTCCGGCGTTCTCCGGAGCCTGCAGGAAGCAGCCCGATCGACTTACCGGATGAACGGCGACTCGATTGTCGACTGCAAAATTGCGCTGATAGGTCGACGGGACGATGTGGCCCTTCTTGACCACCGAATAGCTCGCTCGTTCCAGTACCAGCCGAGGCCTCAGCGCCTTGCCCCCGTGAGCGCGGCGACGGTCAGCTTGGCGCTTGCGCTGCTTGCTGTTCACCCCAGGGGACGGTACGGGCCGGCCGGGACGGAGAGGCGCACCAGGACGCATAGAGCTCGACCGAGGACACGCTGACGGAGACGGGTGTCCGCCGACCCAGCCGGCGCCTCACTGCGGGCGGATCAGCCCCCTCACGGCTTCCGACCGCTGGAGAGCGTCGATGACCGCCGCCCAGAGCTTGACCTCACGGCCCCACTGAGGGTCGATCACCGTCACTTGCCAGGCCGCCGCGATCTCCCGAACGGTCTCCGGGTGCATGTCGTCCCACATGGAATCCGCAGGACACGCTCCAGGCCACACCGTGAACGTCCGCCCTTCGTCCAGGCTGATCGGAATCTCGTAGGTGGCCTCAACCCCCGGGTAGTGAGTGATGACGACGAGATCCGAGTTCAGCGACAAGCCGGCCAGACGATCAGCGACGTCCTCATCGCACAAGCCGGCGACGGCTGCTCGTTGAGCGCCGAGGCGATCATCGACGCCTGGCTGGGAGAACGTCGTCACGTACCCAGACCGGTTCATCGAAGCTAACTGCGGGACGAGCGCCGCGGTCTCGGAGTTTGGGGGAGAGCCGGTGTTCCACGGGGACCACCCGTCGCCTTCTAGCCATCTCGCGGTGAGCTCTCCGAGCTGTTGAAGGGTCAGCGGCTGCGACCAGCGCTGCTCTTCCTCATCCATCGAGTCAGCGTACGGCGGCTCCCGGCGGACCCGGAGCGGTCCCAACAGTCGCGCTGAGGCCCCCGATCAGATCAGCTGCCCGCAGTACGAGTACTGGCGTGGCTCCGCCGGCCAGCCGGCTGACCACCCGCTGGAGTGCCCGAAACAGGAGGTTGTCTTCGGTCACGAAGACGTCGGCGTCAAGGATGTAGCCGGCGTGGCGGGCATCGGCGACGTTGCCATGTTTGATCTTCGACCGCCGCTGCTCGGACATCACCATGCTCGTCGCCAAGCCACGCGGCAACCGAATGAGCTCGACGTCCTCCGCCCAGAACCGAGCGAAGTCACGGGCATCGATCGCGGTCTCATCGACATACGGTGCGGTGTAGTCGCGCAACTCTGCGAGCGTCGGCATCGCCAGCACGAGTGCCTGAAACCAGGAGAGGCATGACTCAAAACGGCAGAAGTCGTCGTCGGCGCTGAGATCAAGCGGGCCGACCGGGATGCGCTCACCACCTAAGTCGAGCTCGGTGAGTTTCGTGACGCCGGCTAAGAGGTCCTCGCGCATGATCTTCTGTCCCGCGCGCGAGCCGCGGATGGCTTGCTCCGAGACGGCCTGATAGTCGCCGGTGAGTTCAAGCAGTCCGCTCGGATCTCGCTGGAGTTGCTTCCAGCCTTCCTCGTAGGCGGTGAGGAGGTCATTCACGTCGGAGAGGTCGCCCACCGGTTGCCGAGACCATGCCGGGCGGAGCCGCTGCGCCTCCTGCACGAACTCCTCCGCCTGAAGAGACGCGAGCGGCCGGCTCACACGCGCTGGCACCGCGGCCAACAGCGTCAGGCGGCCCTCGCGAGCGACGACATCCGGAATCGCGAGAGCTTCAGCGAGGTGGATCTCGCTCAGCACCGCTTCGTGGCCCGAATCCACCAGCCACTCGACGAGATCTCGACCCTGCCCAAGATCGTCCGCGTGGGCATAGACGTTCGAGTCGAGATAGAGCCGCATCGTTTGACCCTATGCGCTACGGAGACCCTCGATGTACGTCGGTGACCACCCTTGCCCGCCCAGCATCCGTTCAATCGCTGAGTCGTAACCCTCAGGCGCCGGCGGTTCACGTAGCTGCGAGTCGAGTACCCACACGCTCGGCCCGTCGATGGCTAAGCCGGGCAGCGGCAAGGCGCACGCCAGCTGGCCTCCGAAGAGATACGCGAACGCGCAATGGTTCGCGCCGTCGTCCCCGACGAACCCGATCATGTGGCGCTGGCGGCCCAGCGCCAGCCGTGCCGGATCATCTGCTTCGAGCTCACCACAGGCGGCCGGTACCCCACCTGGCCAGAGAACGTTGTCGATCGGTCCGTGCCAGAGCAGGCTCTGAAGACCCTGGGCCAGACGCCCGTCGAGCCAATCATCGGGTAGGAGCAGCGAGGCGCACCCGAGCGCCACCTTCGCGATGAGGCGGGGCCAGAGATCATCGCCCAGGCCATAGCGAACCTCAACCACATCGTGGACCGCCGCCCCGCGCCCGTCGCGCGCCACCCGCCCGCTCGGACTGAACTCGACCTCAACCGCCTGGCCGGTCGCAGACACGGCGCCGGCGACACTGAAGGACGGCCGCTTGCGCTGATGCTTGACGCTTCGCACATCCGCTAGCGCCTTTGGCATCAGGACCATCGGATACCGGGCCACCTCGTCATCGAGCTCGCGGGCGATCCGCGCCCCACATGGCGAGCACACTCGCCGGGTCTTCAGCCGGCTACCCAGGAACTGGGAAGGGACATGCTCGTTGGAGCCCGCCTTGCCGGACTCTCCGCAGTAGAAGCAGCGCATCGCCTCGGAGTCTGCCTTACGGGACCCAGCTCGACGCATCCCAGACGCGGCAAACGCAAACGAACCCCTGCCTCAGCGCACGCAGCTCCACTCCGGGCGAACCGGCGAACGGCGCTCCGCGCGCACCCCCGTGCCATGTTCGACACCTCCGTGGAGTCATGCAACCGTGCCCGCTCTCGGGAGAAAAACCTGGAAGATACTCCCGCGCTCAGAAGCTCAGGCGCTATAAAAGCCCTGCGTTTTTGGAGGGCTTTTGTTGCGCGACCCGGAGAGATTCGAACTCCCGACAATCGGTTCACGCCCCGGGTGGCTCGCAATCCGAGCAACACGTTCGAGCGGACGAAGACGCATCGGCGGGCGGCCGGTCTATCCCGCATCACCCGGGGACGTGGATGATGATGCGGGTGCTGCCAGCGGCGAGCGGTTGGACCACCATCACTGCACTGACTCCCGCAGATCCTCACGACCAGACCCCAGAGCTGTGGCAGCGCGTCGCAGGGCAAGGGTGGGATGACCCGAACCGACGCGACGCTGTCGGCATCGCCCTGCGCGAAGGCGCGATCCGCAGGCTGGCGGGCGCCTTGCAGCCCGGCCCGGACGCCGGGCCGCTGGTCGCGGCTGTGGAAGCCGACGAGAATGACGACTACTGGTATGGATCCAGCAGTCTCGCCCGATGTCTTGGCCTCGACACCGATGCGGCCAAGGTCGTGTCGTGGCTGATTGCGTTGAAGGTCAGCACCGGCGAGAACGAGTCCAGCCGCTTTCATGCCGTCAGCGCCGCCGCCGCGGAGTTCGCCCAGACGCAGCCGCACCAGCTGGATGGCGCTACCGACGCGTTCTACCGCGCCCACTCCGAACTGCTTACGGCATTCGTCGCCGCGCAATACGCGGCCACCCAGGACATGCTCAAAGGCCTGGACTCGGTGGTGCTGCATCGCGGCGCGTGGTCGCGGGCGAGCCATCGGCCAGCCCCGGCAACCCCAAGCTATGGCCGCTGGCGTCGTTTGCCATCGACTTCGTCACCGCGCGCGACTTCGCTGAACGCGCGGCGCGCCGCAAGGGCGGTGTGCCCGTCATCTACAGCGCCGTCGTTCCCGTGACGCGAATCGCCGCCACGCCCGCCACCGGCGCCGCCAGTGCGATCGAGAACGAGATCGTCGTCCTCGCCGGTGAGCCCGACGATCTGGCGACCGTGACCGCCGGGTTCTCGGCCGACCAACCAGCCTGATGTCTCTTGTTTTCAGCGACTTGTTCGCTTACGCCGATCGGTCGATCGCCTCGATCCAGATCCACGACGTGAACGGCCGGACGGTCGTGCTGGTCACCGAGCCCAGCGACAACCCCGGGCAAAGCTCAATCAACGCCGCGGAGAGCCTGAACCACAGACTCCAAGAAGTGTTCCCCGAGCTGGTCGCATTCCGGATCTTCGTGCGCCTCCTGCTGGATCCCGAGAATCGAGTCTGGATCGAACTCCTGCCGGGAGACGACGAGATGGGCTTTCGGCGCGACGTGACTGCCGAAGAGGTCGAGGCGTTGTGCCCCGCGGCTGGCGAGTTGGCGTGGAACATGGAGGATCCCTCGTGCGCCGCGCTCGGCGGCGCAGGCCATCCACTGCTCGCGCTCGTCCCGCCGCCCGAGCCGGAGTGACCGGCCGCTTGCAGGACTTGCCGTGGTCGCGGTCGCTGATCTGCCGTGGGCGCACAACCCATCGCGATGCGCTCACGTCGACCGCTTTGAAGCGATTGCGGCCCTGTATCCGGACGAGGGGTGGACGCCGCCGGCTGTTGGTGCGCATTGGTTTGTGCGGTTGACCGATGAGGACTTCACGGTATGCGAGTACCACGACGTCGACTGGGTTGCCGTCGCGGCCGCCAGCGTCGAGATCTTCGAGGCCCTCGACGACGAGGCAACACACGACGACATCATCGAGCAGATCGCCGTCCATTTAGGAGAAACGCCAGAAGCCGAGTGGTGCCTGACCTTGTTCAGCGAACCGATCGTCTGTCGTCCGGGGGCCTCGAGCGTGACGAACGGACAGCATCGAACGTGCGCGCTGAAGGCCGCAGGTGCACCGTTCTGCGTTGTGGACACCGACGGCTACCGGACCAGCGAGCGCCACGCCGGTGATCCCTGGCGCCGAGCCTATGGCGAAATAGCTCATTACTGGACTCGCAAAGCCGCTGAATAGCGTCAGCCGCGCCGCCGCCATGGCCGACGTCCGGAGTCGTGGGCAGTTCGTCCCACGGTGGGCGGGTCGGCCGCCAGCGGTGCCGGCGTCGTCGATGTCCGTCCGTCCGTCGCTGGGAAGATTGCCCCACGGATCTGCTCCCACGCGCCCGCGCGCCACCAGTCAAAGAGCCGCCGGGTCGGGAGCACCGGAGCCTGGAGGTTGCGCAGGAAATCCGCGCGGCCGTAGACGGCGGTGTCGCGCCGTGCGGGCGGCTGGCGATGCTGGTGGTTGACGACCAGTACCCCACCCTCGACCGGAGGCTGTCCGGGCGGCGGCCAGTTGCGAAGATGATTCTCAAGCTGGGTCATGAGGCTCTCTGGCGCATTGCCGCTGGCCGCCTTGATCTCGATCAGCCGCCGCCGGCCGTCGAGCTCCGCGAGCAAGTCGGCGGATGAGGTGTCGCCGAGCGCGACGTCAAGCTCGGCGACGGTGATACCCGCGTCGGTCAGCACGGTCGCGACCGCGCTTTCCAGCACGTTTGCGGTCCCGTAGAGCAGGCCATCGCGGATCGGGTCTGCCGCAGCTTGCGCCGCGTCGAGATCATCCTGCAGGGCCTCGCGCCGGCGGGCGTACTCGTCGTCCAGGGCATCGAGGGCGGTCCGCGCGTCGGTCTCGGCGGCGGTCATCAGATCGGGGTCGCGAAGATGAGGCGAACGGAGACGCCGCATGATCTCCGGGGTCAGCTCGGGGAGGGCTTGGGTGGTCAGCCAGTCAAGGAGCGAACCCCAGTCAGACTGGTCCGGGACCACATACCAGCGCCGGTCACCCGACGGCGAAACCCACACCGCGACCACAGGCTGACCGGCCGCGTCGAGAACGATCGGTGCAAGGGTCCCCACGATCTGCGCCGGTGGGCTGACTCCCATTCCGGTGGCGATCTGCGAGCCCATCAGACTCATGCCCCACCACGGCGCGTCTGCCCCTCGGCTGATCAGGCGCAGACCCAGGTCGCGATCGGCGCCGGTCAGTCCTGGCGCCAGCGACATGGCGGATCCTCGCGGAGTGCGAGCACCGAGGATGTACTCCTCGGTGTCAGCGATGCTGACCGTTGCATCGCCCCGTGCCATCAATGGTCGCGGGCGGTCGTCGTTGACGTTGCCCATCGTGCAGATCAGGACCGCCGTCTCGGCCCGCTCGGCGGCGCCGGCAAAGAAACGCGCCAGCTCGTCGGCGCCCTGCTGATGGAAGTTATGCGGCTCAACCGCTGCGGGGCAGTCGCTGCTCTCCATCCCGATCCAGCGGGGCGTGACCCCGTGCGCCCCCCAGTCAAAGCCTTCCTCGAGTAATGGGATGTCTCGCGGCGCTGCCATGCGGCGCACAACACCGCGCCCGGGCTCAGCGCCAAGGACTGGCGGCGCGAAGCTCGGCTCCCGCAGCCCGACGTGAACAGGGACCAGGATCTGCTCGACGCTAGCCATGATCAGATGATGCTCCACGCCCCCGTCGCCGTCCGCCGTGCCGCGCCCGCACGCGGACCTGGGAGCCGTCCGACCGCCGTTCAGCGGTGCCTACTGGGGGGCTCAGGGACGGTGGTGGGGGATGCGAACATCACCCGGACCTGGTTGGTCGCGCCGGCGGGGATGATCGTGACCCGGTCCCCGGGAGCTTCGCTTCCGGTGAACGGGCGGATTCGCGCTTCGGGCAGGTCCACGGCTTCGCGTCCGAGGTACTGCCGGTGCCCGAAGAGGTCGCCGTAGATGGGCTGACGCAGCAGCGCCGCGAATGGTCCGCCACCGAATGGGGGCGGGGTGCTCAGCGTCACCTCGACGCGGTCCCACGTGCCGTCGGCTTCGGGGTGCCGGACCCGGCCGATGAGCTGGTTCAGGGTCGCCAAATCACTGTCGGTCGGCCGAGCGGCGGGCTGGATCGGGGTGCCGAGCCAGGCCTGCGCTTCGGCGGCGTACTCGAGGTAGCGGCAGATGCTCTCAAGGTCGGCGATGTGGTGCTCGGCGTCGTCGGGGAGGTGCATGCTGGCCACGGCGACGACTCGGTCCTCGGTCGTCGCGAGCATGTCGATGTCCGAGCTGCGGTACGCGGCGAGCACGATCTGCGCCGCCAGCAGCTGCTCGATCGCATCGCCTTCCCCAAGCCGCCAATGCCAGCGTAGGGTCATGTCGACCGTGTCGTCGCGCTTGCGCATGGGCAGCGTCACGTCGAGGCCTCCGGCCGATCCCGCCAGTGTGAAGTCCCACCCGTCGGTCGCGTCGCCGGCACCGAGGACGAGACCGAGCTCGGTGTCGCCGGCACGCAGCAGCACCGGGATCTGCGGCGACGCCAAGGGCTCGGTCGAGGCGGTGATCTGAAACGAGCCGGTGACGCGGCCCTCGGGCATGAGGCCGCGCAGGCCCAGCGGCACCCGGCCGAAATCGGCGGTGATCCCGGAGGACGCCTCCATCGTTCCACCCTCGCGGCTGATTCGCTCAAACGCGGCCAGCGCTTGCGTGCCCTCCTCGTCGGTGTCGAAGAAGAGCGTGCCGCCGAGACCGGCGTCCGCGGCGGCCCCGGGGTAGCGTTCCGATCCGTCGAAACGGATCCGGTGCCCGGCGATCGTCGCCTCCATGCTCAGGATCGTCGGCTCGGCGGGCGGGGGTTGCGGCACGCCTTCCTCGGAGGCGATGGTGACGAACTGCAGATGCGGATCGCGGCCTATGAAGCGCTGAACCTCGGCGATGCGCTCCGCGGCCTGCGCGGCGTTCGACAGCTCGCCGCCGACCGCCAGCGCCCGTCGCATCGCCTCGGCGTCGGCCTCGGGATTGGAGAACAGCCAGTCCGCGGCGCGTTGCCCGCCGGGGGTGTCGCGCATCCGGGCTTCGACCTCGGTGGCATCCCACCAATCGAGCGCGATGAGCGGGAACCGCTCGATCAGCTGCTCACGAAACTGATCCTGCTCGGAGCCGGAGAGGATCTTGGGGAACACGAACGTCATCCGTACCGGCCGCCAGAAGGCGATCGCCCGCCGCGCGGAGTCCTGGCATTGGCTCCACGCGATCGGTCCGGTGAAACGCTTGGCCTGCCACCCGCGGACTGTCTTGCCCTGCCGGTCGGCAAGACGCGCGTCCAGGCCGTAGTCGTTTTGGCGGATGTGGACCGTGCCGGGGAACTCCTCGCGGGCGAGCAGGAAGGCCAAGACCTCAAACTGGTCCGGCGTGAGCGCAGTCAGCGCGTAGCTCACAGGTCCTCTGGGGGTGGCCGCCACGACGGTGATCGTAGGCTGACCAGCGGCTCGATCAGTGCGGGCGGCGACGGTCGCCGGCCGCTCTCGTGGCCGCAGACGCTTGCGCCGACACTCTTCGACCTGGGTGAAACAGGTCGTCCAGCCAGCGGGCCGGCGAACAGCGGGAGAGCTCCGGACATCCGGAGCTCTCCCGCGCGACCGCTCAGCTCCGCCTCGGTTCAGGCGGGCATGACCCAGCCGAGGTCGCTGTACGAGGCGTCGCGGGTGGCGATGTCGAACGTGTGCACGCCCGTGTTGTCTCGTTCCTCGCTCGAGATCGCTCGGCCGTTGCCGACGCTCATCGCGACGTGGCCGTAGGGGTTGGAACTTGTCGGCCCGTAGAAGATCAACGCGCCGACGGGCGGGTTGGTGTTCGGCGGGTTCTTCGTCCCGGTGTAGCCGTTCCAGTAGTCGATCGCGCTGTCGGCCGAGCCGATGTTGGCGCCGGCCTGGTTGTAGGCGTCGAGAACGAACTCGAGGCAGTAGCCGTCCCACTGGGTGCTGCCTAGCTGGTCCTCGGCCCAGGCGACTGCGCTGCCCTCGGCCGGATCGTTGGCGACCGCCAGGGTCGGGGTGGCGTAGCTGGCGTCCGGCGAGGCACTCGCGGCTGCCGCCAGACCGAGCGTGCCACCCGCGGTCGTGGCGATGACGGCGGCCAGCGTGATCAGCCGTCGGATACCAATGATGGGCTTCATAGGACGTCTCCTTTCGATCGGGTTCCTGTGGCGTCCTCATGCCTTCAGCTCCCCGCTCACCCAGTCCTCACGCGGTCTGGCGTGCTCACGCTCCCGTTTCATCGCTCACGCTCCCGTTTCGTCCTGGCGAATTGAGCCCCGACCGTTCATGGCAGGCCCGCAACCCACTGGCGATCCCGCAAGAGCCCGCCTGCTACGTGCCGGGCGGCGACCGAGACGGACCTGATCGGGCTACCGCGGCGGCGGGCAGGCGGGCACCTCGAAGTCGGTGTAGTTGGTGTGCGTGCTGTCGGCCGGGATCGCGTTGCGAAACGCGTTCGCCGGCGCGAAGTACCGCTTCCGCCACGGCGCCGACGCGATCAGGTACACGATGTTCCCGGGATAGGCAACGGCGGCGTTGCTGGCCGTCCCGCAGCTGACCGTGACCTGCTCGCCGCCGCCGGTGATCGGCGGTCCCGATCGAGCGCCATTCGTGGGGTTGGCGAAGGTGGCGATCCGTGCCTGAAGCGGAATCTCGACGCTACCCGTCGGACGGCCGCCGCCGCAGATCGCCACGCTCGTGTCGTAGTTGTGGACGGTCTTCGGGGGTTGGGCGTTCGGCCCGACATAGTGCGCGCCGCCGTCGCCGTTCAGGAAGGTGTTGGCGGGCGCGTATCGCCCGTTCCACCGACCGTTCGCGATCTTGTACCACCAGTACGGCGCAATGCTCGTCCCGCCGGGCACATAGACATGCACCCGGCAGCTGACGCGGACCTGGGTCGCCGAGGGGATCTTCGGCTGGCCTGGGTCTCCCGAGAGCTCATGTGGGTCGCGGAAGGTCGGCACCGGATGCTCCGGGCTCTCCTCCTCAATCCTGGTGCCGTTCACGACGTAGGCGACCGGCGCGGAGGAATGACCGCTGCCGCCGCCCAATGAGATGACAACGAGCACCGCCGCGACGATCGCGATCGCGGCGCCGAGGACACCGACCGCGATCCCCAGACCCCGGCTCCTCCGCGGCCTCGCTGATCGAGATCCCATCAGAGGAAAGGCTCTGACCACGACCAAGCTGTGACCGGGGACGGGGACCTCGATCACGCTGGCTGACGGGACCGCAGTCGGCTCAGAGTCGCGGACGACCGCGCTTGAGGGCCTGAGCTCAAGCCCGAGTCCGATCGCGTCGTCTTCGTCGACCGGTGTCTCCTCAGTCGCCGTGCTCTCGATGACCTGCTCGCGAGCCGGGGGCATGCCATCGGAACCCGTGTGCGCAGCCACTCCGTCGGTCCGGTCGAGCTCCACGCCGCCTGCGAGCAGGGGGGTCGGTCGCGACCCGGACTCCGAGATCACGGTGAGAATCGTCTCCAGGGGTATGCGGTTCTCCGGAAAGCCCTCGGCGAAATGCCGAGCCGTCAGCTCGGCAGCGACGAGCGCATGCCGCACCAGCTCCGCCGGGAGGATCCCGGAGGCGAGCTCCTGTCGGCCGGGCATCCCGATCAGCTCGAACACCGGCGGTCGGTCGCGTTTGCGCTCGGGGAAGCCGACGAGGCGACCAAAGGCGTTGTCGGTCAGTGCTGCGGCCATCAGCCACGCGCCGTACTGCGTCGCCCGACGGGCGAGCTCGACGTCCGTGATCGAGCGGCGCAGCCGCCAGATCGATGCCGGACTCGCCTTCTCCGGGAACTCCAGCAGCCCTTCGAGGCCCGGGATCCCCGCCGCGGCGAGCTCGTCGTGCAGAAAGCCACGGGCCGTCTTGCCGGCACCGCGTTTCGAGCCTCGCCCGGTGGGATCGACCTTCGCTCCGCGGCGAAAGTACCGGTCGACCTGCCGCGCTTGCAGGCCATCCTGATGGAAGGCCAGCAGGCAGGCCAGCTGCCGCACGCGTGGCCGACCGGTCTCGTATTCACGCCAGACGCCGTCGTCGTCCTGGATCCACAGCCTCGGCCATCGCAGGAGAAGCTCGTCCTCGACGTCGCCCGGGGCGATGAACGACGCCAGGATCCGCACTTCGCGTAGCTGCGAGAGGAGGAATGCCTCGTCAATCTCCATCGGCGAGCGCAGAGCTTGCCAGTCCGGCCACCGAAGCGAGCCCCTCAGTTCGCCGCGGCACTCGCGGCGGTTTGGTCGACGACGTAGCGCTGGTGGGTGACCCGGGTCTACTTCCTCGCCTTCTCCCTTGCGGGACCGGAGGCGACCCCTTACCGCAAGGTCGACCAGCGCTGACCAGACTATCCACGCCGCGTGAGGCCCGCTCTGAGCTCCCGACGATCGCTCTCGTCGTCAGGCGTGATGCATCGGGCCAGTGCTCTGGCGACATCCGGATGACGCGACCGTCGGCGCCGGGCGATAGCGCTGCCACGACCGCGATCACGCGCTTGGCGTAGACACGTCGCCGCTGGCGGAGCGAGGGGGTCATGAGTTCAACGTGGCTGGCCCGGCTAGACGCTCCAGCCCGCGGACCTGAGCGATGACAATCGCGGGAAGCTTCCTGCGCCACAGTTGCGCCACAGTCGACGCCAATCTAGGGCGGTTATAGGCCCCCTGAGAGCGGTTTGCCACGAGCCCGGAAACCACACATTTGCAGGTGAATCAGGCCAAACTCACTCCTCAGAGGGCGGCTTCGAATCCCGGTAGCGGTACTCCCTCCCGGGACACGGAAGTCCCCGCAAAGCGTTCGAATTCGGACACGGGCGCGACCGCGACGAGGCGCGGACTCCGTTTGGACTCCAACGTTCCTGGCCGCGGCGCTCGAAACGCGCGTCGGCCGGTCTTCAAGACCAGGCACATTCGAGCGCTCTGCCACCCCTCGAGGGCGTGCGCTGACGCCTAGAAGCGCCGGAAACCTGGCGGTCATGGTCGTTGAGGGCAAACGCCGCGGACTGCGGATCGAGATCCACCCCGACGAGCAAGGGCTCCTCACCCATCCGGCAACGCGACAGTCGAAGTGAGGCCGCGAACCGCAGATCACCCCCGAGTCCAGCTGCCGAAACGACCGAGCCCCGCCCTGTGCCGCGAACAACTCGCTGCAACCAATGCAGCAACCGCGTCCTGAAGATCGCGCGTTGCCGCCTGACGCCTGAAGCGGAAGTCTGGGATCGGTGGCCGCAACAGCGACAAGGGGGCAGTGTGCTACCGGAGTTCGGCTGCGTGACGGTGGTTGGGCACGGGCGAGCTCAGATATGCAGGGCGGGCGTGTAGATGAGCTCCTGGATGTTGGCGTCGAGTGTCCTGCTATCGATCAGCTCGAGGTCGACGTCAGCTGCACCCTGGAAGGCCGGCTCCGCTCCGGTCTGTCCGGCGATCACGGGAAAATTCCTCACCTGGACGCGCGTCCGCTCCCTGGTTGCCGATCGGGCTCGATCACGGGTGCGCCGCAAAGACGTGGGCGACGGCTCCGCCGCTGAAGGCGGTGGTGCTCATCGGCTCGATGGTGAGCGGCGCGATGAAGATCCGCTCGCCCGCGCCCAGAACGACCGGATGGACAACAAGGCGGTACTCGTCGATCAAGCCGGTCTTCACCAGCGATCGGGCGAACCGTACCCCGCCGTGGGCGAGCAGATATTCGTCGGAGCGCTCGTGCTTGAGCCGCGTGATGGCTGCGGTCAGCTCTCCGGTGGCGATCGTCGTCTCACCCCAGTCGGCGGACGCGAGCGAGTCCGAGAACACGACCTTGGG
>PMOY01000183.1 GCA_003165655.1 Solirubrobacterales bacterium
GTGGTGGTCGTGGTCGTGGTCGGGAGATTCGGATACTTGGTCGGGTTGTCGCAGCACGAGCTCGCGTCGGCATAGGGCCCGGTCTGCGGTGCCTGGTCGAAGGTGATCGCGATCATCCCATCGGCCTTGTAGGCGGGCGAAGCCTCGATCTCCGGCACGACCGACCTGAGGAACGTATCGGCCGCAGCGAGCCCCGATTTTGCGTTCGGCGCGCACGGCTGGTCGCTGCCGTCGTCGCACGGGCTGGGGACGATGTATGAGAACGCGGGAGTCTGGCTCGTCGTCTTCAGGTCGGCGGCGAGCTCGTTGAGGCTGACATCGTCCTTTCCGCACGCGGTCTTACCGATCGAGTGGAAATAGACGAACGGATTGCTCCACGTCACGTAGGCGTCGCCGCGACGCGGGACCTGGTCGCCGTCGACGCCGCCGAGCGCTGGATGGCGGCACGTCTTCGCCTGCCCGTGCGGGCCGTCGCCGATGTCCTGGACGTAGGCTTTCCAGCTGTACCCGGCGGCGCTCAGCTGGTCGCCGAGCGTGAGCGTGTGCGACGGATAGACGCACCCGGTCCCGAGCACCTGCCCTTCGGCTCCGATCTTGCCCGGCGTGATATCAGTGAACTTCGGGCAGTCCGCAGCCGTCTGCTGGGTTGGTCCCTGCCCGCTGATCAGAGCGATTTCGTTGGCGAGCTCGCCCTGCGCAACGGCGTAATAGTTTTCGAGCAGCTCCCCTTGGCGGCGTAGCGTCTTGGCCAGATACTTGTCGCTGGACGGCGCGCCGAAGGACTGGCTGTATCCCTGGTCGGAGAGCATGATCACGAACAGGTGCTTGACCGGAGGAAGAAGCGATCCGCCGGAACCTGACGATCCGCCGGAACCTGACGATCCGCCGGAACCCGACGACCCGCCGTTGCCGCCCGTCGACGAGCCGCTGCCCGACGACGAGCCGCTCCCCGACGACGAGGACGACGATCCGGCCTGAGACGCACCGGTGGACGACCCCGGGGTCGGGCTGACCGCGGCGGGAGTGCTCGCGGTCGCCGGCGGCGACACGGCGAGCAACAGGGGCGCGCCCGCCAGGCTTGCGGCGTTCGAGCTCGCGAGCGAGCCGACAACAACGCCGAAGGCAAGCATCCCCATGATGGCTACCGCCGCAGAGCGGGGGGAGGGCAGCGAGCGCGCTCTCATGACGCCTGTCGGTGCCGCCGCGGCCCCCGACCTACCCGAGGCCCCGACCGCGCCCGCCATCGGCGATCCGTCTGGCGCCGCACCGAGGGGCTCGAACGCATCGTGTCCGTGCGCGAGCATCAGCCCGATCCGCTCGGCGATCAGGGGGGACAGGCCACCGCATCGCGCGCCGCATTCCACGCAGTAGCGCTGATCGTGCGCCAGCCGCGCCCGGCACTCCCCGCATCGCGGGATGGCCGGTGAGCTTGTGCGCTCGTCGTCTGAGGAACCTGTCATCGCGACCCTTCAGGCTCGCGCTGTTCGCGTTCCGCGATGTAAAGATCCGGACTTGCGAGGCGCACGCTGCCTGATCGGAGTTGGCACCCCGCGTGAGGGTGGCGCGGTGGCAACGGAGTCATGGAGGCGGCGATTTACAGGTTATTCACATGGTCGGTGCGGTGGCTCTCGATACACTAGCCCGTGGACGGTATGGACGGGACCACGACCACCACGAACGACGGAGCAGGAGGCGATCCGGTGGCGGCGGATGCTCCTACAGCGGAGCAGCTTCAGCTCCTGGCAACCGCCGTCGGGGACCAATGCGCGAACTGCGGTGCGCGGCTCGCTGACGACCAGCGCTACTGCGTGGAATGCGGAGAGCGGCGCGGCAAGCCGCGCTACGCACTGTCCCAGAACCCGGCCAGCTACGCATCAGCTCAGCCGCGTAGCTCCCGCGCACGGCGCCGGCCCCGCTTGACCGGGAGCGGCACGCTGATCGCGGGCGTCGGCACGCTGTTGCTGGCGATGGGCGTGGGTGTTCTCATCGGGCGCACGGGCAATAGCGCGAGCTCGCGCAGCACCCCCGCCGTACAGGTCGTCACCCTCGGCGCCGGGGCCACGAGCGCGGGTGGGACAGCGGCGACGAGCAACGGCGCCGCGGGCACGGCGGGCACGTCTTCGACGTCGTCCACGTCGTCGAAGTCCAATGCGAAGAGCAAGGGCAAGGCGACGACCGCCGTAGCGAAGAAGATCCCCAAGAAGCTGGCCAAATCAGTGGTGAAAGTTGGGCAGAAGGGACACGGTCGCGGCTACACCAACGGCAAGTTCACCGGCACCTTCTTCGGAGGGGGGTGATGAGCAGAGCCTCGATCATCCAGCGGACCCGGGACGCGATGCGCGATGGATTCACGAGCGCCGTCCGTGCGGACGCTCCGCGTCGCGCGCGAGGGACGAAGCCGATCACGCCGTTGGATGCCTCAGGCCTGCCGGCCGCCGGTGAATCTCCGCTCCCGGAAGCGTCGAGCTCGGCGCCGCCGCTGAGCGCGAGCTCGGGGAACGTGGGGATCGTCGACCTCGAGCGACGGCGCGACGACCTGACGGCGCGCTTCGTCGAGCTTCAGTGGGACCTCGGCGGCCTCGTATACGAGATGGCCATCCGCAACCGTATCCGCGTCGACGTCCTCGTACAGCGAGCCGCCGTGCTCCAGGACGCCGATGCCGAGCTCGGTGAGGTCGAGCGGATCCTGCGCAGCGAGCAGACCGGCACCGCCGGCACCTGCGGTTCGTGCGGAGCGCCGCACTCGAGCGGCGCTGCTTATTGCTGGCAGTGCGGTCAGCCACTGCTCGAGCAGGTATCGAGCGCCTCGATCTTCGCTCCGTAGACCGTTCCCGGACGGGAACCGCGCCGGTCAGCCGAAGCGGCCTGTGACGTAGTCCCTGGTACGCGTGTCGGCGGGCCGCATGAAGATCTTCTCGGTGTCGTCGTACTCGATCAGCGTCCCGACGCGGTTGTCGTCAAGGCTGAAGAAGGCCGTGCGGTCGGCGGTGCGGGCGGCCTGCTGCATGTTGTGGGTGACGATCACGATCGTGTACCGAGGCTTGAGCGCCTGCATCAGCTCCTCGATCGCGAGCGTGGAGATCGGATCGAGCGCCGACGCCGGTTCGTCGAGCAGCAGAACGTCCGGCTCGATCGCGACCGCGCGGGCGATGCACAGCCTTTGCTGCTGCCCGCCCGACAGGCCGAGCGCGGGATCGCGCAAGCGATCCTTGACCTCGTCCCACAGCGCGGCATCGCGCAGGGCGCGCTCGACGCGCTCGTCGAGATCCTGCTTCAGCCCGAGGTTGCGCGGCGCCCAGGCGATGTTGTCGTAAATCGACTTCGGGAACGGGTTCGGCTTCTGGAACACCATGCCGATCCGGCGACGCACCTCGACTCGATTGACGGCGCTGCCATACACGTCGTGACCGTGATAGAGGATCTGACCTTCGAGCTTGAACCCCGGCACCGAGTCGTTCATGCGGTTGAGGCTGCGCAGGAGCGTCGTCTTACCGCAGCCCGACGGTCCGATCAGCGCGGTGATCAGGTTGCGGTAGATCTTCATCGTGATCGGAGCAAGCGCTCGCTTGGCCCCGTAGGAGACCGATACGCCGCGCGCATCGAAGACGACCGCGCGCCCCGTCGCCGCTGACGCGCCGTCGCGATCGGGCGACGTCGCGCGCTGCGACGGAGTAGTGGTCTGAGGCCGAGCGGTGGTCTGAATCCGCACCCGTCGGCTGACGACCTCGGTCCCGGAGCTCGCGCCCTCACCCAAGGTGATCGGCCCACCGTCGCCTAGTGTCATAGGCCCAGTCTAGAACGGTTACGGGCCAGGAACACCCGCGCGCCGACGTTTGCGGCGAGGATGAAGGCCATGAGCACGAACGCCGTGCCCCACGCCTGGGCGATCCCGGAGGGAACCCCCGACTCCAGGTCCTGGAAAACGACGTAGGGCATGCCATACATCGCATGCAGCGGGTTGACGTGCACGGTATTGCCGACGACGAGGCTGGTGAGAAAGAGGAGGGGCACGGTCTCGCCGGCGGCTCTCGCGGCGGCGAGGATCGTGGCCGTGACGATCCCGCCCAGGGCGGACGGGAGAACGACGCCGAGCACCGCGCGCCACCGGCTCACACCGAGGGCGTCCGCCGCCTCGCGCAGGGTACCCGGGACGAGCAGGAGCACCTGATGGCTCGAGCGGGCGATCAGCGGCAGCATGATGATCGCCAGGGCGATCGAGGCGGCGATCGCCGAGTCACCGTGGTCGACGACGAGTAGGCCATAGACCATCAGCGCGACGACCACGGTGGGGAGGCCGTTCATCAGGTCGAGCGCCGTTCTCACGACGCGACCGGAGCGGCGCCCCGCGAACTCGATCAGGTAGACGGCGACGAGGACCCCCAAGGGCATCGCGATCGCGGTCGCGATCGCCACGATCACGCCGGTTCCTACGATCGCGGGCGCGATGCCGCCCACCCCGGGGGCGCTCGGATCCGTGGTCAAGAAGCTGAAGCTCAGCACGCTCGCACCGCGGCTCGCGATCGCATAGACAACGATGCAGAACACGCCGACCGCGAGCACCGCCGACCCGGTCGCGACGATCTCCAGCAGGCGGCTCACCGCCGCCCGCCGGCGCAGGTTGCCCGACGCCGTGAGCGGAGCGGTCGGATCGGGCAGGCTGCTCGCAGGGCGATCATCCATGGGCGGAGCGGTCGGATCGGGGAGCGCGCTCATCGGGCGAGCATCGTCTGATTGCCGAGGCGACTCGCGATCGCCTGCGCGATCAGGTTCGTCAGCACGCCGATCACGAGCAGGATCACGGCCAGGTAGAAGAGCGCGGCCAGGTGCAGCTTGTTATCGAGGCTCGTGATCTCGTCGATGAGGCGAGCCGCGAGGGTCGTACCGGGTTGGAACAGCGAGGCATGCAGCGCGCTCCCGCCGCCGATCACCGCGGCGACGGCGACCGCTTCGCCGAGGGCGCGACCGAGGCCGAGCAGCGCGGCGGCGATGACACCGGAACTGGTCGACGGGAGGACGACTCCTCGGATGACCTCCCAGCGAGTGGCGCCGAGCGCCGCCGCGCCGTCCTGCAGCTCTCGCGGAACGGAGAGGAAGAGGTCACGGCTGAGCGAGGCGACGATCGGCACGACCATGATCGTCAGGACAAGCCCGGCCGTGAAGACCGAGAGGCCGGTCGTCTGGGCGACACCGAAGATCGGGATGAAGCCGAGCACGCCGTGCAGCCAGGGCTCGACGTGCTGCTGCACGAACGGGGCGAGGACGATGACCCCCCACAGGCCGAGGATGACGCTCGGGATCGCGGCCAGCATCTCGATCAGGGGTCCCACAACTCCGCGGATCCCGCGCGGCGCCAGCATGCTCAGGAAGAGCCCGATCGAGACCCCGATCGGCGTCGCCAGCGCCAGCGCCATCAGCGAGGTCACCAGCGTCGCAAAGAGCATCTCGCCGGCGCCGAAGACGAAGAAGTTGGGCTTCCATGTGCTGTGCCAGAGGAAGCCCAACCCGAAGCGGGAGATCGCGGGGCTCGCTCCGCTGACGACCTGATAGACGACCTCGGCGATCACCACCATGGTGATCAGCCCTGCGACCGCGCACAGTCCGTAGAGCACAGCGTCTCCGACGGTACTTGCGGGCCTGGCCGCTTTACCCGCGCGCGGCTGACGCCGAGGTCTGACCGTGACCGACACGCAGCGGCAGCCTAGACGAAGTCCATCGACCGCGCCCGAGGAAAGTCATTCTTCACGAAAATAATCTATTCCAAGTCACAAGTGCGTAACAAGTCGCGCCAGGCGTACCCGCCATGCTACGGCCCCCGCTCGACAAGAGCGGTCATTGCGTTGCCGCAATCGATGCTTCGGCCGGGTCGACAAGAGCGGCGTTCACCTAGCTGGAAAGGAACGTTACTTTGCACTGCAAGAGGTTGGTTTGTCTCAGCGCCGCGGCCGTGGTCGCGAGCATGGCGACCGGCGTGACGGCCTCCGCGATGGCGGCGTCGCTCTCCGGAGCCGGTTCGACCCTCGTCGCCCCACTGGAGGCGAAATGGGCCGCGGGCTATCAGAGCTCGACCGGAAACGCGGTCAGCTATGCCGCCGTCGGATCCGGAACGGGGATCACGGATATCAGTAACCGGCTCGTCGACTTCGGGGCGTCGGACGCACCGCTGACGTCCGCTCAAGAGAGCGCATGCAACGACTGCGTTCAGATTCCCTGGGCGTTGTCGGCGACCGCCGTTGGATTCCATCTCGGCGGCATCACCAGCCTGAAGCTGTCACCCAAGGTCCTCGCCGAGATCTATCTCGGGCAGATTTCGAAGTGGAACAACTCCGCGATCAAGAAGCTGAACAAAGGCGTCA
>PMOY01000002.1 GCA_003165655.1 Solirubrobacterales bacterium
TCTCGATCGGCAGCTTCATCGCGAGGAGATCGCCTTGATCAGACCCGACTTGGTTCGGCGGATCGTGCTCGCCTCGTCGGCTCCGCAGGGCGCCGCGGGAATGCACGGCTGGGCGCCGTCTGTGATCGACGCCGTTGGTAGGCCCGAATCGACAAGTGACGGCTACCTGCAGGTCTTCTTCACGGAGTCGCAGGCGAGTCGGGAAGCGGGTCGCGAGGTGGTAGCTCGTCTCGGGAGCCGAACGGCCGATCGTGACGCCGAGGCGAGCTGGCAGACGCGGCTGGCTCAGTACGACGCGGTCTGCGCCTGGGGGATACCGAACCATTCGCTGCTTCAAAGGGTGGCAGCGATCAAGCAGCCCGTATTTGTCGCTAACGGCGACAGGGACCCGATGATCGTGCCGCGGTACTCATACCTTCTCGCGGGTTTGCTCCCGGACGCGCGATTGAAGATTTACCCGGACTCGGCGCATGGGTTCCTCTTCCAGCATCACGCGGAGTTCGCGGCGAACGTGGCGGAGTTTCTGTCAGCGCCGTGAGTCCGGCGATGGTCGCGAAGCGGTCGGATGGGCAGCTGGTTGAGAGGTCCTCAGTCGGTCTAATGCGTTCGCGTCCGCGGTCCCAGCGTCGGTCCAGAAGAGAACGACGCCGAGGCCGAGGTGTCCGCTGAGGGTGAGCTTCTCGAACTGCAGTGTGAGCGGCCCGATGGTGGGGTGGTGCATGCGCGTGACGCCGGCGCCCGGACGGGGTCCGACGTCGTAGCGCACCCAGAGCGTGCGGAATGTTTCGCTGGCGATCGACAGTTCGCCCACGAGTCCGATGAGTCTCGGATCATCGGGCGTCGAGCCGACAGCGGTGTGTAGCGCGGCGACCACATCCGTTGCGACATCGTCCCAGGTGTCGGAGTAGAGCGCGCGCATGGCTGGATCGAGGAAGAGCGTGCGGTAGCCGTTGACGCCAGGGAGGTGTGCCGGGGAGAGTGCTTGGGCGAGTTCGTTGGCGGCGATGACGAGACCGGTGTAATCCCCGACGGTCGCAGGGCCGTGCCAGTTCTCCACTATGTGCGCAGCGCCGGCCGGGACCGCGATGACGGGCTCGGGTGGGGTGATGATTGGAGGGCGGGCGAGTTCGTACAGGTGCTGGCGGCCGTCGTCGTCGAGGCGCAGGGCGCGTGCGAGCGCGTCGAGCACCTGGTCGGATGGATGCCGGTCGCGGCCACGTTCCAGGCGCACGTAGTAGTCGACGCTGACGCCGGCCAGGTCGGCGAGCTCGTCTCGGCGTAGCCCGGGTGCGCGGCGACGGCCATTGGTGGGGATGTCGACATCCTCGGGGCCGAGCTGATCGCGTCTTGCTCTGAGGAATGCTCCGAGACGGTTCTCAGCCGACATGGGATTTACGTTAGCCGCCTGCGGGTCCCGGAGAGTGGCCCTGCCAGGGCCCTGGCTAGCGCCCGCGCGGCGGCTCATCGTAGGGTCATGACTGAAACTGACTATCCCCATATCCCTGCCGCCACCGTGCTCGTCACCGGGGGCAGCGGTTTCCTTGGCGGCCACACGGTCGCTCGAGCACTCGCGGCCGGCCACACCGTCCGAGCGACGGTCCGCAAGCTTGATCGCGCGGACGTTGTGCGCGAACTGGTCAGCGCCGCCGGCGTTGCCCCCGGCGACCGGCTCTCGTTCGTAGAAGCCGACCTGACAGCTGATGACGGGTGGGCGGACGCCGCCCGCGGCGTCGATTTCATGCTGCACACAGCCTCACCGTTCCCTCCCTTGCCACCAGAGGACGAGGATGAGCTGATCGTCCCCGCGCGCGACGGGACGCTGCGCGTGTTGCGCGCGGCCCGCGGGGCCGGCGTCAAGCGGGTCGTTGTGACTTCATCGTTTGGTGCCATCGGCTACGGACACCCTGCGAGCGAGTACGTATACACCGAAGCCGATTGGTCGAATCTCGACGCTGACCTGGCGCCGTACATCAAGTCAAAGACGGTGGCCGAGCGCGCCGCCTGGAATCTCGTCGAACGCGACGGCGGCCCTCCCCTGGCGGTCCTAAACCCGGTTGGCATCTTCGGACCGGCGCTCGGCCCTGACTTGTCCTCGTCGCTCGGGTTGGTTCTCGCGCTGCTGACGGGCGCGATGCAGGCCGGCGCGCCGCGTCTCTCCTTCGGAGCGGTTGACGTACGTGACGTCGCCGACCTGCACCTGTTGGCGATGGCACATCCGGCCGCGGCCGGTGAGCGGTTCATTGCCTCTGCTGGTGATGCGATCTCGCTGCTTGATGCTGCGGAGATCCTCCGCTCGCGGTTGGGTGATCGCGCGGCACTGGTGCCGACCACGGAACTGGACGATGCGATCCTGCGCGCGGCGGCCGAGAGCAACCCGGGCCTGCGCAACGAGATCCCCGAACTCGGTAACCGTCGTCACTTGGACGCCGGGAAGGCCAAGCGCGTTTTGGGATGGCAGCCACGGTCCACCGAGGATGCGCTGACCTCAAGTGCTGAGAGCTTGATCGCGCTGGGTCTCGTGCAGTAGGCGAGCGTCCCGGCCCGCGCGAACACTTCGCCGGTACGGTGAAGCTGAACGCGCGGGTCGGGGTCGGGTGCGTGGGTCAGGCCGCTTCTGGGAGCTCCCAGTACGTGCTGTCCGAGAGCACGGAATCCTTCGCCAGTTCCTTGGCGTGGTTTCGCAGGACTGTGACGGCCGGGTAGGGGCGAAGCATGACAGTGAGGTCTTTCACGCGGCCTTGTTCGTCGAGCTTGCGCAACCAGATGCCCTCCATCGGGTAGCCGTCGGCGTCGCAGTCGAACAGCTCGAAAACGAACTTGGTGGTGGCGATGATCGTGGTGTACGAGGAGGGGCTCTGGACCTGGTGCGCGATCCGCACCGACTCCTCGACCTCCGCCTTTCCTGTGACCGACTTGGCGAGCATCGGGCTGTGCAGCACCACATCGGGAGCGCTTTCCAGGTCGCGCAGGCCAATGGTGGTGAACTGCCTTGGCTCGTTGGTGGAGGCGGGCTTGGGTTGCAGTTCCCAGAAGTCAGCCGGAATGCTGGCCGCGAGCCGGTCGTGCATGGCGTTGCGGAACAGGGTCACGACGGGCCAGGGGCGCATGAGCACGCGGATCTCACGGATCAGCCCGTCGGGACGGTCGATCAAGATCGTCGCGGCCTCGAGCCGGAACCCGTTGGCCTTGCCCTGCCAGATCAGGATGGTTTGCTCGCCGTCACTGACCTCGAGCGTGTATTCGATCGGGTTTGCGACCTGCGCAGCGAGCGCAAGGACTTCAACGGCTGCCTCTGCCCCGACTACCGGCTTGGTCAGCATCGGCGCGAACAGAACGACATCGGGCGCGAGCAGCTTGAGCAGCCCGTCGCGACCGCCGTGGTTTTCGATTACCTGACGGAATGGGTGCTTGGACACCAAAACTCCTTAGGTGAGAGGCGGCAGCCCTTGGGGTTACCGCCGTTTACGGGGACGAGTGGGGGTCGGGCGGGGTCAGCCCCGGGGGTTGAGCGAGGTCAGTCCTGGGGGTCGGGTGTGACGACCTCCCAGGCTTTGAGTTCGGTGTGCGCGAAGGCGCCTTCGGTCTGGTACGGGTCTGCCGCGACGATGGCTTTGGCTTCCTCGAGCGACTCGGCCTCGTAGATGAACAGTCCGCCGCTACCGTCGGTGAACGGACCGCCGGCGACGAGCTTCCCGGCAGCGGTGAGCTGCGCGGTGTAGCGGCGATGTGTTGGGCGGATTTGTGTGACGAGTTGGGGGTCCTCGACGTAGGTGGCGTAGTTGACGAACCTCACTGCTGTTTCTCCTCTGTCGCTAGAGCCGTTTGGCACGGGCTACGGCCGACGCCCACAGAGCGCCGGGGTAGAGCCGGTCGGGGTGAAGGCCGGTCATCTGATCGAAGATGTCCTTGGCTGACCGGGCGTCCTCGACGACGGCCGCGAAGTCGTTGATGTATTGCCGCGTCTCCTCGATCGTCTGCGGGGTGTCGGCAAGTTCCGGGTTCTTGTGCCCGGCTACGACCGTTGCCGGCTGCAGCGCGTCGATCACGTCGAGCGCGTGCAGCCACTCACGGCGGGCCTGCGTGTCGCCGACGAGCAGCAGATGCACGCCGTTGTAAACGGAGTCGCCGGCGGCAACGAGACCGAGTGCCGGACTGTGCAAGCACGTGGTGTGCTCCATGTCGGTGTGCCCGAGATCGACCGCCACCAGCGGTTCGTTCTCAAGCTCGAACGTGCGGTCGTGCAGCGTGCGGATGCTTGTCACCGGTGGAGCAAGCTGCCCTGGGAACCGCTCGTTCCACAGCTCCAGTGAGCGTCCGCTGGACTGCCGGTTCATCTCGTCAACCACAGCGGGGCGGGCGATGAGTTCGGCGCCTGGGAAGCGGTCGAGGATGACCTGTGCGCCGAACCAGTGGTCAGCGTGACCGTGGGTCACGTAGACGCGGGTGAGCCTGACGCCCTTCTGGGCGATCCAGTCTGC
>PMOY01000388.1:0-293 GCA_003165655.1 Solirubrobacterales bacterium
CGGGCGATGCGCGCGATCGGGCGGGATCCGATCTTCATCGCACGCGGCTCGGGCGCAACCCTCACCGACGTCGACGGCAACGATTATGTCGACTGGGTGTCGTCTTGGGGCCCGCTGATTGCCGGTCATGCCCACCCCGCGGTGGTGGAGGCGATCGTCGAAACGGCTCGGCGGGGGACGACGTTTGGGGCTCCGACAGAGGGGGAGGTCGAGCTGGCGGCGGAGGTCGTGGAGCGGATGCCGTCGGTCGAGATGATGCGGATGACGTCCTCGGGGACGGAGGCGACGATGAG
>PMOY01000388.1:359-7784 GCA_003165655.1 Solirubrobacterales bacterium
CCACGAGCTGGCGGCGATCATCGCTGAGCCGGTGCCGGCCAACATGGGCGTCGTGCCGCCCGCCCCGGGATTTCTCGAACTGCTGCGAGAACGCGCCGACGCGACAGGAGCGCTTCTGATCTTCGACGAGGTGATCACCGGCTTCCGCGTCGACCGGGGAGGCGCGCAGGAGCGCTTCTCGGTCATGCCCGACCTGACGATCATGGGCAAGGTCCTCGGTGGCGGCCTCCCGGCCGCGGCCTATGGCGGTCGGCGAGACCTGCTCGGGCGGATCGCCCCCGCGGGTGACGTCTATCAGGCAGGCACGCTGTCTGGGAACCCGCTCGCGGTCGCGGCCGGGCTTGCGACGCTCCGACTACTCGACGAAACAGCGTACGCACGGCTCACGGCGCTGACGGAGCAGCTCGCCGACGGCCTGCGCGACGCGGCCGCCGCCGCGGGGAGGTCGGTCGTGGTCCAGTCCGTTCCCGGGCTTCTGACCGTCTTCTTTACGGTCGCGCCGGTGGCCGACTACGCGGCCGCGGCGGGCTGCGACGTCAACGCCTACGGGGCCTGGTGCCGTGGGCTGCTGGCGCGCGGCGTGTACCCGCCGCCGTCGCAGTTCGAGGCTTGGTTTCCTTCGCTCGCGCACACCGACGAGGACGTCGAGCAGACAGTCGCTGCCGCCGCTGACGCCTTTGCGGAGAGGTCGGCGTGAGCGCGCCACCGTCGCACGCGAGCTCGACAAGCACGGCCTTCGCCACCGCACTGCGCGCCGAGGGTGGGACGATCGCGGAGCTGACCGGTGATCACGATGCATCGGGCGGGTTCTCGGAGCCCGCTCGGCTGGCCGCTGCCGGTCCCCGCGTTCAGGGCTTCGAGGCCGAGTATCAGGTGCTGGTCGAGATGATCTTCGAGGGCTGCCGCCTGCATTACGGCCCCCAGCGCGTGGTGCGCACCGCGGACCCGGACCTGGCTCTGCTGCTCGGGGACCAGCTGTATGCCCTCGGGTTGGCCCGGCTGGCGCGGATCGGGGATCTCGAGGCGATCGGTGAGCTGGCCGACGTGATCTCCCTCGTCGCCCAAGCCCACGTCGCGCGCGACCCTGAGCTCGCCGCCGCCGTGTGGACGGCGGGAGCCGTCGCGATCGGATGGGGCACGGACGCGCGCCATGCCCACGCGAAGGCGCTCGCGCGGGCCGGGGACCCGGGCGCCGCCGCGGCGCTGCGGAGCGCGGCAGCCGAGGCGACCCGTCCCTAGTGACGCACGCCTCGATGTTGACGATAGGCTTCCCGACGCTGTTGAATTCGCCATCTCCCTCGGTTTGAGCTTATTCGTGGCCGACAAACATAAAAAGAACCTGTCGAAGTACACCGTCGACCTGAACATGCCCGGCGCTTTCGAGGGCGAGACCGTCACACGCCGGCGCTTCATGAACGTCACAGCCCAGGGGCTCGGCGGGATCGCGGCCGCCGCGTTCACGCTCCCGGCGCTGGGTTTCGCGCTCGGCCCCGTGTTCAGTCGTGAGCCGTTCGAGTGGCAGATCATCGGCAGGCCGGACGATTTCCAGCCCCTCGTCTACTCCCTCCGCGTGATCGCGCTCGTTGCGAACGTCGGCGAAGCGGGCAAGAGCACGGCTTATATCCGCAAGCGCGACCCGGCGATCGACGTCGAGCCCGAGGACGAGTACAACCAGATCATCGCGCTCACCTCACGGTGCTCACATCTCGGTTGTCCGGTGGAATGGGTGGAGTCGGCGTCGATCTTCGCGTGTCCGTGCCACGGCGGGGTCTACAACTTCCGCGGCATTCGCATCGACGGTCCTCCCGTGCGGCCACTGAACCGCTTCTACACGCTGATCCGCAACGGGTACGTCTATCTCGGCCCGATGTACTCAGTCAACGTTGAGATCAAGCGCTTCTCGAACCGCGACCCCGGCCAGCCTCTCGACGGGATCGGCCAGTACCTCTACCCGTCGCGGTTCTCGACCGCGACGCTTCCGCCGACAACGAACCTCCCCCTGCCCCCGGCGGGCATCCCCGCGGGCTAGCGGCCGACTCGATGCCTCGACTGCCAACGCCCCCGATTCCCAAGGTCCTCCAGCCAAAGCCGAAGCGACCCGGTCAGAACGGGAACGGGAACGAGCACGGAAGCGGGAAGGTGTCGCCGGCGGAGGCCGCCCAGGAGGCGGGCGTCACCGTCGTCGACTGGATCGACGAGCGCACGTCGCTTTCTGGCGGTCTGCGCTGGCTGATGTTCCGCAAGGTCCCGCACGGAAACTGGTTCTACACCCTCGGCTCGGCGACGCTGTTCGCGTTCCTCTCCCAGACGATTACCGGCGTCTTTCTCGCGATGTACTACCGCCCCGACGCGACCGGTGGGGCCTACGAGTCGATGCGCTACATCGTCGACGACGCGTTCCTCGGTCAGTTCGTGCGCGGGATGCACAAGTGGGGGGCGTCGGTGATGGTGATCCTGATCTTCCTCCATATGGGGCGGACGTTCTTCTTCGGCGCCTACAAGTATCCGCGCGAGATGACCTGGATCATCGGTGTCGTCCTGCTGATCCTGACGCTCGCGATGTCGTTCACGGGCTACCTGCTCCCCTTCGACGATCGCGCCTACTGGGCCACGATCGTCGGCGTGAACATCAACGGCACGGCGCCGTTCCTCGGGCCCTACATCTCCGACTTCCTGCGCGCCGGGCCCGAGTTCGGCGCGACCACGCTGTCGCGGTTCTACGCCATCCACATGCTGCTCGTGCCGGGGCTGATCATCGCCCTGATCAGCGTGCACCTGTACCTGGTCGCCAAGCTGGGGATCACCGCGCCGCCGTGGACCAAGCCCGACGAAGAGCCCGAGCTCGACGTCGCGGAAGTGTGAGGGGGGGCGCGTGAACCAGGCAGAGAAGGAGGCCTACCTCCGCGAGTACTCGATCCTGAAGAACGAGGGCAAGCCGTTCTTCCCCTACGCCGTGGCCAAGGACTCCGCGATGGCGGTGATCGTGCTGCTGGTGATCATCTTCCTGTCGCTCATGTTCGGTGCCGAGCTCGGGCCGAAAGCCGATCCGACGACGACGACCTACGTGCCCCGGCCCGATTGGTACTTCTTCTTCCTGTTCGAAGTCCTACGGGTGATCAAGCCGCCGGTGTGGACGCAGCTCGCAACGATCGGCGTTCCGACGGTGTGCATGGTCCTGCTCTTCCTGCTGCCGTTCTACGATCGCAGTCCCGAGCGACGGATCGAGCGCCGCCCGGTTGCGCTGACGGCCGGCATCCTGACGATCATGGCGATGGCGTACCTCACCTACTCGGGCGCCAACGCCGGATCGATCAGCGTGGTCGCGCTGAAAGCTCCCTCCAACCTCACCCCGTCCGAGACGGCGACGTTCAACGCGGGCAAGCTCGTCATGGGCCAGTCCGGGTGCCTCGCCTGCCACCGGCTCGGCGACAGCGGGAACTCCGCCGGCGTCGGTCCCAACCTCGCCAGGGTCGGCCTCTATCTCAAGCCGGCCGCGATCGCGTCGACGCTGAAGAACCCGACCCCCCCGATGCCCTCGTTCAGGAGCATCGCGCAGCAGTACCCCACCAAGTTCAAGGACCTGGTCACGTTCTTGAGCGACCTGCAGTAGCCCGTACGGCTGTTGTGGCGGCGACTCTGCCCTTACCTTTGGACGGCACCCCGGGCACCCTCGAGGAGACGCAGGTGCGCGCGATGTTCGACCGCATCGCGGGCCTCTACGACCTGATGAACACGTTCATGACGGCCGGCCTGCACCACGGCTGGCGGAGCCGGGCGGCCGACCTGGCCGCGCTGAGTCCAGGCGACCGGGTGCTCGACGTGGCCACGGGGACGGGCGACCTGGCGCTCGAGCTGTCCGGACGCGTGGCTCCCGGCGGGCAGGTGGTGGCAAGCGACTTCTCCGAGCGGATGCTCGAGCTGGCGCGCGCCAAGGCGTCGGCCCGGCTCGGCGCCGACGAGGGCGTCGGAGTGCGCTTCGAGTTCGCGAATGCGCTCTCGCTTCCCCACGCCGATGACGAGTTCGACGCCGCGACTGTGGGATTTGGCGCACGCAATTTCTCCGATCTCGACACGGGACTCCGCGAGATGGCGCGGGTCGTTCGGCCCGGCGGGCGCGTCGTCGTGCTCGAGATAACGACGCCGCAGCGGCGTCCGCTGTCGACCTTTTTTCGCATCTGGTTCGACCGGGCTATCCCGGCCCTCGGGCGCCTTGCCGGCGACCGCGAGGCCTACGACTACCTTCCGAGCTCGGTACGTCGGTTTCCGGGTCCCGCCGAACTGGCGGCGGCGATGAGCCGCTCGGGTCTGCGCGATGTTCGGTACATCCTCACGGCGGGCGGAATCATCGCCCTGCACGTTGGGGTCGTCGGTGACGACGATGGCGACCGGGAGCCGCGGAGCCACGGATGAGCGCCGTCAATGCTGTACGTGAAGCCGGTGGGGCGGGCGTCCCGAGGCTGATGGAGCGCCTCGAGGAGCGAATGGCGGCGATCACGTCGGGGTACGGCCCCGAGCTCGTGCGCCATGCGGGCGACACGATCGCCGCCGGAGGTAAGCGCCTACGACCCCTACTTGTCTTCCTCGCCGCCGGCGTCCCGCCGCCCGAGACCGATGGTCTCGTGCGGGCGGCGGTCGCGGTTGAGCTCGTCCACAGCGCGAGCCTCGTGCACGACGACGTGCTCGATGGCGCGGCTCTGCGCCGTGGCAGGCCGAGCGTGGTGGCCACCGGTGGTCGCGACCAGGCGACCGCAACCGGTGACCTGTTGTTCGCGCGGGCGTTCGCGGAGCTCGCCGGCGGCGGCTCAGGGCGCGCTGTGGGCTCGCTTTCTCGCGCGAGCACGGCGCTCGCGCGAGGCGAGCTGATGCAGCGCGCCGATGCTTGGAGCCCCGACGTGACGGTGGCGCGGTACCTCGAGCGCTGCCGGCTGAAGACGGGTGTGCTCTTCCGCGCCGCTTGTGAGCTCGGCTCGATCGAGGGGTCCGGCGCCGTCGACGCGCTTGGCTCCTTCGGTGAACGGATCGGGATCGCCTTCCAGATCCTGGACGACGTCCTCGACGTGACAGGCCCGCCGGAACGGACCGGGAAGCCACGAGGTACCGATCTGCTCGACGGCACGGCGACGCTGCCCTTGATCCTCGCGCGCGAGCGCGATCCAGAGGTCGCCGCGCTCGACCTCGGTGGCGTGCGCACGCCGGCCCAGGCGCTCGACGTGTGCGAGCGGCTCGCGACATCGGGCGCGTTGCAGGCGGCCCGCGAGCGGGCGCTCGAGCTCGTCGCCGAGGGGAAGTCGATGCTCCCGTCGCTGCCGCGACGGCAGCTCGACGTGCTCGAGCTTGTCGCCGACGGCGTGGTCGAGCGGTACTCCTGAGCGCGGATCCGATCCGATGCTCCAACTGGATCCGATCGCGACGCTCCAACTGAGCGCCGCGCGCGGAGTGCGCTAGAAGTCCTCGGGGAGGATCAGATCGGAGCGCAGCGCCTCGACGAAGCGCTCGATCTCGGCGGTCATGTTGGCGTACGTCAGTTGCTTGAGATCGCGGAGGATGTCCTGCACGCCGTTCTCGAGGGTGTCCTCGAAGCGCTCGACTCGCCCTTGATCGAAGTTGCCCCCGCCTGTCCATTGACAGTTCGGGCAATACAGCGCGAGGTGCCACTGGCTCGGTCCGGCTTGCGCCCATGAGGTTGGCTGGACGAGCTGGCATTCGCACTCGGGGCAGACGTCCAGCCCGCTGAGCTCCTCGTCGACGTCGTCGGTGAAGCGGATCACGTCGATCTTTCGTCCGCTGGGAAGGACGATTCGGCGAACTGAATGCTGGTCGGGGGGCTGGTTGCTCATTTTGTCGACCTCTGCGGCTAGCTCTTCATCGGCGCGCAAGCAGCACGACTTGAGCGCCTCGGCGAACCGGTCTCGCCGTTGATCGCTACTCTGTGGAAACCACCCCGGATTACGACACCCGTGTTCAGCAATCCCGAGAACCTCTTAATCGTCCTTGCCATCGTGCTCGTGCTCTTCGGCGCGAAGCGTCTCCCGGGGCTCGGTCGCGGACTGGGTCAGGGAATGCGCGAGTTCAAGGAGGAGATCACCGGGGATTCGAAGTCCGACGACGACGAGGTCCCAGCGATCTCTCGCGCGACCGTGATCCCGGAGGCGACTCCGGAAAGCCCGCGCGAGCCGGCAGACGCCGGCACCGAGCGCAGCGCGTAGCGCACCGCGCTAGACGGTCGTCATGGCTAGGAAGCTCCGGCCCATCGGGCATGAAGACCGCCTGAGCATCGTCGACCATCTGGACGAGCTGCGATCACGGCTGATCGTCTGCTCGATCGCGCTGGCGGTCGCGTTCGGGCTGTGCTTCTGGCAGAACGCCCCCCTGCTCAAGCTGCTGAACAAATCGATTCCGTTCTCGTCCGCGACCACCGCGCAGCAGCGCGCCGCGGTCAATCAGCGCGCCCAGGTCTTGGCGGCGGCTGCCGACCTCCTCGCGCTTGCCAAGGCGAGCGATCTGTCGGCTGCCGACCGCGCGGACATCGCCGGGGCAGCGGGGCATCTCGGCAGGTTCGCCGCCGCGCTCCCGACCAAGGTCCAGAAGGAGAAGCCGATCACGATCGGCGTCGCCGAGCCGTTCACGACCACGATGGCGATTGCGGCGTACTTCGCGCTCCTGTTCTGCCTGCCGCTGCTGATCTACCAGGTGTACGCGTTCGTGCTGCCGGCTTTCAAACCGGAGGAGAGACGGAACGCATTCCCGCTGATGCTGATGGCCCCGGCTCTCTTTACCGCCGGCGTCGTGTTCGCCTACTTCCTCGTCCTGCCCCCGGCGGTCAAGTTCTTACAGGGGTTCAACAGCACCAACTTCGACAGCCTGCTGCAGGCCAAGCCTTATTACGAGTTCGAGATCCTCACGATGCTCGGGATCGGGCTCACCTTCCAGCTGCCGCTGGGTCTGCTCGCGCTCGATCGCATCGGCGTGCTCAATTCCCGGACGCTGACGCATCAATGGCGGTACGCGATCGTGATCATCGCGATCATCGCCGCGGCGCTCCCAGGCGCCGACCCCGTCACGACCTTGCTCGAGATGGTGCCGCTGCTGCTGTTGTACCTCCTCAGTATCGTGATGTTGAAGATGGCCGATCGCAGGAGCGCCGCGCGCGAGGCAGCAAACCTGTCAGGACCGAATACGGACCCGACCTGACGGGTGCCCTGAGATGCTGTTCGATCTACGCGGTCGCGGCCGGAGACGCACCATCCAGGTGATCTACCTCGGGCTCGCCGTCCTGATGGGCGGTGGGCTGGTGCTGTTCGGCGTTGGCGCCGGGAACGGCGTCGGCGGGCTGTTGAATGCATTCAGCCCGAGCGGCGGCAGCAGTGCCGCCAAGCAGTACGTCAGCCAGCAGCAGAAGAACGCCGAGAAGCAGACCAAGCTCGA
>PMOY01000182.1 GCA_003165655.1 Solirubrobacterales bacterium
AGACGGAGCGTCCCGTGCAGGTTCGAGACTGTTATGAAGCTGCTCTAGGACTTCGTCGGCTGTCAGGTTGGTCTCGTCGAGCATGCGATCAAGATCGGAGCGGCGGACGATCCACTTGCGCACGCCGGCTCGCGACGCCTTCAGCTGTCCTTTGCTGACCCATTGCCGCACCGTCGCCGGGTTGACTCGGAGCTCCGCTGCGATCTCAGCCAGCGTCAGCCAGGGGTCTGCTGCTTCGCGCTCTTCCTCGGTCAAAGACTTCTTCTTTCGCTCGCCGCTTCCATCCTAGTAGCAATCAGAGTATCTTAGACGGAGGTTGCCGTGAGTACAGCGTCAAGCAATGTCCCGCGTGTTGCGCTCAGNNCAGCCCGAGCTGCGGCTGATTCGGCGGGGCAAGCTCCGCCTCGTCCCGCTCGCCGAGCTGGAGCGGTGGGCGAACGACAACGCGGAGTCGGTGTTCAGCCGTCCGCGCCGGGCATAGCATCAGCGGTCCTCATGGCCATCGGGATCCGTGTCCGTCACTCTCGCAACTGCACCTCGAGCGAGGGTGGACGCTGCTCCTGCAAGCCGACCTACCAGGCTCAGGCGTACGACACGCGAACAGGGCGGCAGGTGTGGCGGACGTTCGCCACCCTCAGCGCCGCCAAGCTGTGGCGCCAGGACGCTCAAGTGGCGCTGCGCCGCGGAACGATGCGCCCGCCCACCGCGAAGACGATCGCCGAGGCGGCCGAGGTCCTGATCAAAGGCGCCCACGACGGGACGATCCTCGACCGAGGCGGGAAGCCGTACAAGCCGTCGACCGCGCGCGGCTACGAGCAGCTGCTCCGCTCGTACGTCGTCCCGGCGCTCGGAGCCTGGAAGCTGACGCAGATCCAGCGGCGCGATGTCCAGGACTTCGTNNGATCCGACCGAGAACCTCGACCTCCCCGCAATCCGAGGCCGGCGCGACCGGATCGAGCCGCCCGAGCGCGCGCACGAATACCTCGCCGCCCTCCCCGACTCCGAGCGAGCGTTCTGGGCCGTCGCTCTGTTCTGCGGGCTCAGACGCGGCGAGCTCCGCGGCCTGCAGTGGACCAACGTCGACTTCGACAACGGCNNGATGGCCTTCGTCGTCCGCCGCGCGCTGATGGCCCACAAGCAGCGCACCCAACGAGACGGCGCGGATCTCGTCTTCGGCCGCACCAAGACCGAGGCGTTCTTCGCCTCGACGATCCGGGCCCGCGCCAACAAGGCCTGGACCCAAGCCGGGCTCGAGCCGATCACTCCGCACGAGGCCAGACATTGCGCGATCTCCTACTTCATCGCCGCCGGCCTCGACTGGAAGCAGATCTCAACCTGGGCCGGACACGGTGACGTACGCCAGACCTGGAAC
The DNA here is from genome assembly GCA_003165655.1 of Solirubrobacterales bacterium. Taxonomy (GTDB): domain Bacteria; phylum Actinomycetota; class Thermoleophilia; order Solirubrobacterales; family Solirubrobacteraceae; genus Palsa-465. The sequence continues at coordinate 1,373 of PMOY01000182.1, forward strand.
CGCTACGGCCACCTCGTCCCCGGCGGCGAAGAGCAGGCCAGAGAACGTCTGGACGCCTACCTAAACCCTCCTGAGCCGATCACGACTGTGGCGCAGACTGTGGCGCACGACCCCCAGAACGACGAAACCCCCGTCAACACGGGGGTTCTGAAGTACCGCTACCGGGATTCGAACCCGGGTTACCGCCGTGAGAGGGCGGCGTCCTAGTCCCCTAGACGATAGCGGCGGGGTGCGGGAGGAGCAGGGCTTTTCCGGTTGAGGTTCCCTGCGCCTCACTGAGGAGGGGCAAGATCCCGGATCCGACCCTTCCACGCCCGAGCAAGGGTAGCGCGTGCGGTCCACCCTGGGCGCCGACGGAGTCGGACCTGCTAGGCCGCGGCAACGAGGTTCGGCTTGCTCTGGATCATCCGGAAGAGGAGGAGGATCGCCACGGGCGCGCACCGAGGCACGCCCCCGCTCTCCGACCACTCTCCCTTGATAAGTTGGGCTGGCTCGCGGCTGTGGCGGAATCGGTAGACGCGCAGGCTTCAGGTGCCTGTGTCCTCAGGGACGTGGAGGTTCAAGTCCTCTCAGCCGCATCTCTACGCGTGTCGGTCCGATCAGACCGGCGAAGCGTTCCAGCGCTCGATCACCTCGGTGTCGCGCTCATGGCCGAGGACGCCGATCGACCCCGCCGCGAGCGCGAAGCGGGCACCGGTAGCCGGCGACATCCCAAGCCAGCGCGCGGTCAGCACCCGGAGGATGTGACCGTGAGCGAATACGAGCGCATCGCCGCTCGCGGCTCGCAGCCGCTGCAGCACGAGATCCGCGCGGGCGCCGACCTCGTCGGGGCTCTCCCCGCCCGGAGCGCCGTCACGCCACAGGTTCCACGACGGCCGCCCCACGCGGATCTCGTCGGTCGTCAGGCCCTCGTACTCTCCGTACTGCCATTCGTGCAGGTTCGGATCAATCACCGGATCCTTGAACCCCGCGAGGTCGCACGTCTCGCGCGCACGTCGCAAGGGGCTGCACACGACGAGGGAATAGCTCTTGGCGAGCGCGGAGGACAGTTCCGCGGCGCGCCGGCGACCCGCCGCCGTGAGTGGCACATCGGTTCGGCTCGTGTGCTTGAGCGTGGCGCTCCATTCGGTCTCACCGTGGCGGACGATCACGATGCTGTGAAGCCGATCCCCTCCGGGGGCCGACGCAACAGCGGAGCTCGAACTGGGGCCGGACATTGCCGCGCATTCTCCCCGCTTAGGCGGCGCGGCGCTCTGCGACCGCCAGGGGGGCGCTGATGTCCGCGCAATCTGCGCACGGGGCCACGGCGCCGACGCGCTCGAGCTGCTTGTACGCCTTGCATCCGAGGCAGAGCGCGAACACCGACTCGAGCCCGGCCGCGCAGACGAAGGCGACCAGGATCACGTCGGTGGCGGTGTGCGCCCGGACGAGCAGGGCGAGGATCAGCGCCGCCGTCGACATCACGGTGCCCATTCCCTGCGCGAAGCGCTTGGGCGGCCCGGGCACGGGCTTGGCCGGGCCGAGCCGCGGCGCGATCACGCGCTGTGCGACGCGGCCGAGCGGGCTCAGTGACGGACCCGTCAGCAAGCGTGCCCAAAAGCCGTAGGTCAGCGGGATGAGCAGCCAGTACCAGCCCGTCGCAAGGATCACGAGGACGGTGGCCGCGACGACGCCGGCCACGACCCGGCTGGCCTTTTCGTTGACCGGGTTGGGAAAGGAGAACAGATCGCGCATCGCCCCATACTCTACTGAACCACTGATGTTCAAATCCTGGCCTCGCCTTGGCGGCGACGGCGGCGGGCGGGCGCGAACGCCCTGACGAATCGGTCACCTCGCGGGCGCAAACCCCCCTGACGAGTCGGTCGCCTCGCCGGCGCCAGGGACTCTACGAGTCCGTCGCCTCATAGGCGTGGGAGGCCACCAGCTCCCGCGCCGCCGCTTGGGCCAGGATGGCGTCCTGATGCTCGATCGCCATGTGCTCGCGCAGCCGGCGGACGAGCTCCTGGTCGGTATCCGCGGCGAGGACCTCGCCGCAGGCGTTGCATTCGATCACGCGCATGCTCACTCCCCTCCTGTCCGCTCGATTTCGGCGACTTCGGCGCGCCGCCGGACGTGACGCTCCTCGGCCGAGATCTCCGCCGCAACGAACGTCCTGGCGATCTCGGCCGCCACCTCGACGCCGATCACGCGCCCGCCCATGCAGAGCACGTTCACGCCGTCGTGCTCGACCGCCTGGTGCGCCGTGTAGCTGTCATGAATGGTTGCGGCGCGGATGCCGCGCATCTTGCACGCAGCGACGGAGACTCCCGCGCCCGACCCACAGACGATGATCCCACGATCCGCCGCGCCGGAGACGACAGCACGACCGACCTCGAGCGCCTTCACCGGGTAGTCGATCGGTTCCGTCGTATCGGTGCCGAGGTCCAGCACCTCGTGGCCGGCACCGGCGATCTCCGCGAGCAGCCGCTCGCGGAGCGGGACGCCGGCATGGTCGAACCCGCAGGCGATTCTCATCACCTCACCTCCTCCAGCTCGTGGACGGCGAGCAACGCTGCGCCGAGGACACCAGATCTGACTCCATGGCGGGCGAGCCGGATCGTCGTCCGGCGCCCGACCCCCGGGAGCGTGTAGCTCCGCGCCACCCGCTTGGCCGGGGTCAGCAGGAGATCCCCGGCGCGCGCGGCGCCACCACCGATCACGACCTCCTCGGGATCGAAGGTGTTGATCGCGTTCGCGATCCCGACCCCGACGCGTTCGCCCCACACCTCGACGATGCGTGCCGCGTCCGGGTCGCCGTCCTGCGCCGCCCGGACCGCGTCGGCCCCCAGGACCGGCTTTCCACTGGCTCGCAGGCGACCGAGCTCCGACTCGGGGTGGATGTCCGCGACTTCCGTCGCGAGCGCATCGAGCGCGTGTCCGGCGGCAACGAACTCCAGCGATCCCGGGTGCGCAAACCGTACCGGCGCGGGGACCGCGCCCGACAGATCCATGCCAACGATCGTGTGGCCGAGCTCGCCGGCGGCCCCGGTTGCGCCACGGTAGATCCTCCCGCCGAGCACGATCCCGCCGCCGATACCGGTCCCCACGGTGATCATGACGAGGTTCCGTGCGATCAGCCGGAGCTCCTCGTCGTGCGCCTCGGCGAGCGCGGCGACTGTCGCGTCATTGTCGACGAACACCGGCACGCGGAGGCGTTCTCCGAGCGTCGCGCGGATCGGCACGTCGGCTAGGGGCACGTTGACCGAGCTCACCGCGCGCCCGGTCTCGAAGTCGACGACGGAGGGAATTCCGATCCCGACCGCGCTCAGGTCGTCCGCTCGCACTCGCTCCACCACGCTCACGAGCTGTTCGATCAGCGTCCGCGCGCTGGCCGTCTCGGTCGGGACGAGCACCGACTCGCCGAGTGTCTGCTCGCGCAGCCCGGCGGCTATCACCTTGGTCCCGCCGAGGTCGACGCCCACGACCTGGCCGGTCACGACTCGGGCCGAACTGCGCCCGCCGCCGGCGCATCGAGCAGCACCGTGATCGCGTCCGTGAGCGGCGGCAGCAGCGACGCCGGCACGTGCGGCTCGGGCTTCGCTCCGGGGCCGAACGCGGCCGCGACGGCGTTCGCCTTCTCAGCTCCCGTGACCAAGAAGACGATCCGGCGCGCGGACGCCAGGGCGGGCAAGGTCAGCGTCACCCTCGACACGAGCGGCTCGCGGCCCGGTTGCTCCACGCCCACCACGAGCTTCGAGCGTTCGGCCAGCGCCTCCTGGTCGGGGAACAGCGAGGCGGTGTGCCCGTCGGGACCGAGACCCAGTAGGAGCAGGTCGAGTCGTGGCGTTTCCGCGGCTCGGAGCTCCTCCTCGTACTCGGCCGCGGCCGCGGACGGGCCGAGCTCGCCGCGGATCCGCTTCACCGCGGGGCCTGCTGCCCCGAGCGGGTCGAGCAGCGTGGCCTTGGCCATCGCGTAGTTTGAGCGATCGTCGTCGGGAGGGACGCAGCGCTCGTCGCCGAACCACACAGTCGCGCGAGACCACGGCGTGCCCGCGCTCGCTGCGCGCTCGTAGGCGGCGCGCGGAGTCGAGCCGCCCGCGAGCACGATCTGGCCGCCCGCAGCGGCGACGTCGACGAGCAGCTCCGCGCACGTGGCCGCGGGGTCCTCGACGACGCGTAACTCGACGCTCATCCGACCGCCGGGCAGAACTCCCGCGCGCAGGAGAGCGCCGGGCCGTAGGTCGGGTCGCGCAGTAGCGCCTGCCGGACCCCCTCGCCGAGGATTCCTCCCTCGCCGCGGGAGGCACCGAGAACCTGCCAGGTCGACTCCGTTCCGTCCTCGGACCGCCGCCGCGCGCACAGACCACCGGAAGCCCGGTCCAATGACAGCGACCAGCCGCCGGGCACTGCGACGGTAACGCCCGTCAGCCCCGGCACGACCTGATCTGAGCTGTCCAGCTGCACCTCGACGTCGTGGTCGCCGGCGTGCGCGACGCCACGCAGCTCGTCGCCATCGTGCCGGCTCAGCGGCGTCGGCCGCCAGTGAAGCCGCGACGCAAGCCACCCGGCGAGCAGCGCCGCGCTCGCGGTCGAGCTCGCCTGGTGGCGGGCGGCGATCCGACCGATCTGCCAGAGCAGCTCCCGCCGCCCGGGCGGGTCGAAGGTCGCGGCGAGGCGCTCCCGCCACGGGGTCGTGCGCAGCCACGCGAGGTCGACGACGTATACCGATCCGAGCAGCTCGGCGGCCCGCGCGAGTGCGACCGCGGGCTCGGGCTCATCGTCGGAGTCGATCAGAATCACATCGGCGAGCGCGAGCAGTGCGTTGATCGCCTCGAGGTGTCCGTGTGGGCACCAGATCATCGTCGGGATCTCCGCCGCCCTGACCGGGTCGATCACATTGTCGAGGTTGGCGAGGTGGACTTCGCCAAGGTCGATCTCGACCTGCTCGAGGATCACTCCGAGCGCATCCCCCGTCGGTTCCTCGTAGCTCATCACGACGCGGGCGTCGATCGTCGTGCGGCCCGGCTCGACCGCGCACAGCACCGTGCGCGACGCGTGGTAGCGGCCGACGCGCTCGAGGCGGTTGGCGATCTCGCCCTTCCACGACCGGTCGACAACGACCACGAGGTTGAGCACCCGCGCCGGCACGAGCAGATGGTTGGCCGCGTGGCGAGCGCGCAGCAGCTCGCGCAGCGCGTCATCGATCGCGTCCGGCGTCGTATTGCACTCGGTCCAGATGTCCTCGCTCAGAGCCGCCTCCACACGTGGCCGGGTTCGAGCAACGAGCTCGCCTCGGGCGGGCCCTGAGAGCCGGCCGGATACTGCGGGATCGGGGTCGTCGTGTCCTGCTTCCAGGCCGTGAGGATCGGGTCGATGATCCCCCACAGCGCCTCGATCTCGTCGTTGCGGGTGAACAACGTCGCATCGCCGCGCATCGCGTCGACGATCAACCGCTCGTAGGCCTCGGGGGACTGTGAGAGGAAGGCGGTGTTGTAAAGGAACTCCATGTTCACCGGGCGGATGCTCATGCGCGTGCCGGGGATCTTCGCGCCGAGGCGCAACGACACGCCCTCGTTGGGCTGCAGCGTCAGCACCAGCTGGTTGGGCTGCACCCCCAGTGAACCCTCCTGGCTGAACGCCAGGTGCGGCACCGGCTTGAGCGTGACCGCGATCTCAGTGATCTTGCGCGCCAGGCGCTTGCCCGTGCGCAGGTAGAAGGGCACGCCCGCCCAGCGCCAGTTCGAGATGCGCAGGCGCAGCGCTGCGTAGGTCTCGGTCCGCGAGTCGGGCGCGACCCCGTCCTCCTCCCGGTAGCCACGCACCCGCACGCCCCCCTGCCCGCCGGGGCCGTACTGGGCACGCATGGCCATCGTCGGTACGCTCGCGAGGTCCGGCGGGACGATCGCCTCGAGCACCTTGAGCTTCTCGTCGCGCAGCCGATTGGCCTCGAACGCGGTGGGAGGCTCCATAGTCAGGAGCGCCAGCAACTGGAGCATGTGGTTCTGGACAAGATCGCGCAGGGCGCCGGCGCCCTCGTAGTAGCCGGCCCGGCCTTCGATGCCGATGTCCTCGGCCGCGGTGATTTGTACGTGGTCGACGTAGTTGCGGTTCCACACCGGTTCGAACAGCGCGTTGGCGAAGCGGAACGCCATCAGGTTCTGGACCGTCTCCTTGCCGAGGTAGTGGTCGATCCGGAACACCTGGGACTCGTCGAACACCTCGAGCACTTCGGCGTTCAGCCCGCGGGCGGAGGCGAGGTCGTACCCGAACGGCTTCTCGATCACCACCCGGGACGCTCCCCCCTCGGCGGTTGCGTTCAGGCCCGCTTTCCCGAGCTCGCCGATGATGATTGGGAAGAACTGCGGCGCGGTCGCGAGGTAGAACACGCGCGAGAGCGGATAGCCGGCCTTGTCGTCGAGCTCGTCGAGCGCACGGCCGAGGTCGCCGTACACGCTGTCGTCGTCGAAGAGGCCGGGGATATAGCGCATCTCCGCGAGCAGGCCGTCGAGCACCGCCGGGTCGGGCTTGGTGCGTGAGAAGCGCTGCACCGACTCGCGCGCGATCGCCTGGAACTCCTCGTCCGCGTGATGAGAGCGTGAGACGGCGACCAGCTCGAAGCGCTCGGGCAGCGCACCCTCGTGGGCGAGGTTGTAGAGCGCCGGGAGCAGCTTGCGGTGGGCGAGGTCGCCGGTCGCGCCGAAGATGACGAGCGCGGTCGGACGGACGGGCAGGCGCTCGAGCCCCTCGGCCAGCGGATTCTCCGTCACGGCGGTCATCGCTTCGCGGTCAGCGGCATCAGCCCGTCCCCAGCAGCGCACTGATCCGTTCGGTGAGCGACTCAACCGCCACCGCCGGATCGCCTTCGAGCTTCACGCGCTCGGCGGGAAGGCCGTGGGCGCGGAGCGTCTCCAGGTCCGCGTTCGCCTGCGCGGCGATCAACGTTCCGAACGAGAAGCCGGCGCCGGGAATCTCGAGGTCGCTCCCGGGATGTGCCGGCATCGTGTCGTCGACGAGCTGGAGGAAGCGACCGACCGGCGGCCCGCCTTTGTGGAACTGGCCGGTCGAGTGCTGGAAGCGCGGACCGTAGCCGAACGTCGTGGCGGCGCCGGTGGCCGCGCGCAGCGTGCCCCGCAGCTGGGCGATCGCGGTGTCGAGCGCAGCTGATGGCGGCAGGTAGCCAAGGAGCGCGACGTAATGGGGCGGTCCCGCATCGCGCAAAAGCGCGCGCAGCGCGTCGTCGTCGGCCGTCGCCACCTCGGGCACGGCGCCGGAGTCGAGCACGCGCTTGGTGTTGTCCTTGGCCTCCTGGACGTTCGGCTGGTCGAACGGATTGAGCTCGAGCGCCCATCCCGCGACCGCGGTCGCGAACTCCGCGAGGAAGAAGATCCTTCCCAGGTCGGCAGCGCCGTGCGTCGCGAGCGTGAGCGTCGGGTGGCCCACGGCCGCGAGCGCGGCCAGCGCCTGATCGAGCTCCTCGTTCGGTGCGTCCGCGTTGCGAAGGTAGACGAAGACGCGATCGTCACCGTAGACGCTCGGGGGTCCGAGCGGCTCATCGACGACGGGCAGGATCCCGCGGCCCCGCTTCCCGGTGGACTCGGCGATCAGTTGCTCGGCCCACAGACCAAAGCTCTCGATCGGCTCCGAGACGACGAAGGTGAGCTTGTCGCGGCCCTGCAAGGCGAGCTCGCCGAGCACGGATCCGAGCCACAGCCCCGAGTTCGACTGGCTGGAGTCGTAGTGGGCGCAGGTCTGCTCGGCGACCTGGCAGCGGTGCAGCAGCGCCTCGATGCTCACCCCGACCAGCGCGGCGGGAACGAGGCCGAACAGCGACATCACCGAATAGCGCCCGCCGATGTCCGGCGGGTTCAGGAAGCACCGGCGCAGTCCACCGTCCTTGGCGACCCGCTCGAGCGGGCTGCCGGGGTCGGTGATCATGACGAACTGTCGGGGCTGCGCCTTGACCTTGAAGTAGCGGTAGTGCGAGAGCGTCTCGATCGTCCCCCCCGACTTCGAGGCGACGATGAAGAGGGTGTTGGGAATGTCGAGCGTCGCCTCCAGCTCCCGGATTACGTCCGGGTGGGTCGAGTCGAGGACGTGGAGCGCGAGTCCTTCGGGGACGTCGGCGAACGAGCGGCGGATCACCTCGGGGCCGAGTGATGAGCCACCCATCCCGAGTAGTACGGCGTCGGTGAAGCCCTCGGCGTGGCACTCCTGTGCGAACGCGTGCAGGTCGCCGGCATGCTCGAGCATCGGCTCGGACACGGTCAGCCACCCGAGCCGGTCCTCGATCTCCGGCACTCCGGGGCCGCCCCACAGGGAGGGGTCGCGTCGCCAGATGCGCTGGGCGACGTTCTCCGCCAGCGCGCGCCGCACGCGGGCGGCGATGGGGGCCTGGAGATCGTGCGGAATCGTCGCCTGGATCGTCGGCGGGCGCTGGGTGATGACCGCGGCGCGGCGCGACTCGATCCCCTCGAGCAGCCTCCGCATCGCGTCCGCGAACTGCTTGATCCCGTCGACGAGCAGAGCCTCCGTCACCTCGGCGAGGTCGATCCCCGCCTTGGCGAGCGCGTCGAGCTCTTCCGACGGGTCTTGCTCGACGGTGGGGCCCTTGATCTGTCCGCGCTCGGCGACCGCAAGCAGCGTCGCCAACGGCATCGTGTTGACCGACTCGCGCCCGACGAGCTCGTCCACGTACATCGTGTCCGGATAGCGAGGGTTCTTGACCCCCGTCGAAGCCCACAAGGGGCGCTGGACCACGGCGCCGGCGTCGTGCAGCGCCTCCCAGCGGGGGCCGGAGAAGATCTCCTCGAACCTGCGGTAGGCAGCGCGGGCGTTGGCGATCGCTGCCGTGCCCCCGAGCTCGTCGTGGCCGAGCTCGGCGAGTCGCTTGTCGACCGCGGAGTCGACGCGCGAGACGAAGAAGCTCGCGACCGAATGGACGTCGAGCGACTTGCCCTCCGCCAGGCGTCGCTCGAGCCCGCGTAGGTAAGCCTCGGCGACCCGCTCATACGCCGAGACGGCGAACAGCAGCGTCACGTTGACGTTGATGCCCTCATAGATCGCCTGCTCGATCGCGACAACGCCCTCGGGGGTCCCTGGGATCTTGATCATCACGTTGGGCCGGTCGAGTCGCTGCCAATACGAGCGCGCCATCGTGAGCGTCCCCTCACCGTCGTGGGCGAGCTCGGGCGCCACCTCCATCGAGACGAAGCCGTCGTGATGATGCGTGGCGCGGTGGACCTCGGCCAGGACATCGGCGGCGAGCTGCACGTCTCGCATCGCGAGGCGCTCGTAGATCGCGTCCGCGTCGAGCTGCTCCCGGGCGGCAGCGTCGAGGTCTGCGTCGTAGTCCGTCGAGCCGAGGATCGCCTTCTCGAAGATCGACGGGTTCGAGGTCACGCCTCCCAGCGACTCCTCCCTGACCATCCGCGCGAGCTCGCCCCCTTCCACCAGCGTGCGGCGGATCTGGTCGAGCCACGGGCTCGTTCCGGCTTTGGCCAGCGCGGCGAGACGGGGGTTGACCTGGGACTCGGTCGTGCTCATCACTGCTCTCCCTTCGATAGCGCTCGCGCCCGCTGGACGGCTGCCCGGCCGCTCTGCGCCACACGCTCCGGCGTGAAGCCGAAGTGCCGGTACAGGACGCTCGCAGGAGCGGACGCGCCGAAGCTCTCCATCCCGATCGCCTCGCCGGCGTCACCGACCCAGCGATGCCAGCCGAAGGTGGCCGCGGCCTCGAGCGAAACCCGGGCGCGACACCCTGGTGGCAGCACCAGGTCGCGGTAATCGGCGCCCTGGGCGGCGAAGCTCTCGACACACGGCATGCTCACCAGCCGCGTCGCGATCCCTTCCACCTCGAGCAGGTCCGCGGCGATCGAGCAGATGTGGACCTCGGTGCCGGTGGCGATGAGGATCAGGTCGGGTGGGCCGGGCTCGCGGTAGGAGTCGCGCAGGACGTAAGCGCCGCGCTCGATCGCGTCGCGGGGGACGGCCGCCGGGTTCCACGTCGGCACCCCCTGGCGCGAGAGCGCGAGCACGGTCGGCCCCTCGCGCGAGGCGATCGCGTGCCGCCACGCGAGCGCGGTCTCGTTGGCCCCCGCGGGCCTGATCACCTTCAGCCCGGGCACCGCGCGCAGGCCGGCGAGCTGCTCGATCGGCTGGTGGGTCGGCCCGTCTTCGCCGAGGCCGATCGAGTCGTGGGTGAAGACGAAGATCGACGGCAGCTCCATCAGCGCAGCGAGCCGGATCGAGCCGCGCATGTAGTCGCTGAAGATCAGGAACCCGGACCCGTAGCCGCGCAGGTAGTGGAGCGTCATCCCGTTGACGACGGCGCCCATGGCATGCTCGCGGATCCCGAAGTGGAGGTTGCGTCCCGCGAAGGCGCCGTGGTCGATGTTCTCTGCGCCGTCGATCAGCGTCAGCGTCGAGGGCGCGAGGTCAGCCGAGCCACCGACGAGCTCGGGCACTTTGGCCGCCGCCCATTGGAGGATCGTATGCGACGACTTGCGTGTGGCCGTCATCGTCCCACCGGCATGGAAGGTCGGGACCTCGGCGTCCCATCCGACCGGCAGCTCGCCGCGAATGAGCCGTTCGAGCTCCTGGGCGAGCGCGGGGTGCTCCTCGCGGTAGCTCTCGAGACGCGTCTGCCACGCCGACTGCTCCGAGGCGCCCCGCTCGACGCAGCCACGGAAGTGCGCGAGCGCCTCGGGGGGGATGAAGAACGGCTCCTCGCTCGGCCAGCCATACACGTGCTTGGTCAGCTTGATCTCCTCCTCGCCGAGTGGAGAACCGTGCGCGGCCGCGGTGTCCTGCTTGTGGGGGCTGCCCTGCGCGATGCGGGTACGCACGATGATCAGCGATGGCCGGTCCTCCACCGCGATCGCCTCGCGCAATGCCCCCTCGAGCGAGTCCAGCGCGATGTTCTCCTCGAGATCGAGCACGTGCCACCCGTAGGCCTCGAACCGAGCGCCCGTATCCTCGGTGAAGGTGATCGCCGTGTCACCCTCGATCGAGATGTGATTACGGTCGTAGAAGGCGATCATGCGACCGAGCCCGAGATGGCCCGCGAATGAGGACGCCTCGGCGGAGAGCCCTTCCTCGAGGTCACCGTCGGAGGCGATCACGAACGTGTGGTGGTCGACGATCTCGTGGCCGGCGCGGTTGAAGCGCGTCGCCAGCATCCGCTCGGCGAGCGCCATCCCGACGGCATGGGAGATCCCCTGTCCGAGCGGTCCGGTCGTGACCTCGACGCCGGGAACGCGGCCGTATTCAGGGTGCCCGGCGGCCTTCGACCCGAGCTGGCGGAAGCTCTTGATGTCCTCGAGGTCGATGTCGTAGCCGCTCAGGTAGAGCGACGAATAGAGCAGCATCGAGGCGTGGCC
>PMOY01000121.1 GCA_003165655.1 Solirubrobacterales bacterium
CAGGGGATCGAAGAGCGTCTGCGCCACGAGACGCAGATGCCGGCGCACCTGGCGGAGTCGCCGCTCACCTGCGTGGCCGTCGGCTCCGGAAGATCGCTCGAGGAGTTCGAGGCGATTCACCGCTCGCACAAGAATTCACGCCACCGACGTCGACGGTACTAGGTTGATTCTCGGTACTGTCAGTCCCGTTCGGAGCACCACCTTGGAGACACGCCCCTCTTGCACGACAAGCAAGTCCGGCGCCGGCGCGCGGTTCTCGCGCTGCTCGTCGCCGTTTCCCTGATCCTGCTGAGCGCCTATTTCGGCGAGTCTGAAGGCGGCCCGCTGCACGGAGTGCAGCGGGGGATCGTTGCGGTTCTCTCCCCGATCCAGCAGGGCGCGAGCACCGTGCTCTCTCCGGTGCGCGACGTCGCCGGCTTCTTCAGCTCGACCTTCCACGCCAAGAACGAGGTGGCGCAGCTGAGCAAGGCGAACCAGGAGCTGCGTTTCCAGGTCGCAGAGCTCAAGGGCTCCGAGATCCAGAACGAGCAGCTCAGCCACCTTGTCAAGCTCGACAACGACATCGGGATCAACTCCTACCGACCCGTCTCCGCACACGTGATCGGCAGCGACCCGTCGCTGTGGTACGACCAGATCGAGGTCGACGCCGGCCGTGACCAAGGCGTGCGGACCAACCAGCCCGTAATCGGAGACGACGGGCTCGTCGGGCTGGTCACGGACGTCACGTCGGGCGACTCGATCGTCACGCTGATCACCGATCACACGATCGAGGTCACCGCAGAGGTCGAGGACGGCGTCGGCGATGTCGGCGTGCTCCAGCCGTCGATCGGAAATCCGAACGAGCTGGTGCTCTCGGACCTGCCACACGACGCGAACATCGTGGCCGCTCAGCAGGTGGTCACCGCCGGGTTCCACTCGGGGAACCTTGATTCGCTGTACCCGCCGAACATCCCGATCGGCGTCGTGTCGAGCGTGAACCCGGTGACGCTGGCGAGCTCCGGGCAGGTCCAGGTGTCCCCCGTCGTCGATCTACGCCACCTCGACGTCGTGCAGATCCTCACCAAGCCGCAGGCCGGCTCGACCCGCGCCTCCACCGTCCCGTGAGCGTCTCGCCGAGCTTCGTCATCCGTGTGCTCGCGCTCGGCTTCCTCGCCGTCGTGATCCAGGTCGCGGCCGTGTCCCAGATCTCGATCTTCGGCGTCAACGCGGACCTGTCACCGCTCGTCGTGATGTCGGTCGGCCTCCTCGCCGGCTCGATCACCGGGGCACTGATGGGCTTCGGGATGGGATTGCTCGTCGACCTCGTCCTGGTCCAGACGCTCGGGGTGACCTCGCTGCTCTACATCGCGATCGGCTACTGGTCCGGGCGTCTGCGCGAGCTGCGCGATCCCGCGCACGGGCTCGTTCCGCTCGGCGTGGGCGCCGCGGCGACGGGCGTGGCGGGCATCGGGATGGCGCTGATCCAGTTCCTGCTCGGAGTCGACGCGCCGGTCAGCCTCCTGCTCGTCCAGCAGATTCTCCTGACCGTGCTCGTCAACTCGCTGATCGCGCTACCGGTGTATGCGGTGGTGCGCCGCGCGATCGGGCCCTCGCTGCCCGACGATCCCCGCCGCCGCCGCCGACGTCGGTACACGACTGGCGGCCTGAGCCCGCTGCAGCGCCCCTCGAGCGGTCTCGGTCCGGTCACCCGCGCAGCGAGCAAATGATCCAGCTCCCCGACGATCGCCGCCCGCCGTTGACGCCCCAGCTCGCGTGGCGGGTGACGGTGATCGGTGGGTGCGCACTGGCGATGTTCGCGATCATCTTCTTCCGCCTCTGGTTCCTGCAGGTGCTTTCGGGGACCCAGTACGCACACGCGGCACAGCAGAACCGCACCCGCGAGGTCTCGGTCCCCGCTCCACGCGGCGAGATCGTCGACCGCAACGGGAACGTCCTGGTCAAGAGCAGGCAGGCGATCGCTGTCCAGATCGTGCCGACGGAGCTGCCGGTCCCCGTCCGCGATCCCACCCTGGCGCAGCTGGCGGCGCCGCCCGCCGCCGACCGGGCGCTCTACCGGCGCCTCGCCGGCGTCCTCGACCTCCCGACGCGACGGCAGAGGTGCACGGTCGACAAGCACAACCTGAGGCTCCCGGAGATCGCGTGCGATGTCGCCCAGGCGGTCTACCAGCTTCAGTACGCGGACGCGACCGTCGCCACCGACGTGAAGCCGGACGTCCTCTACTACCTCAAGGAGCGCCACGACGAGTTCCCCGGAGTCGGCGAGCCGCAGGTCTACCTCACCTCCTATCCGTACGGCCCCCTGGCCGCCCAGGTGCTCGGCACCGTCGGCCCGATCACGTCCACGGAGCTCGACGAATCTGAGTTCCGAGGGCTGCCGCAGAGCTCGGTCGTCGGCCAGACTGGCCTGGAGGCGTTCTACGACCAATACCTGCGAGGATCGGACGGCGCCGACCAGGTCGAGGTCGACTCGCTCGGGAATCTCATTCAAGAGCTGCCCGAGAAGGCTCCCGTCGCGGGTAACACAATCAAGACCTCGCTCGACCTCAAGCTCCAGCAGACGGGGCAGGCGTCGCTGGCGCAATCGATCTCCAGCAACGCACCGGCCGGAGCGGGCGGGGCGTTCGTGGCGATGGACCCGGACAACGGCCAGGTGTACGCGATGGGATCGTTGCCGAGCTATGACCCGAACATCTTCACCAAGCCGATCCCGCAGTCCGTCTACGACAGCCTGACCAGCCCGACGAGCAGCGACCCGCTCAACAACCGAGCGATCGACGGCCTGTACCCGACCGGCTCCACCTTCAAGGTGATCACGGCGACGGCGGCACTCGAGAGCGGGACGTGGAACCTGGATCGGAGCTTCGACGACACCGGCCAGTACTGCGACGCCCCCGACTCCTGCCTGCACAACTCGGGCCAGGCCGCCTACGGCGTGGTCAATCTCGTCACCGCGATCAAGGTCTCCGACGACATCTTCTTCTACAACCTNNGGCGCGCTGCAGCAGTGGGCGCGCCTGTACGGGATCGGGCATGCGACCGGTGTCGACCTCCCCTACGAGGCCTCGGGAAACCTGCCCGACCCCGCGTGGCGGGCGAAGGTCTCGCAGGAGGAGTACCAATACGAGAAGCAGCATCACGTGCCCTGTTGCACGATCGCCTATCCGGCGCCGTGGACGGTCGGTGACAACGTCAACCTCGCGGTCGGGCAGGGCGATGTGCTGGTGACGCCCCTGCAGCTCGCGGTCGTGTATTCCGCGATCGCGAACGGTGGCACGATCGTGCGGCCGCACATCGGGCTCGAGGTCGAGAACTCGATCGGCGACAAGGTGCTGCAGACGATCGACCCGCCGCCGACGCGCCACATCAACATCGACCCCACGTACCTTGCCGCGATCCGCGAGGGCCTGCGCGAAGCGGCATCTGCCTCCGGGGGCACCTCGGCCGACGTGATGGGCAACTTCCCCGAGCCGGTCTACGGCAAGACAGGGACCGCGCAGCACAACAACGAGCCCGACCAGGCCTGGTATGCCTGCTTCGTCCCGGCGACGGCCACGAGCAAACCGATCGTCGTCGTGGTCACCGTCGAGAAGGGCGGGTTCGGCGCCGTCGCCGCGGCGCCGGTGGCGCGCCAGATCCTCTCACAGTGGTTCCTCGGCAAGCCGGGGCCGTACGTAGCGGGGACCTCGACGACGTTGTGAGCTCCTCGAACCCGATCCAGCCCGCGACGCCCGACGCCTCCGCGATCCGGCCGCGCGCGATCTTCCTGTTCGATCCGCTGCTCGCACTGGGCGCGATCGGGCTCGTCGTGTGCTCGGTGGTGACGCTGCACGGAGCGTTCGGTAGCAGCCTCTCGGACCGTCAGGCGGCCTACGCGGGGATCGGGGCGATCATCGCCGTCGTGCTCGCGCGGATCGACTACACGCGCCTGCGCGATTACCGCTACGGCCTGTATGCGATCCTCATTGCATCGAATATCTTGGTGTTCGCGGTCGGCCGGTCCACGCTGGGGGCGCAGCGCGAGATCCCGTTCCCATTCATCTCCGTGCAGCCATCCGAGCTGGGGAAGGTGCTTCTGATCGTCGCGCTGGCGGCCTTCGCCGTCGATCGCACCAGGCAACTGCACGAACGCCGAACGACGGCGCGGATCATGCTGCTCGGGCTCGGCCCGGCGCTGCTCGTGATCGCCCAGCCGGACCTCGGGACGGGATTGGTGTTCGTCGCGATCGCGGTCAGCATGCTGTTCATCGCCGGGACCTCGTGGAAGCACCTGACCGCGCTGGCGGCGATGTTCGTCGCGTCGGTCGCGCTCGTGATCGTCGTCGCGCCGGCGCTCGGCGTGCACGTGATCCAGCACTACCAGGTGGAGCGCCTGGAGTCCTTCCTGCACCCGTCGAGCAATCCCAACTCGCCCGGCTATCAGGCGAGCCAGTCGATCGTCGCCATCGGCTCCGGGCAGAAGACGGGCACTGGGTTCGCGCACGCGACCCAGGCGACACAAGGCTTCCTTCCCGAGGCGAACGAAGAATTCATCTTCGCGGTCGTCGGGGAGGGCTACGGCTTCGCCGGGGCGGCGCTGGTGCTGTCGCTCTACGCGCTGCTGATCTGGAGAATCCTGCGCATCCTCACGATGGCCAAGAACCTATACGGCGCGCTGATCGCCGGCGGCATCCTCGGGATGCTCATGTTCCAGGTCTTCGTGAACGTCGGCATGACGATCGGACTCGTGCCGAACACCGGCGTGCCGCTGCCGCTCATGAGCTACGGCGGCTCGTCGGTTCTCGTAACGTTCATCGCCCTTGGCCTCCTGCAGTCGATCCACATCCAGGCACGGATTGCGTCTGCTGGGAAGGGCCGGGCCTTACTCTCGTAACAAAGGACTGAAACACACAATTGAAGAAGCAAGTGCTGGTCAGCGTCAACCGTGGGGAGACCCGCGTCGCGCTGCTAGAGGCGCCGGGCACGGTCGCCCCGCGCAAGCCCACAACGCGGCGACGCCGCAAGACCACTCGACCCGGTGCCGGCTACCAGGTCGCGGAGCTCTATCTCGAGCGTCGCAGTGCCCGGTCGATCGTGGGGAACATCTACAAGGGTCGGGTCGACAACGTCCTCGCGGGCCTGGAGGCCGCGTTCGTTGACATCGGGCTGGAGAAGAACGGCTTCCTCCACGTCGACGAGATCGTGCTTTCCGGCGTGGAGGCGCCGCGGCGCGGTCGCGGCTCCAGCCGGGAGGGCCGGCAGATCACCGACATGCTCAAGCCGGGTCAGGACGTTGTCGTCCAGGTCGTCAAGGATCCGCTCAAGACCAAGGGCGCGCGACTGTCGATGGACCTCGCGATCGCGGGTCGCTACATGGTGTATGCGCCCTACGGCGAGGGTGTGGGCGTCTCGCGACGGCTCGACGAGCCCGAGCGCGAGCGCCTGCGCAAGCAGGCGGCCAAGCTCGATCTGAAGGGCGCCGGGGCGATCATCCGCACGGCCGCCCACGGCGCGACGCGCGCCGACCTCGAGCGTGAGCTGCAGTACCTGTTCAAGCTTGGGGAGGTACTCCAGAAGCGCGTCGCCGAGACACCCGCGCCCGCGCTCGTGTTCCAGGAGGCCGACCTCTCGGTCCGGGTCGTGCGTGACATCTACTCCGAGCACTTCGAGCGCGCGATCGTCGACGATGCGAAGCAGCACCACCGGCTCGTCTCGTTCTTCACCCGCACGGCGCCGGAGTTGGTGGACCGCGTGGAGCTGTGGGAGGAAGAGCAGCCGCTGCTCCAGGCGTTCGGGGTCGAACAAGTGCTCGACTCGACGCTCTCACGCCGGGTCGACCTGCCCAGCGGCGGCTACCTGGTCATCGATTACGCCGAGGCGCTGACCGTCATCGACGTCAACTCGGGGAGCTTCATCGGCCGGGGCAAGGGCGCACGGCTCGAGGACACGATCACGAAGACCAACCTCGAGGCCGCCGACGAGGTCGTCCGTCAGCTCCGCCTGCGTGACATCGGGGGCATCATCGTGATCGACTTCATCGACATGGCCCGGGCGCGCAACCGCGACGCTGTGCTCAAGACGCTGCGCAAGGCGCTGGACGAGGATCGAACGAAGACGTTCGTGGTCGAGATCTCGCCGCTCGGACTGGTCGAGATGACCCGCCAGAACGTCACCGAAGGGGTGCGCGAGATCATGACCAGGCCGTGCCCGACGTGCGGTGGCGAGGGCGTGATCAAGTCCGAGGAGACGCTCGCGATCGAGTTCGAGCGGCGGCTGCGCGACCTCGCCAAGGAGCGCTCGGCCGAGGCCTTCCTGATCCAGATGAACCCGCGGGTGAGCGCAGAGATCACCGGCAACGACGAGCGGGTCCTGCACGCAATCGAGGAGGAGACCGGCAAGTGGTTCCACTTCGAGGGCTCCGAGGGGCTCCCACTCGATCACTTTGCCGTCCTGCTCGAGGGCGACCGCGAGCAGGTGCTCGAGCGCGCGCTGCCGTTCCGGGAGGGCGAAGAGGTCCACGTCGAGATCGTCGAGCCGCACATGTACAGCCCGGGCGACGCGGTCGCGAAGATCGATGGCTACATCATCCAAGTGAAGGGTGGCGGGCGCCACGTCGGGCGCAAGCGGCTGGTCCGGATCGAGGAGGTCGGCCGGACGGCCGCGGTGGCGTCGCTCGTCGGGGAGCCCGAGGCGGCGACCGACGGAGGGCCTGGCGAGAGCGGAGGAGCCGAGGATGGCGTAGAATCAAAACCTCGGCGCCGCGGCCGCAGGGGCGGACGGCGCCGTTCCGGTGCCAGGGCCGAGAGCACGCCGGCAGCATCCGAATAGCCATGTACTCAATCGTAAAAACAGGCGGAAAGCAGTACCGCGTCGAGGAGGGTCAGACCCTGCTCATCGAGCGGCTGCCCGTGGACGAGGGCGCGCAGGTGACCCTCCAGCCGCTGCTCTACGTCAACGGGGACGAGGTGTTCGACGGCGAGGCACTCGCCGACGTCACGGTTCAGGCGACGGTGGTCGCGCACGAGCGCGGCCCCAAGCTTCGGATCGTCAAGTTCAAGCCCAAGCGCGGCTACAAGCGCCGGACCGGCCACCGGCAGGAGCTCACCCGCGTCCGCGTGACCGGGATCGAGCGGGCGCCGACCAAGTCGCGACCCGCTGCGGCGAAGGAGACGCCGGTCGCGGAGACGGCGGCCGTGGAGACGGCGGTCGCGGCGGAGGTCACCGATGGCACATAAGAAGGGCCTCGGGTCGAGCCGAAACGGTCGCGACTCCAACGCCCAACGCCTCGGCGTCAAGGTCTTCGCCGGTCAGACGGTGACCGGAGGGGAGATCATCGTGCGCCAGCGCGGCACGCGGTTCAAGCCCGGCGACGGCGCCGGCATCGGCAAGGACGACACGATCTTCGCCAAGGCCGCCGGAATCGTGCAGTTCAAGACGGGCCGTCGCGGGCGTGTGATCTCGATCGAGCCGCCCGCCGAAAAGCTCGTCAGCCCTCCTGCGCCGTCGGCCTGACCAGGATCTCGTTGACGTCGACGTGCGGCGGCTGGGCGACCGCGAACATGACGGCCCGCGCGATGTCATCTGCGTGCAGGCGACCGCTGCCGGGGTTATCGAAGAACGGGGTTTCGACCATCCCGGGCTCGATCAGCGTCACCCGCACCCCGGTTCCGTTCAGCTCCTGGCGCGCCGACTCGCCCATCGCGGTGACCGCCCACTTCGTCGCCGAGTAGAGCGAACCCGGAAGGGCGCGGCGTCCGGCGACCGAGCCGGTCAGGAGCAGGTGGCCACGGGACTCCTTGAGCGCCGTAAGGGTGGCCCTGATCGTCAGCGCGGCGCCGTAGACGTTGGTCAGCACCATCGCGCGCCAGTGCTCGGGGGACTCTTCGAGGAAGCCACGAGCGGCGCCGAAGCCCGCGTTGGCGAACGCGACGTCGAGGCGGCCGAAGCGCTCAAGCGCGGCGGTCACCATCGCCTGCTGCTGATCCCATTCGGTCACGTCGCANNGGCGGGCGGTGGCGGCGCCGATCCCGCTCGACGCGCCGGTGATCAGGAATACGGGCGGCGACATGGCAGGATGATCACATGCTCAGCGATCAAGCGCGCATTCACCTGCTGGCCGGCGGCGGCGGCGACGGCGCTCTGAGCTTCCGTCGCGAGGCCCACGTCCCGCGCGGCGGGCCGGACGGCGGCGACGGTGGCCGGGGAGGAGACGTCGTGCTCGTGTGCGACGACTCGCTCCGCGATCTCCAGACCTTCCGTCGCCGGTCCCGGTTCAAGGCGCAGCGCGCCGGACCCGGGGGGGGTTCGCTGCGCCATGGCGCGGACGGCGAGACGCTCGAGGTGCGCCTGCCCCCCGGCACCGAGGCGGTTCGCGAGTCCGACGGGACGCGCTACGACCTCGTGGTCCCGGGGCAGCGTGCGACGGTGGCGCGCGGAGGCAGCGGGGGCCGCGGGAACAAGCGCTTCGCCACCTCGACCCATCAGACCCCGCGGTTCGCCGAGCGGGGGCTCCCAGGCGAGGAATGCTGGTTGACGCTGAGACTGAAGCTGCTCGCTGACGTCGGCCTCGTCGGCCTGCCGAACGCCGGCAAGTCCTCGCTNNCGCGCGGCTGACACGCGCCACGCCGAAGGTCGCCGGCTATCCGTTCACGACGCTCGAGCCGGTGCTGGGAACGATCGAGGGCGAGGATCGCCAGCTTGTGTTGGCGGACATCCCAGGGCTGATCGAGGGCGCGAGCGCGGGAGCCGGCCTCGGGCACGACTTCCTCGCGCACGTCGAACGCACGCGCCTGCTCGTGCACGTCCTCGACGCGGCGCCGCTCGACGGCTCGGATCCGGTCGAGAACCATGCCACGGTCGAGCGCGAGCTCGAGCTTCACGACCGACGCCTCGCCACGCTGCCGCGCATGCTTGCGCTCTCGAAGTCCGACCTCGTGAGTCCCGACGACGCCGGCGCCGCAGCGGCGCAGTGGCGCGACCGCCTCGGTCCCGAGGTGCCGGTCCTGCTCACCTCGTCGGTGAGCGGCGCCGGGCTCGACGAGCTGAAGCGCGAGCTGCTGCGGCGCGTCCCCATGCTCCCGGCGATCGAGGCCGCGCCGGCGATCGACGAGCTGGCTGAGCATCTGGTCTTTCGCCCGGCGACGGGCAGGAACTTCCGTGTCGAACAGACCGACGATCGCCGGTACCGGGTCAGCGGACCCGGCGTCGAGCGTCTGCTCGCGCGCTACGACCTCGACAACGACGAAGCCCTCGCGCATCTCGAGCGACGGCTGCGGGGGATCGGAGTGATCCGTGCGCTCGAGGCGCAGGGGTTCGAAGCCGGCGACGACGTCGAGATCGCAGGCGTGGAGTTCGATCTTCACCCTGGCATCTGAACGGTCCCCCTCGAGGCCGACGAACCCTAAGCTGTCGCGCGATGAGTTGCCTGGTGATCAAGCTCGGGTCGAGCATCGTCGCGGACGAGCGCGGCGACGTGCGCGCGGACGTACTCGGACGGATCTGCGATGAGGTGGCGGCGCTCCACGACGACGGTCGAGCGATCGTGATCGTCACCAGCGGCGCGATCGCGCGGGGCATGGGAGTGATGTCGCTACCGCTGCGACCGCGGGCCATGGACGAGCTCCAGGCGGCGAGCGCGGTCGGTCAGGGCAAGCTCTACCAGGTCTACGACGAGCTGTTGCGGGCTCGCGGAGTCCCCACCGCACAGGTGCTGCTGACGTTCTTCGACATGAGCGCCCGGACGCACTACCTCAATGCTCGCGGGACGCTGCGCAAGCTGCTGGAGTGGCGCGTCGTTCCCGTGATCAACGAGAACGACACGACGACGACCGACGAGATCTCGTTCGGTAACAATGACTTCCTCGCGGCGCAGGTGGCGATTCTGCTGGGAGCCGAGCTGCTGCTGCTGCTAACCGATGCCGGCGGGGTCTACACGGCCGACCCACGGGCCCACCCCGACGCCGAGCTCGTGCCCGCAGTGAATGACTTCGAAGCGCTCGAAGGGCTCGAGATCGGACATAACACGTCTCCCCTCGGTTCAGGCGGGATGCGCTCAAAGGTCGTCGCGGCGGAGATGACCACCGCCGCCGGGATCGCCGCGGTGATCGCGAGCGGCCTGGTCGCGGGAACGATTCCGGCGGCCGCCGCGGGCGAGCCCGTCGGCACCCGCTTCGCGGCCCGGGAGGGCCGCTACTCGAGCTTCAAGCTGTGGCTGAAGTACGCCAAGCCATCACGCGGACGCGTGCTCGTGGATGCCGGGGCGGCGCGGGCGCTGCGGGACGGCGGGACGAGCCTGCTCCCGGTCGGCGTCGTCGACGTCTCGGGCGAGTTCGAGGCCGGTGACGCGGTGGACGTCGCGCACGACGGGCACCCGGTGGGGAAGGGCATCTGCAACTACTCGGCGGGCGAGCTGCGCAGCGTCCGCGGCCTGAAGTCTCCCGCCGTGCGCGAGCTGCTCCCGAGTGCCAGCGAAGAGGCTGTGCACAGGGACTACTTCGTGCTCGCGTGACATAGCCACTCGTGGCCCCGACGCCCGCGGCTGGTGAGCCGGTGCTCGCCCCGGCGCCCGCGGCTGGCGACCCGCTCGCCCCGGCGCCCGCGGCTGGTGAGCCGCTCGCGTAGTCTTTGTCGGGATGGCCACCACAGCACTCTCGGTCTCGGACACGTGCGCCGCCGCCAAGCGGGCGTCGCGAGTGCTGGCGACGCTCGACTCGGGCACGAAGAACGCTGCGCTCGAGGCGATCGCTGTGGCACTGCTGTCGAGCACGGCCGACATCCTCGAGGCGAATGCGCACGATCTCGAGGCCGCGGAGGCAAACGGCGTCGCGGCGCATCTGATCGATCGGCTCGCGCTCGACGCCGGCCGCGTGGCGGCGATCGCGGCACAGGTGCGGGACATCGCTGCGCTCGAGGATCCCGTCGGCGAGGTGATCGGCGGCTCGCGGCTGGCAAACGGGCTCGACGTGCGCAAGGTGCGCGTGCCGCTCGGCGTGATCGCGGTGGTCTATGAGGCCCGGCCGAACGTCACGATCGACGCCGCGGCCCTGTGCCTGAAATCCGGCAACGCGATCGTGCTGCGCGGCTCGAGCATGGCAGCGCATTCGAACGCGGCGCTGGCGGGAATCGCGATCGAGGCCGCCGAGGCGGCCGGCCTGCCGGCCGGCGTGATGGCGCTCGTGGCCGGGGGCGGTACCGCGGAGCTCGCCGAGCTGGCGACCCAGACCGGCGTCGTCGATCTCATCATTCCGCGCGGCGGCGAGCGGCTGAAGGCGGCGCTCGAGGACGTGGCCACCGTGCCGGTCATCTACGCCGCTTCCGGGAACTGCCACGTCTACGTCGACGCCAGCGCCGACCTCGACGCAGCGGAAGCGATCATCCTCAACGCCAAGGTCCAGAGGCCGAGCGTGTGCAAC